>JAHJJI010000043.1 GCA_018823025.1 Gammaproteobacteria bacterium | reverse complement strand
TTAAAGCATCAAGTTCGTTGCGCTCTTGTTCGGTGAGCGTTACCCGGTATCTCGGTGACATGGCGGACTCCTTTTTTGAGGTTTCCGCCAGTATGCCAGATGGCACTATAATACGAAATAATTAATGTTACATGGTACTAGTTGCTTTGCGATACAATCAAGCTCTGCCAAACATAGGTTTAGAAGAGGGTCGCTATGAGTACCGCTGACACGTATGTTCGCGCTCGTATTGACGCAGCCACTAAGAAACGTGCTGCTGATGCACTGGAAGCAATGGGCCTGTCTATCTCGGACGCTATTCGCTTACTGATGCAGCGTGTGGCCGATGAGCACCGTTTTCCATTTGATGTAAAAGTGCCGAACGCGACTACTCGTAAGTCCATTGCTGAACTCGAATTAGGCAAGGGTATGTGTTTCGACAGCGTTGATGCACTGATGGCTGATTTGAATGCGGATAATTGAACGCTCATCTGCCTTCAATCGGGATTGCAGGCGTGTGATGGCAACGTCACGATACAGTAAGGATGTCGGTAATCTGTGCCTTAATATATCTATAGTAAAGTAGTATTTTTGAGAATGGTATAAACAATGGTATCGTCAAGTTTTTGCAATAAAATTACGAATATAATCAATTTGATGAATGCACTGTTTACAATTGAGTGGGAGTGAAGACTAGCCTGAGCCCGTTCGAATTGATGCTTGCAGATTCAACGGTCTGGCAGTAGAAGTCGGAGCGTGGGTTTGATGGGTTTATTCGGTGATCTGCTGAACCAGTATCCACGGTCTGACTACCACTGCCCATAAGGTGGTATCTGTTTCCAGCCAGTCTTTGGCCTGTGCATCGGATACCTTGCCAATTCGATTCTCGAGCATCCATTGTTCGATCGTTGTCTTATTGTCGTTCGAGATTTGAATGGCGACCTCAACCAGATCCAGTTCCTCGCTGACCGAAATGACCGTTCCGGCGGCAAAAAAACGAAACAATTCCTTCCAGGCAATCCGGGCTGTTTCCCTATTCAGGCTGGCGCGGAGAATGTCATCTTGATGTTGTGGATCTTGCACGTAATTGTCTTCCAGTTTTCTGGGTTAATGCCTAACGATGTACCTGGACGCCAATTCTGTCCTGGTTCGCAACCCACCTATTTTACTTCGGGTGGTAAAGGCGTGACCAGCCCACTGGAACTGTGATAGTTTTACCTGTTATGGAAGATGATTCATTGGATATGCGTTGCATGCGCGAGGCGCTAGTCCTTGCTCGCGAAGCCTGGGCTGCGGGAGAGGTGCCCGTGGGCGCGGTAGTGGTGAAAAATGGGGAGATTGTCGGGCGTGGTTTCAATGCGCCAATTTCGCGCCACGATCCCAGTGCCCACGCGGAAATCATGGCCTTGCGCAATGCTGCCGAGAATCTCGGCAATTACCGACTGGTCGGTTGTTCCCTTTACGTTACCCTGGAACCTTGCGTCATGTGTATGGGAGCGATATTTCATGCTCGTATCGAGCGGGTGGTGTACGGCGCTTCCGACTCGAAGACCGGCGCCTGTGGCAGCATTGTCGATCTTCCCGCCGAGACCCGGCTGAACCACCATGCCGAGGTAATGGGCGGGATTCTGTCTGACGAATGTGGCAGCCTGTTGAGTGGTTTTTTTGCGCAGCGGCGCGGAAAGGGCAATAACGTTGCGAATTAGGATAGTCGTCGCCGACCAAACCTTGGAATTGTTTGATGACCAGGACGCGCTGATCAGGCGCTATATCGTTTCCACCGCTCTAAACGGGGTCGGAGAGGAAAGCGGCAGCTACTGTACGCCGCGTGGGTCGCACATTATTCGTGCCAAAATCGGGGCGGGGCAGCCCGTCAACAGCGTGTTCGTCAGGCGCCGGTCGACCGGGGAAATTTATACGCCGGAACTGGGCGCGCAATCTCCCGACCGCGACTGGATACTCACCCGTATCCTCTGGCTTTCAGGCTGCGAGCCAGGCAGGAACCGGCTTGGCATGGTCGATAGCATGCGTCGCTACATTTACATCCACGGTTCGCCGGACGGAGCGGAGATGGGTGTGCCCGGCTCGAAGGGCTGCGTGAGGATGCGAAATGAAGATATTCTGGATCTGTTTGACCGGGTCGTTGCCGGCATTCCTGTTGAGATAATTGAAACTGCGTAAGGGTTGGAAGCACGTGTCCTTCAACCTTATTTTATCCTGAAGGCGCTTACTCGCTTCCCGAACTGTCGCAAGTCGGAGGCATTTGGGTGCGATGCATAACGCAGTGCGATATAAAGCGCGCTGATCGATGCCGTGCTTAGTGTCAGATCGGGGCGCAACATGGCCGTACGTTGGGCGAAATCTGCCGGGCCTTCGTTGGGTTGGCGGATGATCCCGGCACGTGCCAGTTTGCGGCAAAAGCGCTGATAGATCACGGTGACCGGGTCAGCGTCAACTGGGACGCGCCGCCACAGCATGAAGCCGGAAAGCACCAGTAGCAGCGCCCCAACGCCAGCCGCCAGGCTGACCGCCAGTTCCTTCCACGAAGCCATCTCGAATCCCAGGCGTGACAGCAAGTCATACTGCCGCTCCTGATCGTAGCCCAGCACCCACTGGTTCCAGTCGTTGTTCAGCGTATCCCAGCTCATCCGCAACTGCATCAGCCAGGCGCTATCCATTCGTGCCAGCAGCGGAAGCGGTTCGCCTGCCGGAAGCGCGGCAGCCAGGCCGGATTCTATGCGTCGTGGGGCAACCGCCGCAGTTGGGTCGACGCGCACCCAACCCCGATTCTCGAGCCAGACTTCAGCCCAGGCATGAGCGTCGGACTGGCGCACAATCAGGTAATTACCAAACGGGTTGGGTTCTCCGCCCTGATAGCCGGTAACCACACGGGCTGGCACGCCGGCTGCGCGCATCAGGAAGACAAAACTGCCGGCATAGTGCTCGCAGAAACCGCGCCGGGTATCGAACAGGAATTCGTCCACCGAATTGGCTCCGAGTAGTGGGGGAGTGAGGCTATAGAAGAAGGCCTCGCTTCGAAACATTTCCAGAGCACGACTCACGATTTCTCCATCGTCTTTCGCGGTGCGTTTCCAGGTACCCGCCATCTCCCGTGTCTTGAGGTTGCCGAATGAAGGTAGCCGCAGCGAAAGATTGATTTCTTTGTCACCTGGGTTGAGACCGGCCTGGTAATCGGGATAGGATACTGCGCGATAGCGCAGGCGCTGCCTCACCGGCTGGTCGGCGAGGAGTTCATAATGTGCGCCAAGGCGGCTGGCTGGCGGCAGTTTGGCAGGCAGATCCAGCGCAAGCAGCCAGCGTTTGTTGTGCGGCTCTAGCGTCAGCGTGTAGCTGACTGGATCGCCTGTTACGGCTATGCCGGCTTGTTTTCGGTCAGGTGCTGCCGTGGTCGACCAGCTCCGCCCATCGAAGAAATCCAGCACCGGGCCGCGCCAGTAGCGCTGTTCCGGCTTGGGTGGTGGTCCATCGAAAGCCACGCGGAAAGCGACTGCGCCGGATTGACTCAATTTGCTGATGCTGCCGGGTGTCATGCTGTCACTCAACCCCGTCATTCCCTCATAGGCGTCGCCTGGCATGCCCCACAGCGGGCCCGGTACGCGCGGAAAAAACAGGAACAGTACCAGCATGACCGGTACGGCCTGGCCCAGCAGTTCGGCGGCCATGCGTAGCAGCTTGCGCGGTTCGATTTGTCTGCCTGGATGGTTGAGCCCGATCAGGGCGGTAGTGATGACCAGTACTACCAGCAGCAGGTACAGGCCGGTAGGAATCGACTGCGAATAGAGGAAGTGGGTGATGAGCAGGAAATAGCTGATGAAGATGACTACCATGCTGTCGCGCAATGTTCTGGATTCGAGCAGCTTGAGGGTCAGCATCGCGATTAACAGGGCGACTCCCGCATCGCGCCCGAGCAGCGTATGGTAGGTGGCGTAAATGCCCGCTGCAGTGGCAGTAGCAAGCGTGATCAACAGCCAACGGGCAGGCAGGTGGACCTGGAACAGGCGCATCGCGCCAACGGCTAGACAGAGCAGGCTGATCCAGATCGGCAGGCGCGAGGTGTGCGGGGCGATGGCAAGCGCTATTGCGGCCAGCAGCCAGGTGTTGTTATTGAGTTTTAGCCGGATGCGCATTATGTATGTGTGGGGCTATGCCAAACAGCGCCAGCGCCTCCAGACAGGTGCGCTGATGCGCCTCGCCGTTGTCTGGTGCCAGGGTGGAGCCGGGTATCCGCAGGCCGTAGCTCAGGCCGGCAATCTGTGCATCCAGCACCCAGCGGCACAGGCGGGAAAGGCGTTGTTCGGTGGTCATGCCGGCGAGGTCGTCCCAATCCAGCCAGAGTTCAGGCAGAGCCTGACCGGTAAACTGCTTGGTCAGCATCCCCCGTCCTTGTGCCATTGCCTTCCACGCGACGTGGCGCAGCGAATCGCCAGTGTGGTAAGGGCGCATGCCGCGAAAGTCCTCGCTGCCTTCGGCTGCGATTGCCCTGTCGCCACGGCCCTGAATGCCACTGAGCTGGGGTAGCCTTACGCTATCCGGCTGCGGATAAACGATACAAGTCATATCCAGATCGAGCTTCGACCAGGCGCGGAACAGGCCCAGCGGGAATCGGGTGAACAGGGTGAAGCGTCCAAGCCGGAGGATGCCGCGCTGCGGGGCATGCAGCGCGAGTGCGGTGGTCACGGTTTCACCGGCAGGAACGTCCACGAACTGTGGCTGCGGTTTTTCAAGCATCACGCCGACAGCGTAACGTTCAGTAGCGCTTGAGTTGTGCAGGCCGAAGGCGAAGCTGGCCTGTTGACCGGCGAAGACTGGCATCGTTTTGCCGGCGCTTACCGTGAGCTGGGCCAGGTTGCGGTAGGTGTGCAGAATCGAGACCAGCGCCATGCCGCCCAGCAGGAAAGTGAGAACGAAACCGAGACTAAGGGAATAGTTGATCGAACCGACCAGCATTAGCAACAGAACCGCGGCGAACATCAGGCCGTGGCGCGTAGGCAGGATGAAAATCCGCTGGCGGTCGAGGGTAATCGGCCCTTGCTCCACATCGATCCGGTTGAAAATCCGTCGCCACACCGGGCGGTTGAAGAGTCGAAACGTCATGACTCTGGCCGGCCCCTAGGGAATGGCGACAGCGCCGAGCAGTCGTTGGGCGGGGCTGGATGACTCTGCGCCCGTTTCGCCGTGAGCGAAGCGCAGGCGATGGCCGGCCACGCTGGGCAGCACCACCTGGAGGTCCTCCGGCATGGCGTAGTCGCGGCCTTCCATCAAGGCCCAGGCTTGTGCGCTGTGCAGCAGTGCCAGACCGGCACGCGGCGAAAGTCCGCAGTCGTAGAGCGGGGAGTGGCGGGTAAATTCGAGCAGGGCCTGAAGGTAATCTAGCAGGGCTGCGGATATATGCACGTTGCGGACGTTTTCCTGCAGGGCGGCCAACTGTCTGCCGTCCACGCAGGGTTTAAGCTGCGCGATCAGGCTGCGGCGGTCGCTTCCCTGAAGCAGGGCACGTTCCGACCTCGCGTCCGGGTAGCCCAGATCGATTCGCATCAGGAATCGGTCGAGCTGCGATTCCGGCAGGGGGAAGGTGCCAATCTGGTGTGTCGGGTTTTGTGTGGCAATGACGAAAAATGGCTCAGGCAGAGGGCGGGTTTCGCCCTCGACCGTGACCTGGTGCTCCTCCATCGCTTCGAGCAGAGCGCTCTGGGTTTTCGGGGTAGCGCGGTTGACTTCGTCGGCCAGGATGAGCTGGGCGAAAATCGGCCCGGGGTGGAACTTGAAGGCGGCGCTTTCCCGGTCGTAGACTGAAACGCCGAGGACGTCCGCGGGCAGCAGGTCGCTGGTGAACTGGATGCGCTGGAAGCCGAGCCCCAGGATCTGCGCCAGCACGTGCGCCAGGGTGGTCTTGCCGACGCCCGGTATGTCCTCGATCAAAAGGTGTCCGCGTGCCAGCAGGCAGGCGAAGGCGAGCCGGATCTGTCGTTCCTTGCCGAGGATGATCTGGCCTGCCTGAGAAACCGCTTCATCAATTGCCGGGTGCATGAGGCCTCGCTTCGATGTGTTGATGCCGTGAAAACGGCATTATCTTGCAGAGTAGTTTATCATTCCGGTCATGAATACTTCTATCAAGAAAACCTTGCTCGCCGGTGACATCGGTGGCACCAAGACGCTGCTTCAGATTTTTGAGTCCGGGGGCGGCGTGCTTGCCGAGCGGCGCTTCGACAGCGCGTCATACGCCAGCCTGAACCAGATTATCGCTGCGTTCCTGAGTGATTTTCCTGTCGCCTCCCTTGCCGCAGCCTGTTTTGGCGTGGCCGGCCCGGTGGAAGCCGGGCGGGCGAATATAACCAACCTGCCATGGCAGATCGAAGAGGCTTCGATCGTTGCGGAATTTCACATACCACAGGTTCGCTTGATCAACGATTTCCAGGCTGTGGCTTACGGTATCGAGGCTCTGGAAAGCCAGGACCTGGCAACCCTGCAAGACGGCGCGCCGCAGCAAGGTGGCGTGCGTGCGGTCATCGGTGCCGGTACCGGCTTGGGTGAAGGCTTCATGGTCTGGCAGGGGAGCTATTACGAAGCCTTTCCGTCAGAGGGTAGCCATGTTGATTTTGCTCCGACCGATGCGCTGCAAATTGAGTTGCTGCGCTATCTTGCCGCGCGTTATGGCCATGTTTCCTACGAAAGGCTGGTGTCCGGCCCGGGCCTGGTGAATATCTTCGAATTCCTGAGCGAGAGCCGAGGCCTGCAGGCAACAGCGGAACTACAATCCGCGATGAAGGCTGGCGACCCTGCGGCGGCGATTTCGGATAGCGCCATGGGCGGCAAGGATGATCTGGCCGTGGCGGCGCTTGACCTGTTCGTGCGCGTCTATGGTGCTGAAGCCGGCAACCTGGCACTCAAAGTGTTGGCGCATGGTGGCGTGTACATAGCCGGCGGCATCGCACCACAGATCATGGGCAAGTTGGAAAACGGCGAATTTCTACACGTTTTTTGTGATAAGGGGCGTTTTGCCGGGCTTCTGGGGAATATTCCCGTACATGTCGTGCTCAACCCCAAGGTCGGTCTGATGGGCGCGGCGCGGGTGGCAGAAAGAATTGTTCGGCGCATTCAATAATCCACCCCGGTTTTTGGGTGCTCGAGTATTGTCGAATAACTTTACATTTCTTGAAGCCTTGATGAGCTTCATTTTTTTAATATTATGAATCAATTGCTATTGTAATTTTCGGCATGATATTTGCTTACCCATTTGGAATATTAATTTAACCAAATCGGAGTAGTCTATGAACACCAAAAAACACACTATCTTTGCTGCTACTCTAATCATTGGTTTGCTCAGTGCGACTGGTGCAAATGCAACAACGTGCCCCAGTTCCGGTTGTGGTACAGATTGGTTGAATGTCCCAGGGGACTTTACTCAAACAGTCAATAATTTTTCCATGTATTTATTAGGTGGGCAGTTCAATGTTGATGCCCCGGATGGTGCTGGAGGATGGTTTGGGGTTGGGGGTGCTACTTTAAACACCACGGGTTACCAGATTAACTTTGCGGCAACTCAATTTAACCATATTGGCCCAGGTCAAGGCTCTTCAAGCTTGAGCGCTACCCTTAACCACGTTGTGCTTGGATCGTCCGATTTCTACGGGATGACTGCAACCGTTTATGTCGATGGAAATGCGACAGGAGCACTAGTTGATAATGGTGATGGCACTGGTCATTGGACGCTCAATACTCATATATTTGCCGACTGGGGGCCGAACAAAGGTATCGATATGGGTATTGTGCCGCTCAGTACAAACGCGGCTTATTCGTTTAATGTATATGATATGTGGACTGGTGATGATTATAACGATACCGCAGTAGGTAGCGCCATGAATTATCATACTGGCCTAGCCTATATGGCAGGCCAAGGAGTCATGCAGAATGGCCCTTTCGCCGGATTGCGCGTCACCTTTGGTTTGCAGGGCCAAGACCCGCTGGTTGCACCGGTGCCCCTTCCTGCCGCGGCTTGGTTGCTGGGGTCTGGCCTAATTGGTTTGGTTGGGGTAGCGCGTAAGCGCAAAGCAGTTTGATATTATTTTGAACTCACCAAGATGGCGGCTATTGGTCGCCATCTTTGTTCCTGGATTCGTTCGCTGAAGATCTGCTTCAGATTGGCTGAAGGTCCTCTCAGTGTCGCGAATCGACCTAATAGAGCTAGAACCGGGTCTAAATAGGGTGATTGTCCTTGGTCGATTCGAGGTTTGTAGTCACTCGATTAAGGGTGAGTCGCATCAGCCCAGTAGGAGAACGCTGTGGCAGGGATGTCGCAGTCCGGTTCGGTTTCTTTCAATGCGATCAAGTTGTTGTAAAGTAGCCGCGCTTCCTGCTCCAGCGCCAGCGTGTTCAGGCACTTGAGTATCCGGGTAATACGCAGATGGTTGTGGCTGGGGTGGGTAAACCAGAGCGATTTGCGCTGCTCCCAGTTAGGCGCCTTGGTAATGCTGTCTGGAGTTCTATCCAGGCCGTAAAAACCCAGCATGCGATCGAAAGCGCGCAACAGCTGTTTTCGAAGTCTCAGGTTACTGCGGAATTCGGCGATCTGTGCGGCATCCAGTGTGGGTGCGGCGGGGTTGGCGCCGCTGATGCTGGTCAGCGGGAACAGCCACTGGATGAAGTTGTGAGTGTATTCCAGCCATTCGTCGTCGTGCGCCAGAATGGCGTCGAATGTTCTGCCGTGATCGTCCGGCGCGATGCCGAGATGGAAGTCGACCAGTGGGTGTGGCACAGGCTCTTAGCCGCCGGTCAGTGACATGAAGCGAACTACCTGCCCCGGTTTCTCGCGGAATTCGTGGCGCTGGGGTTTGAGTTCGATAGCGGCGCGGATAGCGTCAGCCAGCTCGTCGTCAGTCGCGCCGGCACGTAGCAGGGGGCGCAACGCTAAACTTTCGTCCTGGCCCAGGCACATGTACAGGGTGCCATCGACGGATAAGCGGACGCGGTTGCAGGTGTCGCAAAAATGCTGCGACATCGGGGTGATGAAGCCGACGGTGAATGCACCATCCGGGGATTTAAGATAGCGTGCCGGGCCGCCACCGGCCATCACGCCGTCGATCAGTCCGAAGCGCTTCTGCAAGCGCGCCTTGACGGGTTGAAGATCAAGGTATTGCGCGTTCCTGCCGGTTTCACCCATCGGCATGGTTTCGATCATGCGCAGGGTGAAGTCGTGCTGGATGCAGAACGCCACCATGTCGTCGATTTCATCGTCGTTCACCCCGGCCATGACGACCATGTTGATCTTGATCGGGGCAAAGCCGGCTTCCTTAGCGGCCATCAATCCTGCCAGGACCTGATCGAGACAATCTCGCCGCACGATCTGGCTGAAGCGTTCCGGATCGAGGGAGTCCAGGCTGACATTGAGGCGGGATATTTTCGCTTTCTTGAGTTCTACCGCATGCTTGGCAAGCTGGGTGGCGTTGGTGCTGAGGGAGAGATCCTTGACGCCATCGAGGGCGCTCAGACGGAGTGCCAGATCAGGCAGGTTGCGGCGCGTCAGGGGTTCTCCACCGGTCAGCCGGATTTTGCTGACGCCGAGGCGGGCAAATGCACCGATCACACGTTCAATTTCGTCAAAGCTGAGCCAGTGTTCGGGCTCCTCGAAACCCTTGAAGCCTTCCGGGATACAATAGGTGCAGCGCAGATCGCAGCGGTCGGTGACCGACAGGCGCAGATACTCGACGCGTCTGCCGAAACGGTCTTGCAAGATAGGTTCGTTGGTCATGAGGGTTTTTTGAAGATTACAAACACTATTCGAAACGATATCCTTATCCTATTTTTAACGCGAAGCAATAGGTGAATAGTGGTATTCCCTAGAAATTATAATAAAAAAGTGAAAACAGACAATGGAAATAACAAATAATTATGACTTTTCAACTAGCTGCATAAAATGTCCGAGATTGGCTGGATTTCTGGAACAGGTGCGCAGCGATCATCCTGAATACCACGCCAGGCCAGTGCCGCCTTTTGGCACAGTAGATCCGCAATTGCTGATCGTCGGTCTGGCACCGGGTATGCACGGGGCCAACCGCACCGGAAGGCCGTTTACCGGAGATTTCGCGG
This sequence comes from Gammaproteobacteria bacterium, assembly GCA_018823025.1. Lineage (GTDB taxonomy): Bacteria > Pseudomonadota > Gammaproteobacteria > Burkholderiales > Sulfuricellaceae > Sulfuricella. The sequence continues at coordinate 10,113 of JAHJJI010000043.1, read as the reverse complement.
GCATATTGCTGTACCGGACGTTGCATAAGTATGGTTTCGCCAGCGCACCGGATTCGGTCAGCTTGGAGGATGGACTGGAATTGATCGACTGTCGCATCACCAACGCAGTCAAGTGTTTACCGCCGCAAAACAAGCCGGAGCCTGCCGAAATCAGGCAGTGCAACGGCTATCTAGGCGGGGAAATCGCCGATCTTGGAGATGGGGTCTCGATACTCGCGCTGGGCACGATCGCGCATCAGGCGGTGCTGCGCGCGCTGGATCTCAAGCTCAAGGATTTTTCCTTCGGCCATGGCGCGGTGCATGCGCTTCCTCGGGGGATGACCCTGTACGACAGCTATCATTGCAGTCGCTATAATACTCAGACCAAACGACTTACCGCTGAAATGTTCGAGTCCGTGTTCGCCAACATCCGCAACAACTTGCCAAGGAGCTGACATGCCCTACGTCAATATCCGCATCGCCGGGTCGCTCACCCGCGAGCAGAAGCAGAAAATCGCAGAGGAGGTCACCGATACCCTCGAGCGCATTGCCAACAAACCCCGGTCTTATACAGTTATTTCCTTCGATGAGATGCCCTACGAAAATTGGGCGTTTGCGGGTGAACTGCTCGACGATAACTGACCTTGTTCGACTCCAAGCCTTTCCTTGTCAGCCTGCCCCATCTTCCGGGGGTATACCGCATGTTCAATTCGGGCGGAGAGGTGATTTACGTCGGTAAGGCGCGCGATCTCAAGAAACGGGTTTCCTCCTACTTCCAGAAAACCACACTGGCGCCGCGCACCGGGCTAATGGTGTCGCAGATCGCCCAGATCGAGACCACTGTTACGCGCACCGAAGGCGAGGCGCTGTTGCTGGAAAACAACCTGATCAAGGCGCTGGCACCCCGCTACAATGTTCTGTTCCGCGACGACAAATCCTATCCTTACATCATGTTGAGTGGTCACAACTTCCCGAGGCTGGGATATTTTCGCGGCACGCCTGACAAGAAGAATCGATATTTCGGGCCATTCCCCAATGCTGGCGCGGTTCGGGAGAGCATGCAGCTGTTGCAGAAAGTGTTCCGGCTGCGCACCTGCGAGGACAGCGTTTTCAACAACCGAACCCGTCCTTGCCTGCTGTACCAGATCAAGCGCTGCACCGCGCCCTGCGTCGGCTTGATCGGAGATGAAGGCTATCATCAGGATGTGAAGGAGGCGGAGTTGTTTCTGGAAGGCAAGGAGCAGCAGGTGCTGGAACGTCTGGAAGCGGCCATGCAGTCGGCGGCGGAGGCACAGCGCTACGAGGCGGCGGCGGTGTTGCGCGATCAGGTCATGGCCTTGCGCACGATCCAGGAAAAGCAGTTCGTCAGCGGCGAGAGCGGACTGGACGCGGACGTGGTTGCCTGCGCCGCAACGGAAGGTGTGATTTGCGTTAATCTGGTGATGATCCGGGGAGGCAGGCATTTGGGGGACAAAAGCTTCTTTCCCAAGAATGCAGACGAGTGCGATGCGGTCACCGCGCTGGACGCCTTTCTGGCGCAGCATTATATCGGCCGCTCCGTGCCGCCTTTGATCATCGTCAGCGAAAAGCTGGATGACGCCATGCTGGCGGCTCTGCTGACAGAGCAGGCAAAACGAAAAGTTCAGATCAGCGCCAACCCTGTCGGTGAACGGCGGGTGTGGCTCAGAATGGCGCTGGAAAACGCGCGGATCGCGATCACGCAGCGGCTCAGCCAGCAATCTACTCAGGAGGCGCGGCTGCAGGCGTTGATCCAGGCGCTGGATCTGCCGGAGGGGACAAAGCGCATCGAGTGCTTCGATATCAGTCATACCATGGGGGAGGCGACGGTGGCGTCCTGCGTGGTGTACGACAACTATGCCATGCAGAATGGCGAGTACCGGCGCTACAACATTAGCGGCATCACGCCGGGGGATGATTATGCCGCCATGCGTGACGTACTGACGCGCCGCTACCGCAAGATTGCGGCAGGTGAGGGGTGCATGCCGGATCTGATTCTGATCGACGGAGGCAAGGGGCAACTGGGAGTGGCCGAGGAGGTGATGGCCGAGGTGGGGTTGAGCGATGTCCGCCTGATCGGCGTGGCGAAGGGAGTTGAACGCAAAGCCGGTCTGGAGCAGCTGATTTTTCCGGGCGGCGAAAAGGCGTTACAATTACCTGCTGATCATATCGGGCTGCATTTGATACAGCAGATTCGCGACGAGGCGCACCGCTTCGCCATTACTGGACACCGGGCGCGGCGCGGCAAGGCACGCCTGCATTCGTCTCTGGAGGATATCGGCGGGGTAGGAGCAAAACGGCGACAGAAATTGCTGGCCCGTTTCGGTGGCTTGAAAGGTGTGCAAGCTGCTAGCGTAGACGAATTGGCCCAGGTTGAGGGGATTAGCCAGATGCTGGCAGAAAAAATTTACCAGGGATTGCATTAGTGCCACTGAATATTCCAAACTTACTGACCTGGCTGCGTATCCTGCTGATACCGGTGTTTGCGGCCGTATTCTACCTGCCGGCCACCTGGTTGCAACCGCAGTGGGTCAACCTTACCGCGACATTGATTTTTGCCGTGGCTGCAGCGACTGACTGGCTCGACGGTTATCTGGCCAGGGTGCTGAAGCAAACCACTGCTTTCGGCGCTTTTCTCGATCCAGTGGCTGACAAGCTGATGGTGGCGGCGGCCTTGATCATCCTGGTGAAATTCGATCGTGTGCCAGCCCTGATCGCGTTGGTCATCGTTGGCCGGGAAATTACCATCTCCGCATTGCGTGAATGGATGGCCGGTATCGGCCAGGGTAAAAGCGTGGCGGTTTCGTTCATCGGCAAGCTCAAGACCACTGCACAAATGGTGGCGATTCTGCTGCTTCTGTACCATGACCCCATATTTCAGGTAATCGACACCCATGTTTGGGGAACCTGGCTGATTTATATTGCAGCGATTTTGACTTTGTGGTCAATGGGTTATTATCTAAAACAGGCTGCACCGCAGGTGCATGAAGGAAAGTGAATGTCACACTGTCTTGACACCGGCTTCAAAATCGCTAAAATAGCGGCTTCTTAATTGCGGGAATAGCTCAGTTGGTAGAGCACAACCTTGCCAAGGTTGGGGTCGAGAGTTCGAGTCTCTTTTCCCGCTCCAGATTCCGAGGGAAAGCGTTAGCTTTCCCTTTTTAGTTGCTTAGCACGTTTTTGTGCGCTCCTGTTCCAACGGCGGGGTAGCAAAGTGGTTATGCAGCGGCCTGCAAAGCCGTCTACGCCGGTTCGATTCCGACCCCCGCCTCCATCAAATTCTTCCGCGACAAGCTTCCGTCAAGATTTTGGCGAAGTATTATTGCCATTCAGTGATTTCACCCGCTAGTTCTTCATTCCGGCAATATTGCCGATGCCGTGTTCAGCCCTTTCTGAAGCATCGTCAAAACAAGGGTCGCACTGCTACAAAATTAGATTTATAATCCTTCAGGTTAATGTCATTGAAATGAAGATATTGATATCCAGAATATCCTTTTCAGCAGGCAATAAGCAGGACTCCAGATTCTGGAACAATGAGGCGCAGCCGACATTGTTTTCTACTCCAGCTTTAAGAACCGGACGTCGCAGCGTTAATATAAATATCCTGTTTAAATTGCGGACTACCTTCTACCCATGTTGACCAGCATCAGCGTAATCAGCTATACCGCGGCTGCTTTAGCATATCTAGTCCTGTTCGGGCTATCGCTGACCAGTTGGCGCGGCCGTATGCCGGGAAAATTGCTGGCGCTAGCCTGCCTGACTTCTGCGCTTTGGTCGGGTGTAGTTGCCTATCATGCTGCACACGGATACCAGTCCACGCTCGGCTCGGACCTCCTGGAGGTCCTGCGCAGTGGAATCTGGACATTTTTCCTGCTGACCCTGCTGGGTCCTTTCCGCCAAGTCGAAGGTCGATCCTTCATGAGTGTGAGACCGGTCACGGTGATTCTTGCTGGTTTCTATCTCTTTCTCCTTCTCGGCCTGGTCTATTCCTATTACAATTTCTATGCGGTTTCCGGGTTTCCCCTGGGAACAATGGGTTTCCTGACCGGCATTGTCGGGCGAGTCATGATGGCGATCATCGGCATTGCTCTGGTGGAACAGATCTACAGGAATGCTCCCCCCAACGAGCGCTGGGGGATCGTGTTTCTATGTCTTGGGGTCGGTGGTGCATTCGCCTACGATTTCTACCTGTACAGTGAAGCCATGGTGTTCGGGCGAGTGGATGTCGGTCTCTGGAACGCACGTGGGGTGGTCAATGTACTGGTCGTTCCTCTCGTGGCCATCTCCGCAACGCGGGACCCGAACTGGTCGCTGAACCTTTCCATATCCCGCCAGGTCATTCTGAGTTCCACCGCATTATTTGGCGCCGGCGTGTACTTGCTGGCCATGGCCGCAGCGGGTTACTACATTCGCAACTTTGGCGGAAACTGGGGAACGGTTCTGCAGGTGGCCTTTTTATTCGGCGCATTGGTTCTGCTATTTCTGGTGTGGTTTTCCAGAAGGTTACGTTCCTGGCTCAGGGTTTTCATCAGCAAACATTTCTTTAGCTACAACTATGACTATCGGGAGGAATGGCTGCGTTTTACCCGTACACTCTCCGATGGCCGGCATGGATTGGGCGAACGGACCATCCAGGCCGTCGCGGATTTGGTGGAAAGTCCCGGCGGAGCCCTATGGGTCAGCAAGGAGTCCGGCAACTGCGAATTCCTGGTGCACTGGAACATGCCCATGGCCAGCGGGGCCGAGCCGCTGAACAGCGCCTTTTGCCATTTTCTCGAGAGCAAGCACTGGGTGATCGATTTGCAGGATTACTCTCTTCACCCGGAAAGATATGCCAAGCTGGCTATTCCTCAATGGTTGAGCGTCATTCCCAAGGCGAGTCTGGTGATTCCGCTGATTCATTACGGGAGACTGTTTGGCTTTGTGGTGCTGGCCCAGCCCAGGAGCAGAATCAAGTTGAACTGGGAGGTTAACGATCTGCTCAAGATCGCCGGCTGCCAGGCTGCAAGCCATCTCGCTCAGCAGGAAGCGGATAATTCACTGTTGGTGGCGCGTCAGTTTGCCTCTTTCAATCGCATGTCCACCTTTGTGGTGCATGATCTTAAAAACCTGGTAACCCAACTGGCGCTGCTGCTTTCCAATGCCGATCAACACAAGAGCAAACCGGAATTCCAGAAAGATATGGTCGAGACGCTGGAGCATTCCGTTCATAAAATGACGGGGCTCCTTGAGAAGATAAACGAGTGCTCCCTGAAATTGAGAAGCGGCGAGCCCATGAATGAGGAACACACCTCGCTTCCCATGGACAAGTTATTGCGGCATGCCGTGGTGGCTCACTCTGCCTCCAAGCCGAAGCCAGATCTCGAGATACTGGATGGCACTCTGGAGGTCCATGCTAATTGGACACGCCTCGAGCGGGTGATCGGGCATCTCATACAGAATGCTATCGAGGCCACTCCCAAGGATGGACAGGTGCTGGTTCGTTTGTCCAGGCAGGAAGACACCGCGATCGTCGAGGTCAAGGATACCGGGCATGGCATGAGCGAGGAGTTCATCCGGGAGCGTTTGTTCAAGCCTTTTGACTCCACCAAAGCAGCGGGCATGGGGATAGGCGTGTTTGAAATCCGTGAGTATGTACGCGAACTGGAAGGCCAGCTTGAGGTCGCCAGTCAGCCGTCAAACGGCACCACTTTTCGCGTGATCCTGCCGCTCCATTTTCAGGATCAGGCTGTTGCCCAACCCGCATAGTGACTCAAGAGGAAACCGGTGAGCGAAGATAAAAAAAAGCTGCTGATTGTCGAAGATGATCCTGGTCTGCAGAAACAGTTGCGCTGGAGCTTTGATGCGTATGAAGTGTTGGTGGCAGGGGACCGAGAAAGCGCGCTGGCGCTGATTCGGCGTCATGAGCCGGCGGTGGTCACCATGGACCTGGGGCTTCCTCCTGATCCCGATGGCGCCTCGGAGGGCTTTGCTACTCTCGAACAGATACTGGTGCTCGCGCCGGAAACCAAGGTGATCGTCCTCACCGGCCAGCATGATCATACCAATGCGGTGAAGGCCATCAGCATGGGCGCTTACGATTTCAATCAAAAACCTTTTGATCCCGAGATGCTGGGTCTGATTATCAAGAGGGCCTTTTACCTGCACGCACTGCAGCAGGACAACCACCGGATGCATCAATCCACCGTCGAGTCCCCCCTGTCCGGTATTATCAGCAGGGATCCCGGCATGGCCAAGGTATGCCGCAACGTGGAGAAAGTGGCGCCATCGAATGCCACAGTCATGATGCTGGGCGAGAGCGGTACAGGCAAGGAAGTGCTGGTGAAAGCCCTGCACCAATTGAGTACGCGGCACGAGAAGCGCCTGATGGCAATCAACTGTGCGGCGATCCCCGAGCACCTCCTGGAAAGCGAGTTGTTTGGCTACGAAAAAGGGGCCTTTACCGGGGCCGCCAAGCAGACACTGGGAAAAATAGAATGCGCCGACGGGGGTACATTCTTCCTTGATGAAGTGGGTGACCTGCCCATGCCATTGCAGGCGAAGCTTTTGCGTTTCCTGCAGGAAAGGGTGATAGAAAGAGTGGGTGGGCGCACAGAAATTCCTGTGGATGTCCGTATCGTCTGTGCGACGCACCAGAAGCTGAAGGAACTGATCGAGATGGGGCGTTTCCGGGAAGACCTCTATTATCGCTTGAGCGAGATTGTGGTCATGATTCCCCCGTTGCGGGATCGGATGGGTGATCCCACGATGCTGGCGCATCACTTCAAAAACAAGTTCAGCGCCCAGAATGGGCGACCCGCTATGACCTTCAGCACGGAGGCGCTGGTCGCGATAGCCAACTATGATTGGCCAGGCAACGTGCGGGAAATGGAAAACTGCGTCAAGCGCGCCGTCATCATGGCGGATGCCACCCAGATTGCTACGGAGGATCTTGGGTTGCCGAGTGATCTAGGCACCCCAATCAACCTGCGCCAAGTGCGTGAAGAGGCTGAATACAAGGCCTTGGTGAAGGTGATGGCGAGTGCGGATGGCAATATTGTCAAAGCGGCCGAATTGCTGGGCGTCAGCCGTCCCACCCTGTATGACCTGATGAACCGTCATGGGCTCAAGCAAGGTTAATGGCGGAAACTGATTCCTCTCATGGCAGACTGACCCCCCTTTGTAAAAGGGGGGCAGGGGGGATTTAACGATGGCGGCAAACCCCGGCACTACAAATCCCCCTCAATCCCCCTTTTACAAAGGGGGAGGAGGCTTGTCTGTGTTGAGCTTGGTCGTGATTTTCGGCTACTGCTGGTACCCGAAATCCGTAACCCAGCTCATTTCTCCCCGACCTGCGTACCGCGGATTTTGGTCAGCTCATCCAGCGCGCGCGGATGGTCTGGAATCCGTTCCAGGACTTTCTGGCAGCATGTTTTTGCTTCCTCAAGGTTGTGGCGACTGCGATGGATTTTAGCAAGGCCGAGTAGCGCATAGGGGTCGAATCCGACTTGCAGGCTGCGCTGGAAATGGTGCTGCGCCTCCTCGATCTGACCCGTATTGAACAATGCATCGCCGGCACGGGTATTGAAGCGCTGGTTGTCGGGGTCCTTTTCCAGCGCCTTGGCCCACCACAAACTCCCTTCGGTGTGATCCTCCTGGCCGCGCGAGCAGTTGGCCAGGCCATATAAAGCGACTGGGTTCTCAGGGTCAATGTCGAGGGCGGATTTGAAATAACGCGCTGCCTGCGCGTAGTTCGCCAACTGCTGATGAAGTTCGCCCGCCATCAGTAATGCTTTCAGGTGAAAGGCATCAAGGGAAAGCAGCTGCTCGAAGCAGCCCAGGGCTTTGGCATTTTCCCCAATCTTGTAGTACAGCAACCCCACGCCCAGCAGTGCAGCCTTGTCCTGGGCGCCATACTGCAGCGCCTTGGTGCAATAAACTTCCGCCTCGGCGGTGTTGTTCAGCTTCATGTAGGAATCCGCCAGACGCGCCATTACCTGCGCGTCACCGCTGTTGCCCTCAAGATAGCGCAGCCAGTAAGGAATGGCCTTCTCCGGATGTTCCTGCCCGCGATAGGCGTCCCCTATTCCCCTCAGGGCGAACTTGTTGACTGGGTCCTGGGCCAGCGCCTTGTCGTAATAGCTGATTGCGTCAGCAAATTTTCTGAGCGCAGAGTAAAGATTGCCCAGGCCCACCAGCACATACTTGTTGTGATTGTCGAGCGCAAGCGCATCACGAAAATGTTTCTCGGCTTCCCAGAACATTCTTTTGCGGAGCAGATCGTACCCGCGCTTGGAGAGCTCAACGATTGATTGGTTAGTGTTATGCATCATTTTCTGTTGACCGTGTTTATGCGGGTACCGGGAGCCTGTCGGACTTATGGGGGTCGAAGCGAGAATTCGGCTGGCGCGGACAAATTTTGCTGGTTTTGCAGGTCAATAGTCATTCTATTGACCAAAAAAGCGGCGAAATATGGACCGCCCAGGCGGATTTGCAGCCGATTCATCATAAGTCCGACAGGCTCCTGGGTCGATTATAAGGCGTTGCGGCTGAAATATGCGCATTCCGTCCGGATGTGTTGCAGGCTGGAATGAAAAACCCCGCTCTGCGGCGGGGTTGGAACAAGTGAAACACTGTTATTGTTATTAAACGGCGCGCTTCCTCCTGGCGAATCCGGCCAGGCCGAGCAGGCCGGAGCCGAGAAGCCAGAGGGCTGCAGGCACCGGAACAGCAGTAATGTTCGCCATAAGGTATTGTGTAGTTGCCATCTGTTCAGTTGTGATCATGCCGGAACTGATGGTGGCCCGATCTTTAGAAAACCCCAACAGGTTAAACCAATAAAGCTGTCCATCGAGGCTGAATTGCTGGCTCATGGGCGCGGAGCTGAAAGAGATTTTGTCGTCACAGGGAATCATGGACGCCTGCCATGTCGGGCAAGAGCCGGAGTTAAGACTTTCAAAAATACTGAAGTTGTAATCGAACGGTCCTGTGGTGACAGAACCGGTTCCCGTCAAGGTCAATTTCAATTGCAGGTTTGCGTTGGTTATTGAAGTGTCGGTATAGATTAGCTGATTGGAATGCGTTAGCGTGCCAAGTTCAAACATTGCGCCAAGCTCAACCGACGATCCGTTTGATGTCTGATTGAAGATGAGTCCGCTTTGGGGGCCACCTGAAATTGGTGATTCCCCCCAAGACAGGCCATTCATATTAACAAAAGAGCTGGCATGTGCGCCGCCATCATTTACATATACATTATTTACTATTGTATAGAGGGCTTCAGGGGCAAGTGTGTAAGCTGTCCATGCCCCCGTTGTGTTCTGGAGGGTAATCGAAGCGGCTTGGGATAACTGGGTGGCTCCGAAAAGTACGAGCGATACCAAACCGGCAGCAATTTTGCACTGGGTGGGGCTTGATCCATAAGGATGGCTAGACATGATTGTTCCTCTTTAATTTTGTTTTATAAAGCTGTTGTCATTACTAAACCTGATCAGGATATGGTTCTGACTGGCGGCGGCGGCGGTGGCGGCGGCGGTGGCGGTGGCGGTGGCGGTGGCGGTGGTGTCGGTGGGGTTGAATCTGGGAGCGGCATCACGGCAAGAGGCGCCGGACCTGCTGCAGGCTGCACCATCATCTTCCATGGACCAAAATCTTCCGGCGAATCCTGCGCAATAGTTGTATTTCCATAGGAAATGACATCTAACCATTCGCTTTTATCTGCCTGTGCTCCCGTGGAAACTCCCAGGGCGAGCGCCATGCTGAGAGAAATGGCGTATCTTTTGGTGTTCACGATTTATTCTTCCTTGATTATGTTCTGTGCAAAAGCTGAAATTATTAACTATTAGTAATGTATGTATAGCACTAAACATGCCACATAGTGTACATATTAATTATTTCAAGGTGTTATGTGAAAAGTCTCTGGTGAAAATGGAGGGGAAGGGCAAGAGGTGTAAAGTTTCTCGACAAAATTACGCCATTTTATTCAGGTGCCGTTCTGGCTGAGATTGTCGAAGTCCGTTCCCCCTTCGACGAGAATCTCAGGAGGAACGGGCTTGAGCAAATAGTATTACTGTTTGGTTCATCCGACTTTCGTGTGGGTCACGGCAGCCTTGCATGAGCCCCCTCCCCCTTGATGGGGGA
>JAHJJI010000042.1 GCA_018823025.1 Gammaproteobacteria bacterium | reverse complement strand
TAGATGTAGGCGGAGAGCAGGGCATTCTCGGTGCGGATCGCCGGTGCGCCCTTGGTGATCTCTACCGTTGCCAGTTGCCCCAGTGGCACCATCGCGGGTGGGCCGCCCATTTCGCCGCCGACCGGCACCAGGATCTGCGTTGCGATCATTTGCGGGTCGCTGCGCAAGTCGCGCGGATAGCGCACGTTGACGCTGAAGCGTTCACGACCTTCCACCGTGGTGGTGACCATTTCGCCGCCAAGGGCGGTGGAGATCACGTCCTGCACTTCGCCGACGGTCAGGCCGTAGCGGGCGAGCTGATCACGGCGTGGTGTGATATCGAGATAAAAGCCGCCGGTGATGCGCTCCGCATAGGCTGAAGTGGTGCCCGGCACCTGCTTGACCACCGCTTCGATCTCGCGAGCCAGCTTCTCCATACCCGCCAGGTCCTTGCCGAATACCTTGATGCCGATAGGGGTGCGGATGCCGGTGGAGAGCATGTCGATGCGCGCCTTGATCGGCATGGTCCAGGAGTTTGCGATGCCCGGAATTTGCAGCGCCTTGTCCATCTCGGCGGTCAGCTTGTCTATCGTCATTCCGGGTCGCCATTCGTCTTCCGGCTTGAGGTTGATGATGGTCTCGAACATCTCCATCGGTGCCGGGTCGGTGGCGGTGTTGGCGCGGCCCGCCTTGCCGTAGACCGAGGCTACCTCGGGGAAGGTCTTGATGATTTTGTTCTGGGTCTGCAGCAGTTCCGCCGCCTTGGTGACCGACATGCCGGGCAATCCAGTGGGCATGTAGAACAGCGTGCCTTCATTGAGCGTAGGCATGAATTCGCTGCCCAGTCTTGAGGCCGGGTACAGGCTCGCCGCCAGCGCCGCCAGCGCCAGAACAATGGTCAGTTTCTTCCACTGCATCACCCAGGCGATCACCGGGCGGTAAATCCAGATCAGGAAGCGGTTTACCGGGTTCTTTGCCTCGGGAATGATATGGCCGCGGATGAACAGCATCATCAGCACCGGTACCAGGGTCACAGAGAGCAGGGCTGCGCCGGCCATGGCGAAGGTCTTGGTGAAGGCGAGCGGCGAAAACAGCCGCCCTTCCTGCGCTTCCAGCGTGAACACCGGCAGGAAGGAGACGGTGATGATCAGCAGCGAGAAGAACAGCGCCGGACCAACTTCCTTGCAGGCGTCGATCATGGCCTGGGTTCGCGATTCGCCGGGCTTGAGTCGCTCGATGTGCTTGTGGGCGTTTTCGATCATGACGATCGCCGCATCCACCATCGCGCCAATGGCAATGGCAATGCCGCCCAGGCTCATGATGTTGGAATTCATGCCGAGCAGGCGCATGGCGATGAAGGCGATCAACACCCCTACCGGCAACATGATGATGGCGACCAAAGCACTGCGCACATGCAGCAGGAATACGATGCAGACCAGGGCGACAATGGCGCTTTCCTCCAGCAGCGTGGTCTTGAGGTTGGTGATGGCGCGGTGTATCAGGTCGGAGCGGTCATACACCGTTTCGATGGTGACGCCTTCCGGCAGTCCGCTGGCGACCTCGTTGATCTTTTCCTTGACGTTGGCGATCACTTCCAGCGCGTTCTGGCCGTAGCGGGCCATGGCGATGCCCGATACCACTTCGCCTTCGCCATTGAGTTCGGTCAGGCCGCGGCGTTCGTCCGGGCCGAGTTCCACCCGAGCGATGTCGGTCAGTCTGACCGGTACGCCTTTTTCGCTCTTGACTATCAACTGTTCGAGGTCGGCTTTTCCCCGTAAATAGCCCTTGCCGCGCACCATGTACTCGGTTTCGGCCATTTCTACCACACGCCCGCCGACATCGCGATTGGAGTCGCGGATGACCTGGGTGACACGGTTGAGCGGCACGCCATAGGCCTGCAGCTTGCGCGGGTCGACCACCACCTGGTACTGCTGGACGAAGCCGCCGATGCTGGCGACTTCCGCCACGCCCGGCGCCTTGGCGAGCTGGTAGCGCAGATACCAGTCCTGGATGGTGCGCAGCTCGGCCAGGGTTTTGTTCTTGGCAAGCACCGCGTACTGGTAGACCCAGCCTACGCCGGTGGCGTCCGGCCCGAGCTGAGGCGATACGCCTTGCGGCAGGCTGCCGGCAAGGGAGGTGAGGTATTCCAGGACGCGTGAGCGCGCCCAGTAGATGTCGGTGCCATCCTCGAAGATCACATAGACAAAGGAGGCGCCGAAGAAGGAGAAGCCGCGTACTACCCGTGATTTGGGCACCGCCAGCATGGCGGTGGTGAGCGGGTAGGTGACTTGGTCCTCTACTACCTGCGGGGCCTGACCGGGGTACTCGGTATACAGGATCACCTGTACGTCGGACAGGTCGGGCAGGGCGTCGAGCGGAGTTTTGATTACCGCATAGACACCGGCGCCGACGAGAAACAGGGTGGCCATCAGCACCAGAAATACATTTCGCGCTGACCATTCGATGAGCCGATTTAGCATGTCAGTGTCCCTTGTGTTCGCTGGAGGGCGCCGGCGGTGTTTCGGGGGTGGCCTGGCCGCTGGTCATGTTGCTGAACGCCGCTTTGAGGTTGCTCTCCGAGTCGATCAGGAAATTGGCGGTGGTGACTACTTTCTCGCCTTCGCCCAGGCCTTCCAGGATTTCGACGTAGTCGTTGCCCTGCACACCGAGCTTGACTTCGCGTGGCTCGAAGCGACCCTCGGCCAGTTCCACCAGCACGGTCTGGCGGGTGCCGCTGCGGAGCACAGCCGAGCTGGGTACGGTCAGCACCTTGCCTTTGCCCTGCACGGCCAGATCGATGTCAGCAAACATCGCCGGCTTGAGCAGACCGCCGGGATTGGCGAGTTCCAGCCGGACCGGGATGGTGCGGGTCTGGGCATTCAGGGTAGGGTAGACGAAGACCAACTTGGCTGTGAACTCCTGGCCGGGGTAGGCATTGACCCTGATTTTTGCGGTCTGGCCCGACTTGATCAGGCCCAGATCCTGTTCGAATACGTCAGCGATGATCCACACCGACGACAAATCGGCGATCTGGTAAAGCACTTCGCCAGGCATAAAGCGCATGCCCTGAATGGCTTTCTTTTCCATCACGATCCCGTTGGCGGGTGATCGGAAAGTGAGGGTGTGCCGGGCCTCGCTGCCTTTGCGCAAGGCTTGCAGTTGTTCAGCGGAGATATCCCAGTTTTTCATACGCGCCAGACTGGATTCAGCGAGCTGCTTCATTCCGGCCTGAGCCTCTGAGCTGCCCCGCTGCAGGGACTTCTGGCCCTGAATGGCGATGGCGTATTCGTTCTGCGCCGATACCAGCTCCGGGCTATATACTTCAAGCAGGGCTTGTCCCTTGCGCACTGCCTGGCCGGTGGTGTTGACATGCAGCTTCTCGATCCAGCCCTCGAATTTGGGGGCGATGGTATAGGTCAGACGTTCATTGGCCTCGACCCGGCCTACGGCATGGACGATGCGCGCCAGGTCGCGCAGGCTGGCGGCTTCGCTGCGCACGCCCAGCTTCTGGATTTTCTCCGGGCTGATTTTGACCTGACTGGCTGATTCTGGACTGCCGTCCTCGTCGCCTTCATAGACCGGGATATAGTCCATTCCCATCTCGTCTTTTTTTGGCACTGGCGAAGTGTCAGGCAGGCCCATCGGGTTGCGGTAGAAGAGGAGCTTGGGCTCTTTCTTGGCTGGTGCGCTGCCCGCAATTTGTGGCGTCGGCGCGGCGGAGGTTCCGAACACACCCTGGTTTCCCAGCCAGTAGCCGGTGCCCAGTGCGGCGGCGATGACCGTACTCATTACGATAGCTGCGGTCTTGTTCATAGGTCTTCTCCCAACAGTCGTTCGATTTCGGCCAGCCGGACTTGCATTTCACCTTGTGCCTTGAGCGTGTCCAGTTTGGCTTTGCGGATCTGGCGCTGTGCTTCGAGCAGGGCGGCAAAATCCACCTTGCCGGTTTCATAGCCAGCCATGGCAGCCTTGAAGCTCAGCTCGGCCTGGGGCAGGAAGCTGGTGCGGGTCAGGTTTTCGGTATAGCGGGCCGTATCCAGGGAGGCGATATTTTCGGCCAGATCGGCGAGCAACTGATTCTGGGTGGACTCCCTGCGCGATTCAGCTGCCGCCAGCATGGCCTGTGCCTCGCGCTCCTGGGAGCGGCGGCTTTCCTGCTGCAGCGGGATGTTGAGCTCGATCATCAGCTCCCATTCGTTGATCCGGCTGCCGGTCTGGATCGGCGACAGACCCAGGTTGAAGTCAGGATAGCGGTTGCGGTAAACCAGTTCGCGGTTTTTGGCGGCGGCGGTAACACGCGCTTCCTCGGCGAAAAGCTGCGGGTTGTTGTTGCGCAAGCGCTCTTCAAGCGCGCCATGATCGAGTTTGGCTGGTGGTGGAATCGACCGCAAGCGTTCGGGATCAGCCAGGTCCGCCATGGCCGGTCGTTTCAGCAAGGCATTAATCTTGACCTGGGCATGGTGGCGCTCGTTGCCGATCGCTACCAGTTCGCCGCGCATGCCGGTCCGCTCTACCTGAACGCGGATTACGTCCTGCTGCGGCGCAAGGCCGCTGGCATAGCGCGCCTGAGTGATTTTTTCCAGGCTGCCGACCAGATCGAGGATTTCCCTGGTCAGCGCCTCGGCGTGCACGAGAACATAATACTGGGCATAGGCTGTCTTGACGCGCGCAGCCAGCTCGGACCAGCTTGCTGATGCGTTGCCCCTGGCTTGGTTGGCTTGGGCCTCTGCCACATCCTGCTTCAGATCGCGTTTACCCCAGAACGGCACGGACTGGATCAGGGTGTATTTGGTACTGCCGATCCGGCCAGGCAACAGGTTGGGGCTGGCATCCGTGCCCTGGTTGGTGATGTCGCGCAGATCAGTGCGCAGGGTAGGATCGGGCAGGGCGCCGGCGGGATAAACTCGCTCCGCAGCCGCTTCCGCTTCGTAGCGCATGGCGGCGAACTCGGGGTTCTGGTTGCGTGCCAGTTCGAGCAGATTTTCGACGTTGGCGCCGGGTGGTGATGCAGTGGGTTCGGCCAGCGCCAACGCGCTAGCCAGAGCCAAAACGAGCGCGAACGCATGCAGCTTTCCAGGCATGATTGGATAGCGATGAGGTTTCATTTGCCTCTGTCCTTAGAAAAGAAAATCGATATCGGTAACGGGAAGCCTTGCGGCTTCCCGTCAGCCAGCTTATTTCGCTGGTTCGATGTGCGAAATCACGTAACCGGTTTTCGCTTCCTTGGTAAGGCCGAAAGTCACTACCTGACCGGCTTTGATGCCGGACAGAACTTTCTTGTCGGCTACTTTGAAATCCATCGTCATGGCAGGCCATTTGATCGAGGGAATGGCCTCGTGAGAGATGTTCAGAGTGGACGTTTCAGCGTCTATTTTGTTGACCGTGCCTTTGCCATTTGCCACATCTGCGGCCTGGACGGCGGAAACCGCCGTCAGCATGGTGGCGGCAGCGAAGAGGGTAATTAATGCTTTTTTCATGGTTTTCTCCTGAAATTAAAGTCGGGCATGCGGCGAGCTATGGATAAGCCCATAGACCTGCATTCAAGTCAAAATTTGGTAGAACTCAGGAAAAAAGCGCGTGAGGGGGTCGCTGAGGTTGTTCGGGAAAGACGAGCGGGAAGTGCGTGTCAAAAGCGAATTTGAAGGAGAAGCGGGCGTTATCGGGCAAGCCGGTCAGCGTAGGCAGCAGGGCGGGCGCGCCAGCCAGGTGGCAATAGCCGCAATCGTCGCACTGCGTTTGGGGTGTGGCGGGGGCGTCATGGCCGCAATCATGGCCAGCCTGATGATCTTGCACCCCGGCCTGCATTGCTGGCGGCGGAGTGTGATCGTGTCGGCAGAACGACATTCCAGCCGCGGCAAAACCCTGCAGTGGGAGCCACAGCAGCAGAAAGCCGAGTATGAAATTGCGCAGGCAGTGACTCATGATTTTTTGGATATTGATTTTCTTGTGCGTTTATAGATGAAGCATAGATCAAATGACCCACTGTCCGCAATAAAAGTTCCCGTACGCAGCGTTTATGACATTTATATGCAGGTGGTTGCGTGCTAGAATCGACCAAGCTTTCATGGAGTACGTCAAGTGCTAGGGAAATATCTGAAATTCATCAGGGGCGGTAAATCCGGCGGTGACAAGCCCAAAGCTGCGCCCCCTGCTTCCAGGCCCGCTGTTACGTCTTCCTCCTCCCTGGGCGAATCTATTCCCTTGATCGATTCCATTCCGTCCGGAGTGGATGAAGAGGCGATCGATACCGGCCATATTGCGCCGGATAACGTGGTAGCCAGCATTCCTGAAATCGAAACGCACGGCCAGCGTACAAGCAGGGAAAGACTGCGGCTAAAAATCATCGGCCGCCAACCGGTTCTGGATCGTTCTCAGCAGATTATCGGCTACGAATTACTGTTGCGCAGTAAGGTACTGCCCACGGTCAAAGAGCCAGATGCAGCGGTGCGGCGGATGCAGGACGAAGCCCTGATTCGCTGCCTGGCGGACCTCGATGTCAACCGTTTGCTCGAAGACAAGCTGGCGTTTGTCGGCATTTCTCCTGCCCTGTTGGATAGTCCTATGCTGCAGAAATTGCCCTGCAAGGGTGTGGTGTTGCTGGTATGCCCGGACCCGGACACATTGGAGGACAACCTGCTGCGCTGCCGCGAACTAAGGAGCATGGGCTACCAGATTGCAATCGATGATTTTGAGGCGAAACGGGGTCTGGGGCAATTTCTCACATTGGCGAGCTTCATCAGGGTGGACGTTGCCCGCTTCAACGCCATTGAGCTCGGCAAGATGGCGGATCGCTTCCTGGATAAGTCTTCGCCACAACTGCTGGCGAAAAACGTGGAGACCGATGACGATTTCGATGCTTGTTACAAGATGAATTTCCATTGCTTCGAGGGCAATTACTTCACCCGTTTGCGCCCTTCCATGCCACCCCGTGTCGATAGCGACCGCATCAGGGTTCTGGAACTGCTCAACATGGTGAAGAGCCAGGCGGAAATCTCTCAGTTGGAGGAAGGATTCAAGCACGATGCGATGCTTTCCTACAAGCTGCTGCGCTACATCAACGCGCCGGTCAACGGATTTCAGCAGCAAATTCGGTCCATTGCCCATGCGTTGGTGATTCTCGGCTACAAACAACTGTATCGCTGGTTGACGTTGCTGCTGTTCACCAGCGGCAAGGCAGATCCGCGCAGCAAGGCACTGCTGCAGAATGCGCTGGTGCGTGCGCGCATGACGGAACTGCTGGGTCAAAGCAAGCTGTCGCCGGCCGAGCGCGAAGGATTGTTTATTGTCGGGATATTTTCCTTGCTCGACGTGTTGCTGAACGTGCCGATGGCGCAGGCGCTGGAGCAGTTGCAACTACCCGACCCGGTTATGGCGGCGCTGGCACGTCGCGAAGGAGTCTACGCACCTTTCCTGGCGCTTGCTGTAGCGTGCGAGGAGGCCGATCAGGAAGGGATCATTGAGCATGCCGCCGCTTGCGGGCTGGATGCCAATGAGGTCAATACCGCCCAGCTCAAGGCGCTGGTCTGGGCCGAGGAAATCAACCTTTAGCTTCCGAACCTCCAAGTCCGCAGCGGACTTGCTATAATTGCCCCTCTTCCCCAAGTAGAGAACTCGTATGAACTTGCATGAATATCAAGCCAAACAGGTCTTGCGTGAGTACGGTGTTGCCACGCCGCGTGGCGTCGCGATCGAGAGCGCATCCCAGGCTGAAGGCGCTATTGCCGAACTAGGTGGCGATGCCTGGGTGGTGAAGGCGCAGATCCACGCCGGTGGACGTGGCAAGGCCGGCGGGGTGAAGCTGGTGAAGTCGCGCGAGGCACTGCTGGAAGCGGTCAATGCGCTGCTCGGTAAACAGCTGGTGACTTACCAGAACGCCCCCGAAGGGCAGGTGGTGTCGCGCCTGCTGATCGAGGAAACGCTGCCTATCGCCCGCGAGCTTTATCTTAGTTTGACCGTAGACCGCGAATCCGAGCGCATCGTGCTGGTTGCCTCCGGCAGCGGAGGTATGGAGATCGAGGAGATCGCCCAGACTTCGCCGGAAAAGATTCTGCGCGAGACCTGCGATACGCTGTGGGGATTGCAGGATTTTCAGTGTCGCGCTCTGGCTTTCGGTCTGGGGCTGGAAGGGTCGCAGATCGGCGAGTTCGGCAAATTGACCAAAGGTTTGTACAGGTTGTTCAAGGACAACGACTTGGCGATGGTCGAGATCAATCCGCTGATCGTGACCGCGACGGGCAGTCTGGTCGCACTCGACTGCAAAATTGGTGTTGACGATAACGCTCTGTATCGGCGCAAGAAACTGGCCGAGATGAGTGATTCCACCCAGATCGACCCGAAGGAAGTGGCGGCCAAGGAGTTCGACCTCAACTACATCGCCCTCGCCGGCAACATCGGCTGCATGGTCAATGGCGCCGGACTGGCGATGGCGACCATGGACCTGATCAAGCTGCACGGCGGCCAGCCTGCCAATTTCCTCGACGTCGGCGGCGGTGCCACGGCGGACACGGTAGCCAAGGCGTTCAAGATCATCCTTTCCGATGCCAACGTCAAAGCCATTCTGGTCAACATCTTCGGCGGCATCATGCGCTGCGACATTATCGCCGAGGGCATCATTGCCGCAGTCAAGGAAGTCGGCGTGAAAGTGCCGGTGATCGTCCGCCTGGAAGGCACCAATGTCGAGCTGGGGCAGAAGATGCTGGCCGAAAGCGGCGTCGGCGTGATTTCTGCCAGTGACCTGACCGATGCAGCGAAGCGCGCGGTAGCGGCGGTGGCTTGATTGAAGATTGAATTTAACCGCAAAGGACGCAAGGGTTCGCAAAGGAGTTCTCAAAATATAGCTTTACCTCGCGTTCCTTCGCGTCCTTTGCGGTAAAAAATGAATTTAAGGGTTTAACATGAGTATTCTCATCAATAAAAATACCAAGGTCCTGTGCCAGGGCTTCACCGGCAAGCAGGGGTCCTTCCACTCCGAGCAGGCCATTGCCTATGGCACGCAGATGGTCGGTGGCGTGACACCGGGCAAAGGTGGGATGACCCATCTCAATCTCCCGGTGTTCAACACCGTGCGCGACGCGGTGCGCGAGACGGGTGCGACGGCCTCGGTGATCTACGTGCCGCCAGGCTTCGCGGCGGATTCGATCATGGAGGCGGCGGACGCGGGCATCAAAGTGATCGTCTGCATCACCGAGGGTATCCCGGTGCTCGACATGCTCAATGTCAAGGCTGCGCTCAAGGCCAGCGACGCTGTCCTGATCGGCCCGAACTGTCCCGGCATCATCACGCCGGGTGAGTGCAAGATCGGCATCATGCCGGGCTTTATCCACAAGAAGGGCAAGGTCGGCGTGGTATCGCGCTCCGGTACGCTCACCTACGAAGCAGTCTACCAGACCACCAAGCTCGGGCTGGGGCAGTCCACCTGCGTCGGTATCGGCGGCGACCCGATCAAGGGGCTGGATTTCATCGACTGCCTGAAGATGTTCCAGGATGATCCGGAAACCGAAGCGATCATCATGGTCGGCGAGATCGGCGGCAATCGCGAGGAAGCGGCAGCGGAATTCATCAAGGCCCATGTTACCAAGCCGGTGGCGGCCTACATCGCCGGCCAGACCGCGCCAAAAGGAAAGCGCATGGGCCATGCCGGTGCGATCATTGCTGGTGGCAAGGGTCTGGCATCGGACAAGATCGCCGCTCTGGAAGCTGCCGGCGTGGTGGTGGCGAAATCGCCTGCCGGGCTGGGCGAAGCGGTGGTTGAAGCAATCAACAAAAAAGCATGAAGATCGCTATCGCCCAAATCAACTGCACGGTCGGCGACCTGGCCGGCAACGTCGCGAAAATACTCGATTTTGCCAATCGAGCCAAGGCGGCTGGCGCGCAGGTGATGGTGACTCCTGAGTTGTCCCTGACCGGCTATCCACCGGAAGACCTGCTGTTGCGCGATGGTTTTTATGCGGCTTGCGACCAGGCTCTGTTCGGATTGGCACGGGATACGCAAGGGATCACCCTGGTGATCGGTCATCCGCAGCAGGTGGATGGGCAACGCTACAATGCCGCCTCGGTGTTGCGTGACGGCAAGGTCGTCAGCTCCTATCACAAGCAGATATTACCCAACCATTCCGTTTTTGACGAAGTGCGCTATTTCTCGCCCGGCACCGAACCGTGCGTGTTCGAAGCTGATGGCATCAAATTAGGCATCAACATCTGCGCCGATATCTGGGAAGTGGGTGCCGCTACCTGCGCGCTCAACGCGAATGCTGATTTGTTGCTGGTGCTGAACGCCTCACCTTATCATATGAACAAGCAGGTTTCGCGCTACCATGCGGTGCGTGAGCGGATTGGCGAATGCGGGTTGCCGGTTTTTTACGTCAATCTGGTTGGCGGTCAGGACGAACTCGTATTCGACGGCGCCTCTTTCGTTATGGACGGCTCGGGTGTGCTGGTGCACCAGCTCCCGGCATTCGAGGAGGCGTTGCGCATCGTAGAGCTTGAGAATGATCGACCACTGCAGGGAGAGGTTGTTCCGCAGCCGCCGGTCGAGGCGTCCGTGTACAAGGCATTGTGTCTGGGCGTTCAGGATTATGTAATGAAAAATGGTTTTCCCGGTGTCGTGTTGGGATTGTCCGGGGGAATCGACTCTGCGCTGACGCTGGCGATAGCGGTGGATGCGGTGGGTGCTGAACGGGTGCAGGCAGTGATGATGCCGTCTGAATTCACTGCCGATATCAGCCTGCAGGACGCGCAAATTATGGCAGAAAGGCTGCAGATACGTTACAGCGAGTTGCCGATCAAGCTGGCATTCGATTCTTTTCTCCGTACGCTGGCTGAAGAATTCAACGACTTGCCGTTCGACACCACCGAAGAGAATATCCAGGCTCGTATCCGGGGAACATTGCTGATGGCACTGTCCAACAAATACGGTTCGATTGTCTTGACCACCGGTAACAAGAGCGAAATGGCGGTGGGCTACGCCACGCTGTACGGCGACATGGCTGGCGGATTTTCGGTTCTGAAAGACGTGCCGAAAACTCTGGTATATCGCTTGGCGCACTATCGCAACAGTCTCGGCGAGGTGATCCCGGAGCGGGTCATCACCCGTGCGCCATCTGCCGAGCTGCGTCACGACCAGACCGACCAGGACGCTCTGCCACCGTATGAGATTCTGGATGCCATCATGGAAGCCTATGTCGAGCACGACCTGTGTCCGCATGACATAATCGCGCATGGTTACGCTGAAAAGGACGTGCGCCGCGTAGTAAAACTGATCGACAACAACGAGTTCAAGCGACGTCAGGCGCCTGTCGGAGTCAGGGTCACGCCACGCGGATTTGGCAAGGACCGGCGCTATCCGATTACATCGAAGTATCGTCCCTGGCTGGAATAGGGGTCATCCTAGAAACCTTAGTTGGACGGGGTGGAGTGTGCGGTTTTTGTGGTGCAGGGCAAGGCGCAATGACGCGGGAATGGTTGTTCCATTCCAAGAAGTTGCAACGCCGCCATGCGTCACAAAAACCGTGCAATCCACCCAGTAGCGGACGTGCCAACCGGGTGAAACGGTAAATCATGAAGAGGTTTATTGGAGTTACGGCGTTAAATATCTAGTAAAGCGGTCAACTGAGGTTTCTAGGATCATACAAGCGGGAGTGGCAAATGAAAAAGATTGAAGCGATTATCAAGCCGTTCAAACTCGATGAAGTGCGTGAAGCGCTGCATGAAATTGGCGTAACCGGCCTGACCGTGACCGAGGTGAAAGGCTTCGGTCGGCAGAAGGGGCATACCGAACTCTACCGCGGCGCCGAATACGTGGTCGACTTTCTGCCCAAGGTCAAGATCGAATTGGTGATTACGGCCAGCCAGGTAGAGGCCGCCATCGATGCCATTGTCAAGGTGGCACGCACCGGCAAGATCGGCGACGGCAAGATCTTCGTCACCAGCGTGGAGCAAGTGGTGCGTATCCGCACCGGCGAAACCGACGAAGCGGCGATCTAACTACCAGATTTTCCACCACGGCGTTTCCGCCTTTTTCACCAGGGCGAAGTAGCGACTATTGGGGAAATTCTTTTGCATGATGCGCAGGGTGTCGTCGCGCAGGTCATTCATGCCGAGCGCATCGTAGGCTTTTATCATGATAGTCAGCGCCTCCTCGGTGGCGGGTGCCTGCGGATACTGCTGCATCGTGGTCTGGGCGCGGTTGACGGCGGCAATATAAGCGCCGCGCCGGTAGTAATAGCGAGCCACGTGAACTTCATGCGAAGCGAGGGCGTTGACCAGATACTTCATGCGGGCGATGGCGTCCGGTGTGTATTTGCTGCCGGGGAAGCGGGTCACTAGCTCCTTGAATGATTCAAAGGCTTCACGTGATGCTTTCGGGTCGCGTTCGCTCATGTCCTGCTTGGCGAGGGGAGCAAGGGTTTCCGAGGATTCGGCAATCTTCTCCGTCAGGGCGCCGAGGAAGCCCAGATCGTCATTGAAGTTCACCAACCCTTTCAGGTAATAGATGTAATCCACATTGGGGTGATTGGGGTGGAGTTTGATGAAACGATCACAGGCGGCGAGGGCGGAGGCCGGTTCGTTCGCTTTATAGTAGGCATAGGCGATTTCGATTTGGGCCTGCTGCGCATAACGGCCGTAAGGGTAGCGCGCCTCCAGTTTTTCGAAGTACTTAATGGCTTTATCATAGCCGCCGTCAGCCATTTGATCCTTGGCTTCGACGTAGAGTTTCTGGGCTGACCAGCCCTTGGTTTCATCCTGGACTTCCGGCAGCAGGCCGCAGCCAGTTATCAACAATGCAAGAATTAACGCTAAACTAAGCCTCATGACAATATCCGATGCCCAGCAGGGCGAAAGTGGTAATCCGCCCGATTATAACCCAAATCCGGCACCCATCAACTTGACGATTCCGCCGGAAATGACCGGCTTGCGCCTCGATCAGGCCTTGCAGCAGTTGTTGCCGGATTATTCCCGCAGCCGCCTGCAAACCTGGATCAAGGATAAACGCGTCACGCTCGATGGTGAGTGTGTGGCGCCCAAGCAGACGGTATGGGCCGGTAGCAAGGTCAGGGTGGAGCCAGAACTGCATCCATCCGAAACACCGTTCTCGGCGGAAGAGATCGCCCTCGATATCGTGTACGAAGACGATACACTGCTGGTGGTCAACAAACCGGCCGGACTGGTGGTTCACCCCGGTAGCGGCAATTGGCAGGGTACCCTGCTGAATGCCTTGCTATACCATGCACCGCAGCTTGCGTGCATTCCCCGTGCCGGTATCGTTCATCGCCTCGACAAGGACACCAGTGGTCTGCTGGTGGTAGCCAAAACCTTGACCTCGCAGACCGATCTGGTGCGCCAGCTTCAGGCCCGCAGCGTGAAACGCGATTACCTGGCGGTAGTGCAGGGGCTGGTGGCTCGCGACGGCAAGGTGGATGCGCCGCTAGGCAGGCATCCCAGTCAGCGTGTCAAAATGGCGATCGTTCACAACGGCAAAGCTGCGGTGACGCATTACACCGTGCTGGAGCACTTCGATCGCCACGCCCTGATTCGTTGCAGCCTGGAAACCGGACGTACGCACCAGATCCGGGTGCACATGCAGTCCATCGGACATCCTTTGGTGGGCGACCCGGTTTATGGTGGCAGACCGCTGAACTTGCCGCCGCTCCTGTCCGATGTAGTCAAGAGTCTGGGGCGGCAGGCCTTGCATGCGGAAAGGCTCGGGCTGATCCACCCGGTCAGCGGCGAGGCGATGGAATGGCAGGTGGACCTGCCACAGGATATGGCTGATTTGTTGAAAGTCCTGCGGAATGAATGAGATCGGGATTGTCCCCGACTGGCCGGCACCGGTCAATGTGCGCGCCTTGCAAACCATCCGTGATGGCGGGGTAAGCGTGGGCCCCTATGCATATCTCAACCTGGGTGACCATGTCGGCGATGACCCGGTTGCCGTGGCGAGGAACCGGGCATTACTGCGTGCGACTCTCCCCGCCGATCCGGTCTGGTTGAAACAGGTGCATGGCAATATCGTGGCGGATGCAGACCGTACAGCTGGCGTGCCAGATGCCGATGCTTCTGTCGCCAGGAAGGCCGGTGCAATCTGCGCGGTGATGACGGCGGATTGCCTGCCGCTGCTGTTGTGCGACGAAGCCGGCACGGTAGTGGCCGCCGTCCATGCCGGATGGCGCGGGCTGGCCGGCGGCGTGGTGGAAGCCACGGTGAAGGCGATGAACGTCGCGCCGGAGCAACTGCTAGTCTGGCTAGGCCCGGCGATCGGGCCGGCAGCTTTCGAGGTCGGCGATGAGGTCAGGCAGGCGTTCAT
>JAHJJI010000041.1 GCA_018823025.1 Gammaproteobacteria bacterium | reverse complement strand
GGCCCCTTTGAATTCAGCATGCACCGAACGGATCAGTGACAGCATCTGCTCATCAGATAACCATTGCGTCGGTCCGCCGCAACTCTTCCAGTCAGCGTAACCACTGGTGCTGACACCCAATACTTCGCACAGCGCCTGCAACGGGTAGAAATCGCGTTGCCCATCAATCCAGACGTACTTCACAGCGATTCCCTTGCGAAGTACGCCGTCGCTTTTTTTAGGATTTCAACTTCCATTTTCAGCCGGGCGTTTTCGGCCTTCAGCTTCGAGAGTTCCATCTGCTCCGGCGTCACCGGCTTGCCGGTGCCAGGCTGAAGCTTGCCTGCCTTGTAGGCCTTGCGCCAGTTCCCTAGCGTCTGTTCCGCGATCCCGAGGTCACGCGCTACTTGCGCCGGGCTCTTGCCTTCAATTTCAACCTGCCGAACCGCTTCCTGCTTGAATTCAGTGGTGTAGCTTTGCCTTGGTATCCGATACATTTCAACCTCCAGTTGCCAGTTTAATAGGCTACTGCTGGTATCCGAAATCCGCAACCAAGCTCAATTTGGTTTTCAGTAGGATTCGGGCAACAACAGGCTGAGCCACGGCAGCAACTGTCCCAGCAGCACCAGTACCAGCAATA
Organism: Gammaproteobacteria bacterium; assembly: GCA_018823025.1. GTDB lineage: Bacteria > Pseudomonadota > Gammaproteobacteria > Burkholderiales > Sulfuricellaceae > Sulfuricella. Next base: position 23,488 of record JAHJJI010000041.1, on the reverse strand, counting down.
CAGCAATCACCATCATCCAGCGCCGTTCGCGAGCGTCCCGTGCACGCAATTCTTCACGCAGTTGCTGAACCTCGCTATTCCCTTCTTGGCTCAAGGCGCGATGCACCAGGCGCGGCAGTTGCGGCAGCAGGGTTCCCCATTGCGGCGCTTCGGTCTTGATGGTCCTGATCAGGCCGCGCCAGCCCAGTTGTTCGTTCATCCAGCGATCAAGGAAGGGCAGAGCGGTTTGCCACAGATCGAGGTCAGGATCGAGCTGGCGCCCCAGGCCTTCGATGTTAAGGAAAGTTTTCTGCAGCATCACCAGTTGCGGCTGGATCACCACGCCGAAACGGCGCGAGGTCTGGAACAGGCGCAGCAGGAAGCGGCCGAAGGAAATTTCCTTGAGCGGACGGTCGAAGATCGGCTCGCACACTGCGCGGATTGCCGCCTCGAACTCGTCCACGCGGGTCTGCGGCGGCGCCCAGCCGGACTCGATGTGAGCCAAAGCAACGCGCTTGTAATCGCGTTTGAAAAAAGCGAGGAAGTTCTGCGCCAGGTAGTTCTTGTCGCTGTCGGTGAGGGTGCTCATGATGCCGAAGTCGAGTGCGATGTAACGCCCGTCCGGGCTGACCAGAATGTTGCCGGGGTGCATGTCGGCATGGAAGAAACCATCACGGAACACCTGGGTAAAGAAGATTGTCACGCCTTCCCTGGCCAGTTTCGGAATATCTATGCCCTGCGCACGTAAAGACTCGATCTGACTGATCGGTGTGCCGGCCATGCGCTGCATCACCATCACGCTGGTATGGCACCAGTCCCAATAAATTTCCGGCACCAGCAGCAGGTCGGAATCCTGGAAATTGCGCCGCAACTGACTGCCGTTGGCGGCCTCGCGCATCAGATCGAGTTCGTCTTCAAGGTGCTTCTCGAATTCTGCCACCACCTCGCGCGGGCGCAGACGCTTTCCGTCCTCCCACAGGGATTCGACCAGACTAGCTCCGGCATAGAGCAGCGCGACGTCGTGGGCGATGACGTGGGCGATGGCAGGACGCAGGATTTTTACTGCCGCCTCGCGGCCATCTTTTAGCCGGGCGAAGTGAACCTGGGCGACGGACGCTGAGGCCACCGGCACCGGGTCGAATTCAGCGAACACCTCATTGGCAGGCTTGCCGTAAGCTTTTTCTATCGCCGCCAGGGCGATTTCTGGCGCGAACGGCGGCACTCGATCCTGTAGTCTGGCGAGCTCGTCGGCGATGTCGGCAGGAATCAGGTCGCGCCGAGTAGAGAGCACCTGGCCGAACTTGACGAAGATCGGCCCGAGCGCTTCGAGCGCCTGGCGCAGCCTGACCGCCCGCGGCTCGTCAAGTGGTCGCCAGAACAGCGCAACCACGACCAGTGGCCGCAGCCAGCGGAAGCGCTCATGGCCCAGGATGAATTCTTCCAGGCCGAAGCGCAGGGTGACATAGATAATTTTGGCGAGACGCAGGAGTTTCATTACTTGGCTGAGAGTTGTTTTATTTTTTGTTCCAGCTGCTCCACCCGGTCATGCATTTCACCCACTTCCTTGAAGAAGGCATGCACCTGCTCGGGTTGGGCCAGCATCGGGCTTTCTTCCTGCCAGTGCTCGGCCCAGGACTTGGCAATGGTTTCGGCGGCGTTCCTGTGCCACTCGAGTACATCGGTTGCGGTGGAAACCAGCCGGTGTGCCGCGATATCGCCGAGCACGCGGCTCAAGTCTTCTTCTGCATCCCAGCGCATTTTGCCCAGGGTTTCTGCGAGCTCCTTGGCCAGAGCAGCATCTTCCCCGCCAGCGATGAAGCGTGCATCCGAAGATGTCAGCCAAGCCAGGGGGTTGGGTATCAGTGTGGCGTCTGCCTGAGCATCCGGTCCAGCGGGTACGAAGCTGCCATCCTCCTGGATGGTAAATGAGGCAGATGTCAGCGGCAGTCGCAGCTGCAAGATTTTACCTGCATGCAAGCGCAGCCGCACCATGGCCCAGGAGTGCTGGCTGAGGAGATGATTGAGAAGCCCGGCCAGCGCAGTTTCGGGCAAGGCCGAAACTGCGCTGCCGGGCTGTTTGCTCGGCGTTTCAGGAATCAACTGGGTCAAAACAAGCGTCTTTCTCGTTTGCCTCCCAATCAGAGCAAGCGCCCTTCACCATCACCTCCTCTCCCGCGAGCGGGAGAGGATTGAGGAGAGGGCAGCCCTTCTGAGGAGAGGGGTTAAACCTGCTGTATGCCCGAGATGAACCAGGTAGCGTTGGGCAGCGACTGGGATTTCTGGATGTGCCAGATTTCGCTAAAAGCTTCAGCCGGGCCATTGGCTTCTTCGCGGATCATGCCGGAGTAGCGCACGCTGGCGATCACCAGGTCGCCTTCGGTGACCACATCGACGATGTCGGCGTTGAGTGTCACCACTTCGGTCTTGTTTGGTTTTCCGCTGCGTTCCTGAATTTGCATGCTGATTTCGGCATACATTTCCGGCGTGACGTACTCGCGGATGTCGTTGATGTCGCCGCGGTCGTTGGCGTCCTGCAGGCGGAGGAACTGCTTCTTGGCTTCGCGCAGGAAGGGTTCATCCTCGAACCAGGCCGGACGGGTGCTGCTTGCCTGCATCGCTGCGGCGGGCGCGGAAGAACCTCCAGGCATAGCGGAACCGTTAGGCGTAGCGATGTCGGTCACGGCAGTCCGTTCCGTGTGGCCTGCGTACTGCACCGGCTGCGGCTGTGGCTTCTTCAGCATGCGGAAGATGAAGAATGCGCCACCCACCAGGGCGAGGATCATCAGAATGTTACCGATGCCGCCAGCCAGGCCGCCACCCATGAACATGGAGGCGAGCAGTCCACCTGCTGCCAGGCCAGCCAGCGGGCCGAGCCATTTGTTGCCGCCAGCCGGAGCTGCTGCGGGGGCTTGCGCCGGCTTTGGCTGTGTTGCCGTCTGCTGAGATGTGGTCGTGCGCTGTTTGCCGAAGCTGCTGCCGCCACCCAAACGCCTGGCGTCGGCATCCTGGGCGGTCAGGCCAAAGCTGATTAATGCAACGAAAAACAGGGTGAAAAATTTACTCACGGAAACCTCCATTGATAATTCAGCTATGTCAGATTCCAGGTCGGGCTGAAGGACGACCTGGCGACTTCTTAAAACTTGTAACCTTTGTGCAGCGCGACAACGCCTGCGCTCAGATTGAAATATTCGACACGCTCGAAGCCTGCCTGTTCCATCATCTGTTTCAGTTCTTCCTGTCCGGGGTGCATGCGGATGGATTCGGCGAGGTAGCGATAGCTTTCCGAGTCGTCCGTCACCAGCTTGCCCATTGCTGGCAGTGCCTTGAACGAATAGACATCATACAGGGGTTGCAGCGGTTTCCATATTTTGGAGAACTCCAGCACCAGAAGACGTCCACCGGGGCGCAGGACGCGATACATCTCTTTCAGCGCGGCATCCTTGTGAGTCATGTTGCGCAGACCGAAGGCGACGGTGACACAGTCGAAGTGGTTGCTCGGGAACGGCAGCTTTTCGCCGTCGCACTGAGCCGCCAGGGGAACGATGCCATCGTCCAGCAGCCGGTCGCGACCGACCCCGAGCATCGAGCTGTTGATGTCGGTGAGGATTACCTGTCCGCTGTTGCCGACGCGCTTGGCAAAGGCGCGTGCCAGGTCGCCGCTGCCGCCGGCGATATCAAGCACCCGGCTGCCTTCACGGGTGCCGCTTTGTTCGATGGTGAAATGCTTCCAAAGCCGGTGTAGCCCGGCTGACATCAGATCGTTCATCAGGTCGTAGCGCTCAGCCACGGAATGGAATACTTCCGCGACCTTCTTCGCCTTTTCCGATTCCTCGACGGTCTGAAAACCGAAATGGGTGGTTTTTTCCATGCTATTCAGGGGAGGCGACTCAATTGTAAAGTGGAAATCATAACCGACTTAAGGTAAAACATAAACCAGCCTGATACAAGCCACAACGCCCGCCGATTTTTTGTCATCAAACTGTCATATTGGCGACATAATATTCACTATTTTATTCGATCGGTTACACAGGAACGTCTATGTCGGCAATGATTCTGGTGGTGGAAGACGAACCCGCGATTCGGGAACTGGTAGTACTCAATCTGCAACAGGCAGGGCATCGCCCCGTTGTCGCCGATAGCGCAGAGCAGGCGCTGGCCCTGATACGCGAGACGCTGCCCGACATGATCCTGCTCGACTGGATGCTACCGGGCATGAGCGGGGTGGAGTTGGCTCGGCGCCTCAAGGCCGACGGCCGGACCCGTGGCGTGCCTATCATCATGCTGACGGCGCGAGGCGATGAGCAGGACAAGATCACCGGCCTGGAAACCGGCGCCGATGACTACATCACCAAGCCGTTCAGCCCTCGCGAGATGAATGCCCGCATCAAGGCGGTGCTGCGCCGCCGTGCGCCGCAGATGGCGGGCGATGTGGTGGAGGTGACCGGCTTGCGCCTCGACCCCGCGACGCACCGGGTAACCGGCAACGACAGGCCGATCGAACTGGGGCCGACGGAATTCCGCCTGCTGCATTTCCTGATGGCCCATCCCGAGCGGGTGTATTCCCGAGCACAGCTGCTTGACCAGGTTTGGGGTAACCATGTGTTTGTCGAAGATCGTACTGTTGACGTGCATATACGCCGTTTGCGCTGTGCGCTCGAAGCGACCGGACACGATGGCCTGGTCCAGACCGTGCGTGGTTCTGGCTACCGGCTGTCGGTTCATCCCAATTCATAACAAGCGCAAATCAAAGCCAACACCCTTCACCATTACCCCTTATCCCATAAGATAAGGTTGGGATGAGGGCAATCCGCGAGTTGGAAAGAATTGAGATGAGGGTAGATCTGCTTACGAGAGTAAGGCTACACGGCGTACGTCAATTTATGAAACATACGGGTTAGAATACCCTCGTTCCCATGTTCAGATTCCACAACATCCCTCATGCTTAATTTCTGGTGGCGCTTTTTGATGACGCTAGTTCTGCTGGCAGCCGCTCCACTCGTCCTGTGGGCGGCGATCGGCGCAATTCCGGCCTTGATCCTGATGGTCATCCTGCTGTTGTTTTACCTTCTTCATCATTTGCGTAATCTGGATGCCCTGGATGGCTGGCTGCGCAAGCCTGAAGTCGGAACGGTGCCTCACGGATCCGGATTATGGGAAGAACCCTTTGCCGTGCTTTACCAGCTGGAGCGGCAACAATCCGATAGCCAGCACAATCTTTCCAATGCGCTGGAGCGTTTCCAGCAGGCTGGCGAGGCGATGCCGGACGGCGTCGTGATGATGAACAGCAGCGGCCAGATCGAGTGGTGTAATCCGGTGGCCGAGACGCAGTTCGGCATCAACCTCGACCGCGACCGCGGGCAGTGGATGACTTATCTGATCCGCCAGGCCCAGTTTACCGATTACCTGGCGGCGCATAACTATCGCGAACCGCTGATTTTCAAATCCACCCGCAACCGCGAACTGGTGCTGTCGATTCAGCTAATCCCTTTTGGCGACGAACAGAAGCTCCTGATCAGTCGAGACATTACCCAGCTCGAACGGGTCGAGACCATGCGCCGTGATTTCGTCGCCAACGTTTCCCACGAACTGAGCACGCCGCTGACCGTGGTTGGCGGCTTTCTCGAAACGCTGGTGGACATGGCGCATCTGGACGAAACCCAGACCCGGCACTATTTGAACCTGATGTTCGACCAGACCAACCGCATGCAACATCTGGTCAAGGATCTGTTAATGCTGTCGAAGCTGGAAAGCACCCACACTGCCCATCGGGAAGAAAAAGTTGACGTGCCACACCTGCTGCAGGATTTATTGAAAGACGCCCTGTCCTTGAGCTCTGGACGGCATCGGCTGCGGCTTAACCTGGCTTCGGAGCGCTGGCTGCTGGGCAACGAGGACGAGTTGCGCAGCGCCTTTGGCAACTTGGTCAGCAATGCCATTCGGTACACGCCGGACGGTGGCGAGATCGTGCTGCAATGGGAAGAGTGGGAGGAAGAAGGCGTATTTAGCGTGCAGGACAGTGGTGTCGGCATCGAGCCGCAGCACATCCCGCGCCTCACCGAGCGTTTTTACCGGGTGGACCGCAGTCGCTCGCGTGAAACCGGCGGAACCGGCCTGGGGCTGGCTATCGCAAAGCATGCCCTGACACGCCATCAGGCTCGGCTCGAAATCGAAAGCACGCCAGGCAAGGGCAGTACTTTCAGCGCCTGTTTTCCAGCAAGGCGTTTAATTGCTGGTGAAGCGAGCCATTAAGCGATTGTGAAAAATAGTGCTTATCGATCAGGCTAAACCCTGACAAACCCCACCCGTTCGTAATCGCTGCCTTTTTCAATCAGATTGTTCAGCTTGACGGTCATGAACTCTTCGCCGGTACGGATTTCCACCAGTCTGCCCGGAGCGAACCAGCCCGACGGTAGCACGAGACTAGTGGTTTCTTTCAGCACGGGCATGTCCGGGAGCAGAAATGCCTGGACGTACTTGGTAGTGGCATTTGTCATCAGCGATACGGGGCGTACTGCGATGGCGAGCGGTGCGCCGGGCAAGATGCGAACGCCAATATTAAGCCCCTCGCTTGAGGGGAATATCAGCCACTTGATAACGCCCAACGAATAGGTGTTGCTGTCTGCCGGACGTATGGCGATAGGCTGTTTCAGGCTGCTGCGGATGCCGCTCTTATCTGACCTTGCCAGGCGGAAGCCGAGCGCGCCTTCATCCTGAATCTGCCAGGTTTCCAGGCCAAATCCCAGCTGCGAAATATTCAGTTTTTCGGTCTGATCGCTGATGCGGCCAAAAAATTGCAGATCCTCGATTTCTCGCTTGGTGAGCTTTTCCGTTTCGCCCGGCTGCTTGAAGGGTTTTTCTCCGCCCAGGAAAAAGTGAATTGCCTCCATACCGAGCGCGACTTGCGCCTTGTCCGCACCCGGTCGGCGGGTAAAGTTCCTGCGTTTCGGCGCGGACTCGCACCAGTGCTGGTAGAGCACTGTCAGCAGGGCTTCGCATTCGGGCTGAACACAGTCTTCGCCCAGTCCCAGCGCGAAGGGGTCCTCATTCTTTCTGAGCCGCTTGATGCGCCTGCGGAATGCGGAGGCAAACCGGTCGGTGTCGAGATAGCGAGGGTTAGCCAGTTTCATGTCATCACGCACAATAACGGGGGGCGCTGACGAGGCCAGATCCACTCCAATCAGCGACAATGAAGAGTCTTTCGGCGGAGTCGTGGTGATCGTTACGCGCCCCCCCCATTTTTCCAGCCAGCGGTCTACCAAGGCGAGCTGTTTAGACGACAAACGGTAAGGATCCGCCACGTGGGCGAGCAGAATCTGGGCATAGGAGGCCGTGCAGGAGACGCTGTCAGCTTGCTTATTCAGACTATCTCTTACCGCGTCCATGGCGTAACCCCGCTGCTCGGCGAGGGCATACAACTCGTGCGCCTGTTGCCACAAGCCCTTATCGACTTCGCGGTAGATACGATAATGTTCCAACAACTGCAGGCCCGTGTAGCGCAGGCAACGCTGGGTGATCAGAGCGGCGTGCGTGGCAACGCTGGAGTCACCTTCCAGGCAGGCCTGGAGGGAAAGTCGGTAGGCCGCGCCCAGCGCAGCCCAAAGACCGACTACGCTATTCCAGTTATTGAGCTGAACAATCTCGAGTGGCAAGGGCTTGCCGAGGTATTTCTTGACCATCTCCAGTTGCACAAAGGCGACCGGATCACGGAGCAGTTCGCTGATCTTGAGGCGCTCAAGGGGAGCAACGGAAGCCCGGTTAAGCAACTCAATCTGGGCGGTGAGGGCTGCGTGGGTCAGAGGGACATTGGTCAGCGGCAGCGTTTTCAGCCATTGCTTGCAGGTAATGGCATCGCTGAACTGGGGCGATAGCGCCGGTTCGGGAAGCACGGGTGAGTCCATGGAAGCCTCCTTGATTCGATCAGTTTGAAGCGGGATGCATCGCCTCATGGATTAGAGTACGCAAGCCTTCCACCAGCCTCTCTGGCGCAACTGGCTGCGCATCACGCTGCATTTCTCCCCAGATCGAGTTGGGGAAATGCCGGTCGCCACGCCAGCGCGGAATAACGTGCCAGTGGAGATGCGGAGTCAGGTTTCCCAGGCTGGCCAGATTGATTTTATCCGGTTGCAGTATCTGCCGAACCGCACTTTCCACTGCGAACACCACATCCATCAAATGCCGGCGTTCTGCTACCGGCAGATCGGTCATCTCTTTGACATGGTTGGTCCAGATAACGCGACAAAAGCCGGGGTAGTCGTGATCTTCGACCAGCACCACCCGACATAGCGCATCCTGCCACAGGGGTGTTCCACCCGCATTTTCACACAAATCGCACATGAATAATTTTTCTACAGCAGCACCCGTTCGATACCACCATTGCTCGCATTGGCGATGTAGTCTTCCATCCAGGTCGACCCGAGAAGATGCCGCGCCATTTCCACTACGATGTAATCGGCCTCAATGCCCGTATCATCATTGTAGCGGTGTAATCCCTGCAAACAAGAGGGACAAGATGTCAATAATTTAATCTTCGGGTTTTCATCAGACCCGGTTTCCCGGTTTATTTCGGCTGCTACCTTAACGATTTCCTCCTGCTTTCGGGAGCGGATCTGGGTGGAAATGTCGGGACGAGTGACCGCCAGCGTGCCGGATTCGCCGCAGCAGCGGTCGGACAATTTGACGCCGCCGCCGAGCAGATCGTTGGCCACCTTCAGCGGGTTGTAGGTCTTGATCGGAGTGTGGCAGGGGTCGTGGTACATGTAGCGAGTACCGGTCACGCCTTCCAGTTTGAGCCCTTTTTCCATCAGGTATTCGTGGATGTCGAGCAGGCGGCAACCAGGGAAGATCTTGTCGAACTGGTATTTCAGCAGCTGATCCATGCAGGTGCCGCAGGACACGATCACGGTCTTGATGTCGAGATAGTTCAAGGTATTGGCGACGCGGTGGAACAGCACGCGATTGGCGGTGGTGATGGCTTGGCCCTTGTCGTCCTGGCCTGACGCAGTTTGCGGATAGCCGCAGCACAGGTAACCCGGCGGTAACACGGTCTGCGCACCGAGGTCGAACAGCATCGCCTGGGTGGCGAGTCCCACCTGGCCGAACAGCCTCTCCGAACCGCAACCGGGGAAATAGAACACCGCATCGGAATCCTCGTTGAGCTTGGCGGGGTTGCGGATCACCGGCACGATGGCCGGGTCTTCCAGCCCGAGCAGGGCGCGCGAGGTTTTCTTCGGCAGGTTGCCCGGCATCGGCTTGTTGATCATGTGGATGACCTGCGCCTTGATCGGCGGCTTGCCTACGGTGGCGGGCGGGTTCCGGGTCTGTCCACCGATCAGGCCGAAACGTTTCGCCAACTGGTAGCCCAGGCGCTGCCCGGCGTAGCCCCATTCGATCATGACTTTGCGGATCGCCTTGATGGTGGTTGGATCGGTCGCGTTGAGGAACAGCATCGCGGCGTAGCTGCCGGGATTGAATTTTTTCTTGCCCTGCTTGCGCAGGAAATTGCGCATGGAGATCGAAACGTCGCCGAAGTCGATATCCACCGGGCAGGGGGCGAGGCATTTGTGACACACCGTGCAATGGTCGGCGACGTCGTTGAATTCATCGAAATGCTTGAGGGAAATCCCGCGCCGGGTTTGCTCCTCGTACAGAAACGCCTCGATCAGCAGACTGGTGGCGAGAATTTTGTTGCGCGGGCTATACAGCAGGTTGGCGCGCGGGATATGTGTATTGCATACCGGCTTGCACTTGCCGCAGCGCAGGCAGTCCTTGATCGAGTCGGCGATTTCGCCGATCTCGCTCTGCTCCATTATCAGTGATTCGACTTCGAGCAGGCTGAAACTGGGCGTGTAAGCATTGCGCAGATCCGCCCCCGGCAGCAGCTTGCCGCGGTTGAAATGGCCATTCGGGTCGACCCTGGTCTTGTAAGCGGCGAAAGTGGCGATCGCAGCAGGTTCGAGAAACTCCATCTTGGTGATGCCGATGCCGTGTTCGCCCGAAATCACCCCGCCCAGATCGATGGCCAGGCGCATGATGCGTGCCACCGCCTGATTCGCGGCCCGAAGCATCTCGTAATCGTCGGAGTTGACCGGGATGTTGGTATGCACGTTGCCGTCGCCGGCATGCATGTGCAGCGCCACGAACACCCTGCTCTTCAGGATTTTCTGGTGGATAGAATCACATTTCTCCAGGATCGGCAGGTACTCGCGCCCGGTAAAAATGCGGTGCAACTCGGCGCGCACTTCCTTTTTCCATGAGATACGCAGGGTGTGGTCCTGCAGAGCATGAAAAATGGTTTCAAGTTCGGGGTTGGGCGCTTCCGGCTCGAAACCGGAGCCGGCGTAGGGCGCATCCATATTTTCCAGCAGCTGCTGCCAATGCTTGCGTGAGTCGCGCAGCAGTGCCAGGGCAGTTTCACGCCGTGTGACTAGCAGTTCGGCGTCGGGCTGCACTTCTTCGTCGCGGTGCAGCGGCAAGTCGCCAGCGATGAATTCTTCCAGTGCATCCAGCAGATTGAGTTTGTTGCGAGTCGAAAGCTCGATGTTGATGCGCTCGATGCCATCGCTGTAATCAGCCAGGCGCGGCAGGGGGATGACGACATCTTCGTTAATCTTGAAGGCATTGGTGTGAGTGGCGATAGCGGCGGTGCGGGCGCGATCGAGCCAGAATTTTTTCCGCGCCTCTGTGCTGACCGCGATGAAGCCCTCGCCGCCACGGGCATTAGCGAGCCGTACGATGTGCGATGCCGCTTCGCCCACTGCAGCTTCGTCGTCGCTGGCGATGTCGGCCAGCAGCAACATTTTCGGACGTTCCGCCCGGTTTGCCTTGGTGGCGTAGCCGACTGCCTTGATGTAGCGTTCGTCGAGATGTTCCAGTCCGGCCAGTATGGTTAGAGGGTGGGCATCCAGATAACTCTTGATCTCGACGATGGCCGGCACGGCCCGGTGTAGCTGGCCGAAGAATTCCAGGCACACGGTGCGGATGTGTTTGGGCATGGTGTGCAAGATGAAGCGAGCCGAGGTGATGATGCCGTCGCAGCCCTCCTTCTGAATACCAGGCAGGCCGGAGAGAAACTTGTCGGTAACATCCTTGCCCAGCCCGGTCTTGCGAAAATGACTGCCGGGAATCTCGAGGATCTCTTCGGACTTGGCGGCTCTGCCGTCCGCACCGAGGCGGCTGACGCGAAAGCGCGCTGTTTCGACATCGTGGATCTTGCCCAGATTATGGTCGAGTCGGGTAATCTCCAGCCAGTTTCCATCGGGATCGACCATCCGCCACGAGGCCAGGTTGTCGAGCGCGGTACCCCACAAGACCGCCTTCTTGCCGCCGGCATTCATGGCCACATTGCCGCCGATGCAGCAGGCATCCGCCGAAGTCGGATCGACTGCGAATACATGGCCGGCGTCATCCGCCGCCTCCATCACCCGCCGGGTGACGACGCCTGCGCCGCAACGGATGGTGGGCACGGGCTCCGCCACGCCGGGCAGGCTGAGCATTTCCACACCATTGTGGTGATCTAGTTTTTCGGTGTTGATTACCGCCGACATCTTGTCCAGCGGCACCGCGCCGCCGGTGTAGCCGGTGCCGCCGCCACGCGGGATCAGGGTCAGACCGAGCTCGATGCAAGCGCGCACCAGCGGCGCGATTTCCTCCTCGGTGTCGGGGTTGATCACAACAAAGGGATATTCGACACGCCAGTCGGTGGCGTCGGTGACGTGCGACACTCGCGCCAAGCCGTCAAACTGTACATTGTCGCGGCGGGTGTGGGGCAGCAGCCTCTTGAGCACCTTGCGGCGCAGGCGCGCGGTATGATCGAAATCCGTTTCGAATGTATCGACCGCGCGGGTAGTACTTTCAAGCAACTGCCTGACAGCCTCGTTGTCCTGGCGGCGTGCCTCGATGGCCCGCAAGCGATGGCGTAGCGCCTCGACCAGTGCCTTGCGGCGCTTGATGTTGGCGAGCAAGTCGTCCTGCAGGTAGGGGTTGCGCGAAACCACCCAGATGTCGCCAAGCACTTCGAACAGCATGCGCGCCGAGCGCCCGGTTTTGCGTTCGGCGCGCAGCGTGTTGAGGATTTCCCAGGCTTCCTCACCGAGCAGGCGAATGATAATTTCGCGGTCGGAAAACGAAGTGTAGTTGTAAGGAATTTCTCTGAGGCGTGCGGTCGTCATGTTCTGTCAGTGCTGCCGTAAAGGGCAAATTCTAGCGCAATTCTAGGTTGAAGTCTTATGTCTGACCATTGCACGGCAACCCGGTTCGCTTAGCGCCAACAAAAGACAAAATAGCCACTCAGCCAGTGCTGTCACTTTCTCTGTGTCCTCTGTGGCTAAGCTTTACACCGCCGTCCAGGCAATTACCAGATAGCGCGCCAGCTTGCCAACAGCCATGAACAGCGCAACGTAAACGGCGTTGAGCCGTAGCCAACCCGCCGCAACGCATAATGCATCGCCGATCAGCGGCGCCCAGGCCAGCAGCATCGCCGGGCTGCCGTAGCGATGCACGAAAACCAGCCATTTCGTCGGATTGCGCTCAGGCAGAATGCGCCCGAGCAGGTAGGAACTCATGCCGCCCAGGGTGTTGCCCAGCGTCGCCAGCGCCAACGCCGGCCACAACAAACCGGGGTTGAGCTTGAGAATGCCGAACAGCACCCCCTCGGAGCCGCCCGGCAGCAAAGTGGCGGCGAGAAAGCTGCTGACAAACAGGCCGCCGAGACTGAGTTCGTCGCTAATCAAGGGCCCTTACCTGCGGAAGTAACAAGGCGGATAAAAATTCAGTCAACATCGGCAGCCCTCATTAAGAATTTAAAATTCAGGAATACCGGATTTCGCCCAGCGCCATGCCTTGATCGAAAGCGCACTGTAATCCGCGATCAGCACGCCGCAAGGCGCCAGAGCGACGTTATTTCCGCCGCGCGCGCAGCATGGAGCGGGTCTGTGGCATCGGAAGCGCGGGGGTGGATCGGCCGGGCATCCAGCCGACCCACGACCTTCAAGCCCGCCTCGTCGAAAAGCGCAAGCAGCTCGTCCCGCGTGCGCAAGCCCAGATGCTCGGCCAAGTCCGAGAGTATCAGCCAGCCCTCCCCTCCCGGCTCAAGATGTTCGACCAGTCCACGGATAAAACCGCGCAGCATGCGGCTGCCGGGATCATAAACCGCGTGTTCGATGGGCGCGTTTGCCCGCGCCGGAACCCATGGCGGGTTGCACACCACGAGCGGAGCCCTTCCTTCGGGGAAGAGGTCCGCCTGTACGACCTCTACCTGCTCGCTCAACCCCAGCCGCACCAGATTCTCGCGGGCGCATGCCAGCGCACGCGGGTCCTGGTCGGTGGCTACGACACGCGCGACGCCCCGGCGGGCAAGCACCGCAGCCAGCACGCCGGTACCGGTACCGATGTCGAAGGCCAGTGCCCGCGAGGGGAGTGGCGCCTCGGCCACCAGCCCCACATACTCGCCGCGGACCGGGGAGAACACGCCATAGTGCGGGTGGATGCGGTCTTCGAGCGCCGGGATTTCAACCCCTTTTTTGCGCCATTCATGAGCGCCGATCAGGCCCAGAAGCTCGCGCAGCGAGACCACTGAGGAGATCTCTCCGGGGCCATAAGCCTCCGTGCAGGCTTGCCGCACGTCCGGTGCGCGTCGCAGGGGGATGCCATAGTCGTTATCCAGCGGCAGCAGCAGCATCCCCAGCACGCGTGCTCGCTGACCTTGGGTCATGCGGTGCAGATGGAATGCCTCGGCAGGTGTTGCGGATGGTTTGAGGGGCTTGCGATCGGCGCGGCGCGCCATCGACTGCAGGAGCTGGCGCGCGTTCTGGAAATCGCCGCGCCACAGCAGCGCGGTGCCATCGCAGGCCAGGCGATAGGCGGTATCGGCCGTCATCCGGTCATCGGCAATGGCTACGCGCGTGGGCGGCAGAGCCCCGCTTTCAGAGCGCCACAGGGCGGAGCGGGGCCCGCCGGCTTCGGTCCAGATCACGACCGGATGGTCACTCACTTCAGCACAGGCCGCTTGATGCCATGTTGCTCGAAGGCTTCTATGGTGCGCAGGTAGATATCGGTCTGAAAGGCCTTTTCGAAGCGTACGTCGATCACATAAGCCTTGGCCTTGAGTTGCACGGCCAGGCGTTCGGCGACTGCGACTTCGGCTACCACGATGGAAACCGGTTTCTTGAGGTAAGCGTAGCGGCTGGTCACCAACACTTCACGGAGCAGGCTGCGGGCGAGCTGAATGTTTGCATCCAGCGCAAGATGGAAGTCCGCCGTGATCATCATGTCCAGCGCACCGGAATTTCCTGACGAAACCACATCGGTCATGAAGCGGTTGTTAGGGATGGTCACTTCGTTGTCATCCAGAGTAACCAGCCGGACCGCCCGCAATCCGATGCTTTTGATTTCACCATAAACACCGCCGAAGCTCACCCGATCGCCGACCTGAAAAGGGCGATCGAAGAGCAGGATAAAACCGGCGATCACCGAAGAAACGAGATCCTTCAGCGACAGTCCGATGGCGACCGCTGCACTGCCCCCTACCGCGATCATCAGTTCCTTGGGAGGGTTGAGAATGCCGTATACCAGAAAGGTGCCGCCCACGATGTAGATAAAGAAACTGAGGCTGGTGATGGTCTGAGAGATGGCCAGCCGGCGTGCCGGGAATTCCTGGTACAGCTTGTCGGCGAAACGCTTGATCGTCTTCACGAACAGCGCCAGCAGAACAATGCTCACCACCAGAAGCAGCAAGCGATCCAGTTGAAAGATCGTAGCAAGCCCGGCAAGCGGGTTCAGGTCGTTGCTATCCATGGATGAAATTCTTTCCCAGCAGAAACTGGATCAATGCAAACTGCGCGGTCGGGCTGAAACGGTAGCGTTTATCCTCACCGCACGCAATGGCATTGGCATTAATGCCCGCCCGGATGGCATCCCGCACTACAGCTTCAGGCAGGCTGGTGGTCGCAACAGCTTCGGCCACAGTCAGATTTTCGTGACGCACGATTGCGGCATATACAAACAGGGCTTCATCGCCTAGTTTCGCCAGCCCGATAATCGGTCGGTAATAGGGAATGCCGACCTTGAGCCTGTCCTTGCCCGCAGGCGAGAGCGCCGAGGTCCAGAGCACGATTGCGGCACGGGGATTGCCCTTGGACTGACCCCACAGCAGGCGGAAGAACTGTGTCTCGATTTGCGCCAGACCGGTAAAATCATCCGGACCTTGCGTGGCCCGGATGATGGTGTCGTAGGAAAGTAAAAATCCGGTGTGCCGGTGCCGCCTCAGAATCAGGTTCTGCACATCAGCATCGGTCAAAGGCGGGATTTCCAGCGTATTGCGAAACAACTGGCCACGGCCAAAAGCTCCCTCCAGATAATCCCAGGAACGGCGATTGAAATTCACGCACCAGAACAGATTGGTGGTATTGGCATTGACCAGTTCCATGAACGCCTGATAGCCTTCGAAGCCTCCCGGCTTTGCCAGAAACAGATTGTGCGCTTCGTCCACCAGCACCAGCGTCTTTTCGCTGCGCTTGTCCATGGCGGCAAGCGAGGCCAGGCCCTCGGCAAGATCGAGCGCGAGAGATTTCGAGAAGAATTCGAGCGCACCGGCCCTGGATGCCAGTTTGGCCGGAACGGTAATCTTGATTACCCGGCAGCCCTGGCTTGCGTTCTCAACCACACGCAGCAACGACGACTTCCCGCTACCCTTGTCGCCGTATATCGCCAGTGAGTGCTCGCCGCCAGATTCCCGTGTCCATGCCTGAACTATCGCCTGAATTCTTTCTACGATGCCGTTACTAGGCTCGATCAGCAGCGAGGCGTCCTCTGGCGCTCCCAGGTCAAACCAGTTCAGATATTCAGCCGGTAGCACCCCGTTTTTTTTCTGGGCAGCATTTTCCGTACCCCCCCCTACCGTACCCTCGATGCGCCGCCGAAAAATCTCTGCGCCGATGTGTTTGAAGAGATCGGTTTCTCCAGCCCAGTTGCGGACGCGGGCGAAAGACATCCCGCCGATCAACAGAATCAGCGCTGGCAGACAGCCAAACCAGGATAGCCAGCCCGAACAGACCTGCTGCACGCGACCAGCCAGCCACACGGGAAGCACACGGTCGGCACGCGACACAATTTCGTCACGCCACTGACGGGCGGCGACAAAACAGATGACTGCACCGAGGTAAAGCATGAGCGCAGATACGATGCGATAGACCAGCGCTTCCCCGACAACGTCCAGTGTCGCGTGCTGCATTGCCAGCGCAATGAAAAAGAATGCGCCTACCCTTTTGGCGGTATGTTGAATGCGCACACCCACGGCGGAAACGCCCTTGAGCGTTCCGGTATAAGCAATGATGCCCATCAGGCCCGATACCAGATTGACGAAAATACGAAACCATACATAGTAGGCCAGGTAGGGCAGCACCGCAGCGATATCGGCGAAGACCGTAGCGGCAATCAGCCGTTCGGCAAGCCATATTCCCAGCAGCATGACGACCCACGGCAGATAGACGTTGATACGCCGAATCACGATAGCAGTGGCACGAACCATGCGACGACGCGCCTCAGTCAGATGCATCTGCTCGCGGATCATTTCGCGGCGAAGGCCGTCCAGCCATCCACCGATGCCGCGCACGCTATAAAAAATAGCGAACGGAATCGCGACGAGCAGTGCAAAAATCGCCAGTTGGCCGGAAATTTCCAGCAGCCCGAGCATCCCCGTGCCGGCCTTCTCGCGAATATCAAGAAATTGGGTCATGAGAAAAGCGTAAAGCCGGTAGGGCACGATGCGAATTTCGCGGTAGAGGTCGGAAAAATAATTTTCGGCCAGCTGAAAAGCCGGGGTGTGGTCAATCGCCGCCGTTTCCTTGAGCAGTTCCGAGCGCAGCTTGCTCGCCTGCAACAGCAACCGGAACAGGCTGTTGCGCTCTTCGGCGAAGCGCTCCTGACGAAGTGCGGCGACCGATGCATATTCGATCTGCGCCTTCCTGTACGCATCCTGGTAGGCCCCGGCCTGGGGGTCTGCGCCAAGACGGGAAAGCAGCATGACCGGAACGGCCGGTAAGGTCGGCAAAGGCTCATAGCGCTGCGGGTCCACTATGCGTTCAAACCCCTGATCCACCAGCTGGCGCCAGATCTGTACGGTCTGATCATACGCTGCGTTAATCTTCTGCGGCAGATAGCCCTGCGTCAGCACGCTGGCCAGTCCGGACAACTGCGATGCGGTATTGCGGTAGCCTTCCGTGCGCTCGCGCAAATGGGTTGAGAACCTGACTTGCAGGCCGGCAATTTCCTCACGAGACTTTTCAAGCAAAGCTCGCTGCGAAGCCAGTTCGCGCAGATCGACTGTAATTTCCGAACGGGCCTGTGCCTCGGCAGTTTCGATCAATCCAGAAGCTTCGCTTTGCTGCCGCTCGGCGCTTGCGCGTTCGTGTTCGAGCTCCACCACCTTTTGGCCATGGGCCAAAACGCTTTGTTGCGAGCTGACCAAGGCGTCGCGACGCACGCGCGGCAAAGACAGGAACTCGAGGCGAAGGCGGTTGATCCCTGTTTTCAGGGAGTCCAGTTCTGCAGACTGTGCAGCCAGTTCAGGATAACGACTGGCACAATCGGCAACAGAGCCAGGCTGGGGTGGGACAGGTTGTTTGGCTTTAGCCGCCTCGGCCAGTTCGGCGACACGGCGTTTGATCGCATCTTCATCAGCCAGATCGACAATAAACAGTGAGGCGGGTGGCGGTACATCCAGGGCGTTACCGGAAACAAAAACGGACAATCCCTGGAGAGTTTCCCCAGCCTGCTCGATGCGCTGCTGAAGGCGCGTGGCAGCTTCTTTCGGCCCGCCGCAGGTCGTGACTTTGGCGTCTTCCGACTGGCCCGGATCGCTCCTCGCAACCGGGGTGGTCAAGGTCATGCTTGCGCACAGGCATAGCAAGGGCACCCATAACCGTCTGGATGTAGGTAAATATTTCATGTTCACAGACATATTCTTCAGCAAGTTTCGATTCCGGAAGATCACAAGAAAAAACACGTGCGCCGATTCCGCTGACCACATCAAATTTATCAATTTGAGCGCTCACGATTCTACTTTGTTAATTCTGCTTTGTCAGACTCCCCTGCCATGAAGCATTTACTCCTGATTTTAGAGGTCGACAGACTGTCAGGCGAAAACGGCGAGAATCGCCTGATCGCAAATAAAAAAGGGCGCCCGAAGGCGCCCTGAATACTGCGAGAGATTATTGTTATTCGACGTGCTCGCCGTGCAGCGCAACGTCCAGGCCTTCGCGTTCTTCTTCTTCGGAGACGCGCAAGCCGATGGCGACATCGATCACCTTGAGGATGATGAAGGTCATCACCAATCCGTAGGCCACCGTGGCGCCGACACCGATCAGCTGGGTGACGACCTGGCCGCTGTTGCCTTCCAGCATGCCAGCGGTTCCGCCGATTTCCTTGACCGCGAACACGCCGGTCAGGATGGCGCCGACGATGCCGCCTACGCCGTGTACGCCGAAGGCATCGAGCGAGTCGTCATAGCCGAGCATACGCTTCAGGCTGGTTGCACCCCAGAAGCAAGTCACGCCAGCGACCAGACCGATGATCAGCGCACCCATCGGGCCGACGAAACCGGATGCGGGGGTAATGGCGACCAGGCCAGCGATTGCGCCGGAAGCGATACCCAGCACGCTGGGCTTGCCCTTGCCCATCCACTCCGCGAACATCCAGGAGAGCGCGGCAGCGGCAGCACCAATCTGGGTCACCGCCATGGCCATGCCGGCACGACCATCTGCAGCCACTGCAGAGCCGGCATTGAAGCCGAACCAGCCTACCCACAGCATGCCTGCACCGATCAGGGTCAGCACCAGGTTGTGCGGAGCCATCGGCTCACGACCATAGCCAAGGCGCTTGCCGAGGACGATCGCCGTTACCAGGCCGGCAATACCTGCGTTGATATGCACCACGGTGCCGCCGGCGTAGTCGAGTACACCTGCGGTGAACAACCAGCCGCCCGGCTCCCATACCCAGTGCGCAATCGGTGCGTACACCGCAAGCGACCAGATTGCCATGAACCACAACATGGCAGAGAACTTCATACGGTCAGCAAAAGCGCCGGTGATCAGGGCCGGGGTAATAATAGCGAAGGTCATCTGGAACATCATGAACACGGATTCGGGGATGTTCTGACCATCAGTGCCGGCCATCTCGTTCACGCCCATGCCCGACAGGAACAGTCGGTCCAGTCCGCCAATCCAGGAACCGCCCGAGCGTAACGCCAGACTGTAACCTGCGATCATCCATATTACCGTGACCAGCGCAGTGATCGAGAAGCTTTGCATCAGCGTGGCGAGCACGTTCTTCTTGCGCACCATGCCGCCATAGAACAGTGCCAGACCCGGGATGGTCATGAACAGCACCAGTGCAGTGGAGGTCAGCATCCAGGCGGTGTTGCCACTATCCAGCTTTTTTTCTACCGGAGCGGCGACGGGTGCAGCAGCGTCGGCAGCCAATGCATCGGCCGGAGCAGGAGCTTCGGTAGCAAGGGCTGCGGCAGTGGGGGAGGCATCAACCGGAGCTGCAGCTTCCTCGGCAAGGGTCAGGCCGGAGAATCCCAGCAACCCCAGCAAGGCGAGCATACTCAACAATTTTTTCATTATGGCTTGCTCCTTTAAAGGGCATCCGGGCCGGATTCACCGGTACGGATGCGGACGACCTGTTCCAGGTTAAAGACGAAAACCTTGCCGTCGCCGATCTTGCCGGTCTTGGCAGATTTTTCGATGGCCTCGATCACCTGGTCGACCATGTCTTCCTTGATCGCCGCCTCGATTTTGACTTTCGGCAAAAAATCGACAACGTATTCGGCACCGCGATACAGCTCGGTGTGGCCCTTTTGCCGACCAAAGCCCTTGACCTCGGTGACAGTGATGCCCTGTACGCCAATGGCGGAAAGCGCCTCACGCACTTCGTCGAGCTTGAACGGCTTGATGATTGCGGTTACTAGTTTCATGTTGGCTCCTAGCGTGCTTAGATCAGAAAGTTTTACCGAAGGTCAGCAACACACGGCCCTTGCCGGCAGAGTAGGCATCAGTGCTGTTGTTGTTGACATAACAGTAAACGTCGTTGGCCGTTGCTGCCGCTGTGCCGCTACAGTTGTCCTTTGCATTGGTGGTCGAATAGGCAAGGCCAAACACGCCAAATCCCATATCCTTGGTTGCACCCAGCTTGTAGTCACTGTAAGAAGCATCCGTGTTGCCTTTGACTTTCTGGTGGCCGACATGGCCATTGATGCCCCAGCCGTTGCCAAGATCATAGGCGGCATTGGCTTCGAGATAGCTGCTGCCCGTTGTTTTGTCGAGTGTCGTGCCGGTTTTGGCCCAGCCAAAGAGTGCGGTGGTGGAGTGCGAATACTTCAGGGTCAACCATTTCCAGGACATGGCAGCGTAAAGTTCGGTGGTATCCTGATCGAGAATAGTGCCATTCAAGGTTTTTCCGCTTCCTGGGTAATTGTAAGTCAGCACGCCCACGTCATAGCCCAGATCGTCGCTAATGCTGCCTTTGTAGCCGCCATAAACATCGACTTCCACATTGGCGCTTGCTCCAGGTACAGCATCGCCAATCCAGGAGATGCTGGAACCCCAGACACCTGCATAGAAACCGCTGGCATGCGCGTAATCAAAACCGCCTTGGATAGCTGGCTTGCCGCGGGTTTGAGCGATGCCGCGATAAATGTATTCGGATGCCAGTGTAGCGTTGCCCGTGAATGTGTGGGGCGAAGCGGCCGCCGCGTCTGCCGCGCTGGCTGACGGAACAGAGAAAAGGACGGGCAGAGTAACTACACCTGCCAGGACCAGTGCTTGAGAAATTTTACGCATGATATTTTCCTTTCAAGTGAAATGAGATAAGCCTCGCCTTAGTACATAGCATTTGCCGTGCCAGAATTATTATTCTGCTTACATTCAATAAGATATCGTTTTTTTGTGGGTTAGCCATGCTTGCCTGGCACCGATTTGAGCCATTTTGGTGGCCAGATGCACCAATAAAGTGCGCGTGTTCGGGCGGCCTCATTTTGGTACACTGAATGGGGTAAGCAGGCATTTCGCCGTAAGGTGAAAGCTCGCAAAAAATTCAAGTTTATACAAGGAGCAATTCATGATGTTGGGCCAAAAAGTGTTTGAGGAAATCAGCGGCAAACTTGGCCAGGCGCTGGCCGACAGTCCGGCCAAGGACCTGGAAAAGAACCTGCGTGCCGTGCTGCAGGGTGTGTTCGCCAAACTGGACCTGGTGACGCGCGAAGAATTCGACGTACAACAGGCGGTGCTGCTCAAGACGCGCGAAAAGCTGGAGGCGCTGGAAGCCAAGGTAGCCGAGATGGAGAAACCATCCGGCGCAAGTCCGGAGTAAGCGATGGGGCTGGCGGTCTTGTACAGCCGGGCATTGGCCGGCATGGAAGCACCGCTGGTGACGGTCGAGGTGCACCTGTCCAATGGACTGCCCAGCTTCAACCTGGTCGGACTACCCGAGATCGAAGTAAAGGAGAGCAAGGACAGGGTGCGCTCCGCCCTGCTCAATGCCCAGTTCGAATTTCCCGCCCGCCGCATTACCGTTAATCTTGCGCCCGCCGATTTACCCAAGGAAAGCGGCCGTTTCGACCTGCCGATCGCGCTTGGCATCCTGGCTGCGTCGGGACAGATTCCCTTGAATGATCTGGCGCAATACGAGTTTGCCGGCGAGCTTGCCCTGACGGGCGCACTGCGCCCGATACGCGGGGCACTGGCAATGACTTGCAAAGCCAGTCAGGACGGGCGCGCCTTCATTCTTCCCGTCGAAAATGCTGCCGAAGCCGCCTTGGTGGAAGAAGCTAAAATTTATCCGGCCAGTTCGCTGCTTGAAGTCTGTGCCCACCTCACCGGTCGACAGTTACTTGCCAGATGGCAGGTAATTCCCGAGGCAAGTCAGCGTAGCTATCCTGATTTCAGCGAGGTCAAGGGGCAGATCCATGCCAAGCGTGCCCTCGAGATCGCGGCCACCGGAGGGCACAGCATCCTGATGGCGGGACCGCCAGGCACTGGCAAGACCATGCTGGCTGCCCGACTGCCCGGGATTCTGCCGGCCATGACCGAGACCCAGGCGCTGGAGTCCGCGGCGATTCAATCTCTCAACGGCGGCTTCAAGATCGAGCACTGGAAGCAACGGCCTTATCGCTCGCCGCATCATTCCGCTTCCGGTCCGGCACTGGTGGGAGGCGGCGGCAACCCGCGCCCCGGCGAGATTTCCCTGGCGCACCACGGGGTGTTGTTCCTGGACGAATTGCCGGAATTTGCGCGCCCTGTGCTGGAGGCGTTGCGCGAACCGCTCGAATCGGGGCGCATCACCATTTCCCGCGCCGCCCACCAGGCTGACTTCCCGGCGCGCTTTCAACTGGTGGCCGCGATGAATCCCTGCCCGTGCGGCTATCTTGGCCACCCCGGCGGGAAATGCCGCTGCACCCCGGACCAGGTAGCGCGCTATCGTGGCAAAATCTCCGGTCCATTGCTCGATCGCATCGACTTGCAGATCGAGGTGCCCGCCCTGCCTGAGAGCGATCTTACCCGCCACGGAGCGGGCGAGCCCAGCGCGGCGATTCAGGCCCGCGTGGAAGCCGCCTATGGCAGGCAACTGGCGCGGCAGGGCAAAGCCAATGCCCTGCTGTCTACTCAGGAGATCGATCAATTCTGCCAACCCGATACGGCAGGGGAAGGGTTGCTGAAGCAGGCGATTGCGCGCTTGAATCTCTCGGCCCGCGCCTATCACCGCGTACTCAAGGTGGCGCGGACCATCGCCGATCTGGCCGGGAGCGAGGGGGTCGGCAGCGGACATATTGCCGAGGCGATCCAGTACCGGCGCTTTGCGACGGAGTAAGCGCGACCCGTCAGGATTTGTCGCGGTTAAGGCTGAAGCCGGCGAAGTCGCTGCCCGTGGCCACATTTTCAGGTGCGCCGGGGGACCGGGTGTCGGATCCGTCGCGCTTTTCGTTGTTGATCAGCCAGGACAGGTTGGTACGGGAGTCTGCATTGGAGAGCGCCTCGTCCAGGCTGATTTTGCCCTCCCGGTAGAGAGCGAACAGCGCCTGCTCGAAAGTTTGCGAACCGGCCGTAAGGCTTTGCTCCATCGCCTCCTTGATTTTATCCGTTTCCCCGCTCTTGATCAGCTCTGAGACATAAGGCGAGTTCACCAGAATTTCCGTTGCTGGCAAACGCTTGCCGTTCACTCCACGTACCAGTCGCTGCGAAATCACCGCTTTCAGGCTGATCGAGAGGTCATGCAGCAAATGATTGCGCGCCTCGTGGGGGAACAGGTTGATGATGCGGTTCAGGGTGTGATAGCTGTTGTTGGCGTGCAGGGTGGACATCATCAGGTGCCCGGTTTCAGCGTAGATCATCGCCTGCTGCATAGTTTCGCGGTCACGGATTTCGCCGATCATCAGCACGTCCGGCGCTTCGCGCACGGCGTTGAGCAGGGCCGTGGAGTAGGAGTTGGTGTCGAGCCCCACCTCGCGCTGGTTGACGAT
>JAHJJI010000003.1 GCA_018823025.1 Gammaproteobacteria bacterium | reverse complement strand
CGCGCGGGCGTGGCTATCTTGCTCAAGCAAGTCGCCAAAGTGGAGTTCGCCGCCCGCCTGAAGCGCGGTGACGCGAGCTTCATGGGCAAGCCGGCGGTGATCCTGTCGGTGCAGAAGCAGCCGGCGGCGGATACGGTCAAGCTCACGCGCGAAGTCGAGGCGGCGCTCCAGGAAATGAACAAGAGCATGCCCGCCGGCATCGCCGTGAAAGACATCCTGTTCAAGCAGGCCAATTTCATCGAAAGCTCAGTGAGCAACGTGGAAGAAGCGTTGCGCGACGGCGCCATCATGGTGGCGGTGGTGCTGTTCCTGTTCCTGCTCAATTTCCGCACCACCTTCATCTCGCTCACCGCGATTCCCGTCTCCATCCTGATCACGGTACTGGTGTTCAAATACTTCGGGCTGTCAATCAACACCATGACGCTGGGTGGATTGGCCATCGCCATCGGCGAGCTGGTCGATGATGCGGTGGTGGGAGTGGAAAACGTATTCCGGCGACTCAAGCAGAACCGGGTGGAAGGCGATAAGACATCCGTGCTGGAAGTCATCGCCGCCGCCACCCTGGAAGTGCGTTCCGCCATCGTCTATGCCACCCTCATCATCGTGCTGGTGTTCGTGCCGCTGTTCGTCCTTTCCGGCATCGAGGGCAAGTTGTTCGCACCGCTCGGCGTGGCCTACATCGTGTCCATCTTGGCCAGTATGCTGGTGTCGGTGACGCTAACGCCGGTGCTGTGCTATTACTTGTTGCCGAAAATGAAGCGGCTGGAACACGACGACAGCCCGGTCGTCAAAAAGCTCAAGCAATGGGATACGGGCCTGCTGCGATGGTCATTCGACCACAGCAAGTTGGTACTCGCCGCGGGGCTGCTCGCGGTGGTGCTCGCCGCAGCCGCAGTGCCGTTTTTCGCCCGCTCCTTCCTGCCCGCGTTCAACGAAGGCACGCTCACCGTCACGGCCATCATGAACCCAGGCACTTCGCTGTCTGAATCCAATCGCATCGGCACCATGGCGGAACAGTTGATTCTGCAGGTGCCCGAAGTGACTCAGGTGGGACGGCGCACTGGCCGAGCCGAACTGGATGAGCATGCGGAAGGCGTGCACTATGGCGAGATCGAGGTGGACCTGAAGAAATCCGCTCGCTCCCGCGAGGCCGTTTTGCAGGACATCCGCGATCGCCTCGCGCCGCTGCCCGCCTCGGTCAATACCGGCCAGCCGATCTCGCACCGGCTCGACCATATGCTGTCCGGGGTACGTGCGCAGATCGTGCTGAAAATCTTCGGCGACGACGTGGATACGCTGCGCGGACTGGCGGCGGATCTGCAAACCCGGCTCGCCAACATCCCCGGCCTGGTGGATTTGCAATTGGAAAAACAGGTGCGCATTCCGCAGCTGAAAATCAGCGTCGATTACGCCAAGGCCAGACAGTACGGCGTCACTCCGGCAGCGATCAATGCCGCGCTGGAAACGCTGTCCAATGGCGCTACCGCAGCACAGGTGATCGAAGGCAACCGCCGCTTCGACGTGGTGATCCGCCTTGCTGATACCGACCGCACTGCGCAAGGCTTGAGCAATCTTTTGGTGGAAACGCCGAGCGGGCGCATCCCGCTACGCCTGATCGCGGAGATCGAGGACAGCGACGGCCCCAACCAGATATTGCGCGAAAACAGCCGCCGCCGTATGGTGCTGATGGGCAACAGCGACGGCACCGACATGGCGCAAATCATCCGCGACATCCGCGCCGAGCTTGCCAGATACCCGCTGCCAGAAGGTTATTTCACTAAACTGGAAGGCCAGTTCCAGGCACAGGAAGAAGCCAGCCAACTGATTGCGGGGCTGTCGCTGGTGTCATTGGCCATGATCTTTCTGGTTTTGTATAGCCGCTACAAATCTACCGTGCTATCGCTGATGATCATGGGCAACATCCCGCTCGCGCTGGTTGGCAGCGTCATCGCGCTCTGGCTCTCCGGCGGCGCGCTGTCGGTGGCCAGCCTGATCGGCTTCATCACCCTGGCCGGCATCAGCACGCGCAACGGCATACTGAAGATCAGCCACTACATCAATCTGGTGGCGCACGAGGGCGAAACCTTCGGCAAGAAAATGATCATCCGCGGCAGCCTGGAACGCCTGACACCGGTGCTGATGACCGCGCTGGTTGCGGCTTTCGCCTTGATCCCGTTGATGCTGGCCGGAGGCGATCCGGGCAAGGAAATCCTGCACCCGGTGGCGGTGGTGATTTTCGGCGGCCTGGTGAGCTCCACGCTGCTGGATACCTTGCTCACGCCGGTGATGTTTTATTTGTGGGGCGAGAATCCAATGATGAGACTGCTGGCGCAGGGCAACAAGGAAAACTTCTGAATTCACACAAATTTAAGGAGGGCAAGGGGGAAGTCGGCGGCGCAATGTTTTATCGATGGCGTGACGACTGGTAAAAGTAGTAACGAGTAATTGCTAAAAACAGTAGTTTTTTTACATTAAGTTAAGGAGATACATCATGAAAAAATCAATTTTGTTTGCCGTTCTCACCACGGTTGCGCTATCCGCACCCATTGCTTTTGCCGATGACGCACACCACCCGGAGCAGGATAAAAAAGCCGTGCCAGCCAAATCAGGCAAGACTGCGGGTGCTGCGGATAAACAAACCGATATGCAAATGGGCCAGATGCAGGAGCAGATGAAAAAAATGCAAGCGCAGATGGAAAAAATCCGCAAAACCACGGACCCCAAGGAACGCCAGAATCTCATGCAGGAGCACATGCAGAGCATGCGCGAGGGCATGAAGATGATGCGCGGTATGGGCGACATGAAGGGGGGCGGCGGCATGATGGGCGGCGACATGAAAAGAGGAATGAAGGGAGGCGACATGATGGAAAAACACATGGAGATGATGCAGATGATGATGGACCAAATGATGGAACACCAGGGTCAGCAAGAATCCATGCCTATGCCGAAATAAGCATCCTGTCCGCGTCCAGTACAGGCGCGGACTTCATTGACGCACTCATTGACTACAATCGAAAAGGAACACGTAATGCTCTATCTGAAATTATCATTTTTGACATTGTCCTTGATCCTTTCGCAAGGCACATTTGCTCACAGCGATGAATATCTCGACACCCAAACCGCGCCTCACGGTGGGCAACTGCGCATGGCGGGGATACGGCACTACGAGCTTGTGGTGAAGACCAACGAAATTACGGTTTACCTCACTGACCATGCGGGCACGAAAATACCGAGCAACGGTGCGACCGGAACGGCTACAGTGCTTTCCGGAAAAAGCAAGGCCGCCGTCAAGCTCGCCCCTGCCGGTGACAATGTCATGAAGGGTGCGGGCAAGTTCGGCCTCGCGCCGGACATGAAGGTAGTGGTTTCCGTCGCCATGCCGGGCCAAGCCGCAGATCAGGCGCGCTTCACGCCGCTGCAAAAATCGAAGCCGGAAGGCAAGTGAGGTCGGTTTTATAGAGACATGCGAGGGATAGTTTCATAAGGTGCGGTGAACTCTACTGATCTACAGACTTCGCTCGGCAACCTCTGGACTAGATATGCATTTGTTCGCTACGTACATTCCCGGCTTGCTTGTTACAAAACAATGGGAAATATTCCTAAATATGCGTGTTTTTGTGCGGGTAAGCCCGACTTTGCGGGGGAAGAAAAACTTAATCCTGAAAGGAATAAAAATGAACAAGATTACTGAAATGGCCTTAGCAACCACTTTAATTCTGACTGGCTGTGGCGGGGGTGGCGGAGGTGGTGGCTCTGCGGCTTCGCCAACCCCAACCACTGTTAGTGGCACGGCAGTTAAAGGAATCATTAAGCAAGCGAACGTTCTTGTTTGCCGAATCATTGGTGGCGCGCCAGAACCCGATGCTTCCTGTGCATCAACGACCACAGGAAATGATGGCTCCTATAGCGTTACATTTAGTGACGGTTACACTGGCCCCGCGATAGTCAAGATTATGGCAGGCACGTCAAGTACGATGATGGATGAAACGACGGGTACTGATATTCCCTACAGCATGACAATGCGCGCAGTCATTCCCGCAGTTTCCAATACGACGGCTGTTCACGTCACCCCGTTTAGTGAAATGGCTGCCAGTGCTGTGAGTATGACTACGATAGATGCGGCAAACATCAGACTATCAATCGCCGCTGTCCAAACACTCATGTTACCGCTGGGTGTTGATATGAGTGTAATGCCGATAGTGGACCTTAAAAACAGTGGCTCCGATCCCGCAATGTTGACTTTGCAATCTAACATGGTCAAACAGTTGGGTAGGGTGGCAATGGCGGCTAAAAACTCAAGTTTGCTTAAGGATGCCAACGGGGTCGCTTGCAATGCTGGGGGCAACACGACTTCACAGCAAATGGCTTGTGCTGTCGCGGCAATGTCTGGCGTCATGAACAGTTATGTCACGTCTGACGCGACGAAATCAGCGAATATGCTTGCAGCCTTGAACGCACAGAATGTAACGAATATTAGTATGCCCATCCTCAAAACAGATGGAACTATTGTCATGGAAATTGCTGACATGACTTCTTTTGCATCCATGCAATCCGCGATGCAAAATGCAGGCATGACAGTGGGTTCTGCTGCGAATACGGTAAATACGATGATGGGCGGAATGCACTAATTATCTATCGCAAGGTTTAAGATACGGCTTTAGCCTTGCTAATTAAGGGCAAAGCATGGTGGATAGATATCTTTTTCCGTCAAGCTGCTTTTGCACCGTTTGACTGACGCCGTTTTAGCAGACTAGTTTGCCGGAAGGCAAGTAAACATCGAAGCGACTTGTAGCCCCTATTTTTTGTGCTATACATATTAAATGCGATACGCATTCCCTCTCACCCTTGAATCAGAAACACGGCCCAAGCGATTGCGGCGCAAGGGGCTTATTACACTCGCCCCGCTGGTTATGATAGTGTGGTTTGCGTATTGGGTAGGGATGGTTTCCCAAGCCTGCTGCCAACCTCTGTTGTCCGATACGCATCATTCATCCCATACAGACGACCATGACGCCCATCATAATGATGGGTTGGCAGCCCTTGAACCGGCTGCACCGATAGATCATGAACACTGTCCTCAACTGAAGAGCGCCGAACTTGGTCCGGCCTCGACGGAGCTGCTGATGAATAGCGTACCAAAGCCGTTTCTCATGGCATTGCTCTTCCTTGTTATCCCGCTCTCGATCTTCAGCACTCCTTCCAGTCATACCCTCTATCAGCAATCGCATCCGCCTCCGAGCCGCTATCTGCGCACTCGACGTTTGCTGATTTGACCCTTCCGTATTTTGATCCCGCTTGCCGCTAACCTGGGCGAAGCGGCGTTTGCTATTGCGCGTTCATTTTTTACCACCGACCGTGATGTTGCCTGGCCTGTTGCATCAAGTGTGCGTCACCGCACAGAGAATTTTGCGGGGGCGGAAAATAATTGCCGTGACCTGCCCGTAACGATAGGCAGCAATCAAAACAATCAAGAGGTGATGACTATGATGCAAGGTAATTGGATGGGAGGCTGGGGAACTGGTTACATGGGCGGAGGGGGCGGATTTTGGATGATACTGGTCGTGATTTTAGTCATTGTTGGAATTGTTGCTGTCATTCGTAAAAAGTGATGGCCATGATGCACGGCCCAGACCATCGGCACACGTGGGGTGAGGATCAAAATTACACCCAACAACTTGGCGAATAACTCAGGCAACTGGGAGTTTGCCATTGTGCTCGATACGCACCCAATCAAATGGAGCCAAGCTCGATAATTTCACGAATATGTATCGAACCTGCTCACTTTTATTTTTTAATTTATTCTTGTTTTACCACTAAGCCTATGGAGGGCATTATGAAGAAATTATTGATTGCAACTGCTTGCGCACTGACATTTGCATCCTGGAATGTGTTGGCAGTGGATGAACATCATCCCGACCAGGTGCAATCCGCAAAAGCGCTAGCACCGGATACCGGTAAGACGGTGCAGAAAATGCAAGATAACGTGAAGAAGATGCAAGGCCAGATCGACCGCATTGCTAAAACCAAAGATGCCAAGGAACGCCAAAAGTTGCTGCACGAGCATATGCAAACCATGCGGGACAACATGATGGCGAGCAAGGGCATGATGGATGGGATGATGGATTGTCCCATGATGAAAGACGGGATGAAGGGCGGCGGCATGGACATGATGGGAAGTCCAGGCGGTGGTGTGGGTATGTCGCAGGATGCCACGATGAACCGCATGCAAATGATGGAAAAGCGCATGGACATGATGCAAATGATGATGGAGCAGATGACGAAATCTCAGGGACAGCCAATGCCGGCCAAATGACCGGCCAACGCATGCGGGTCATTGATGTCGCCACGCAGGGCGTGGAGCTGGATTTCGACAGCGCTCGCGCCATGGCCGGCCTGCTTGCCAGGAAGGTCATGGCAGACGCGATGATGGTGGCATGGTACGACGGTGCAGCCGGCAAGGGGCATCCCGACGCCAGTGAATGCACGGACAAGCCCGGATGGCTGGCCTATGCGGAAGGTCATGGCGGTGAGCTGAGGGTAAACATCAATCACCACGAATATGTTTTCATTTTCGCGTCGACCGTATAGGGGAGGTGCATGGTAACTGATCCGGTATGCGGCATGACAGTGCCACCCGACAGCCTTTTCCGCCAGGTTCACGCAGGCCACACGTATTTGTTCTGCAGTGAACATTGCCTGGCGAAATTTCAGGCCGCGCCGTCGAGTTACGCGAACGCCGATCCTGTGACGGTGGCAGTAGCAGTAGCACCGGCTCCCTCCAGTAGCGGTGTTATCTATACCTGCCCGATGCACACGGAAATCCGCCAGCCATCGCCAGGGAACTGTCCGAAGTGCGGCATGACCCTGGAAGTCCTCGCTCCACCGTCGAAGGCGGCTGTCGAATACACTTGTCCGATGCACCCCGAAGTGGTGCGCAGCGAACCGGGTAACTGTCCCAAATGCGGCATGACGCTGGAGCCGCGCAATGTGCCGATGGAAGACAATGCCGAGCTTGCCGACATGACGCGCCGCTTCTGGATAAGCACGGCCTTGGCCTTGCCGGTTTTCCTGATGGCGATGGTTGCCGATCTTATTCCTCAAGCAATACCTGACTTCGTTTCGATGCCTGTTTTGCAATGGCTGGAATTCGCGCTGGCAACACCGGTCGTACTGTGGGGCGGCTGGCCGATATTCCAGCGCGGCTGGGCATCCGTGGTTAACCGTAGCCTCAACATGTTCAGTCTGATTGCGCTTGGCGTCGGTGTGGCATGGACATACAGCATAGTGGCGATGCTGTTGCCAGGTATTTTCCCACCCGTGATGCGCAGCATGGGTGGCGCTGTGCCGGTTTATTTCGAGGCAGCGGCGGTCATCATGGCGCTGGTACTGCTTGGGCAGGTGATGGAACTGCGTGCGCGCAGCCAGACCAGCACTGCGATCAAGTTGCTGTTGGGACTTGCGCCAAAAACCGCACGCATCGTGCGCACTGACGGCAGCGAAGAAGACATTACGCTGGAACAGGTGCAGCCGGGCGATGTACTGCGCGTGCGTCCTGGCGAGAAAGTGCCGGTGGACGGCGTGGTGCTGGAAGGGACGAGCGCACTGGACGAATCGATGGTGACCGGCGAATCCATCCCGGTAGAGAAGACCGCAGACGCGCGGCTGATCGGCGCCACAGTGAACGGCACCGGTGGCTTGTTGATGCGTGCCGAGCGCGTCGGCGCCGATACCCTGCTGGCGCAGATCGTGCACATGGTGAGTGAGGCGCAGCGTTCGCGCGCGCCGATCCAGCGTCTGGCCGATGTCACTGCGGGTTATTTTGTTCCGGCGGTGGTGCTAGCCGCATTCGCCACGCTGGCGGTATGGGGCATCTGGGGGCCAGAGCCGCGCCTGGCGCACGCCATCGTCAACGCGGTGGCGGTGCTGATCATCGCCTGCCCGTGCGCACTGGGGCTGGCCACGCCGATGTCCATCATGGTTGGCACCGGGCGCGGCGCGCTGGCCGGAGTTCTGATCAAGAACGCCGAAGCACTGGAGATCATGGAAAAGGTCAACACGCTGGTGGTGGACAAGACCGGCACATTGACTGAAGGCAAACCAAAACTGACATCGGTCATTCCGCTTGCCGGATTCGACGAAGGTGAGGTGTTGCGCCTGGGTGCTAGTCTGGAGCGCGCCAGCGAGCATCCGCTGGCGGCGGCGATCGTGAACGGTGCGCAGGAAAAGGGACTGGCGCTGGTACCGGTTAGCGAGTTTCACTCGTTCACCGGCAAGGGCGTGACGGGGACAGTTGAGAAGCGCGCGGTCGTGTTGGGTAACCTCAAGCTGTTCGAGGAATTGGGTATCGCACCCGGCGAGCTAGGCGCGCGCGCCGACACGCTGCGTAGCGATGGACAGACGGTGATGCTGCTGGCGATAGACGGGAAGGCGGCGGGACTGATCGGGGTGGCCGATCCAATCAAGGATTCCACGCTGGACGCGATTCGAACCCTGCACGAAGAAGGTGTGCAGGTCATCATGCTCACTGGAGACAATCGCATCACGGCAGAAGCGGTAGCAAACAAACTGGGCATAGACCGTATCGAGGCGGAAGTTCTGCCCGAACAGAAGGCTTCCATCGTCAAGCAACTGCAAGCGCAGGGGCGTATCGTGGCGATGGCGGGAGACGGCATTAACGACGCTCCTGCATTGGCGCAGGCGCAAGTAGGCATTGCCATGGGCACCGGCACCGATGTCGCGATGGAAAGCGCGGGTATCACACTGGTCAAGGGTGATCTGCGCGGCATCGTGCGTGCGCTACGTCTGAGCCGCGCCACCATGCGCAACATTCGGCAGAACTTGTTCTTTGCGTTCATCTACAACGTACTCGGTATCCCCGTTGCGGCAGGCGTGCTGTATCCGTTTTTCGGCTTGTTGCTCTCACCCATCATCGCCGCTGCCGCAATGAGTTTCAGTTCGGTGTCGGTGATCAGCAATGCACTCAGGTTGAATCGGGTGAAGCTGTGAGTTGGGGTTTTGTGTAGGTGAACTTTTTTGAAAGGGGAGCATCATGGAACATGACGAACCTATCGAACATACTGCACATAGTGCGCCACGGGGATTCAACTGGATTCTGGTTGCATTTCTGGCTATTGCCGCTTTTTTTCTGTTTTCCGAACACCGTGCCCACCTGCTTGGGGCGTTGCCGTTTCTGTTGCTACTCGCCTGTCCGTTGATGCATCTGTTCATGCATGGAGGGCATGGAGGGCATGGAGCACACGGCGGGCATGATGAGAATTCAGAGAGGAGCGAAAAATGAATTCCACGGGAAATGCTTATGGTCTGTGGTCGCTGGTCATCATCAACTCTCTGGTGTTCATCATCTTCGCATTCAGCTTCACCAAGCCGAAAACGCCGCGCGACTGGCGTTCGTTCAGTGCGTTCTCCGCCTTCATCGTGGCGCTTTTCGCGGAAATGTATGGCTTTCCGCTGACCATCTACCTGCTGTCTGGTTGGCTGCAAAGCCGCTATCCCGGCCTCGATCCTTTTTCCCACGATGCGGGCCATTTGTTGGAGGCACTGTTCGGCTGGCGCAGCCATCCCCATTTCGGACCGTTTCATCTACTCAGCAACATCCTGATCTTTGGCGGGTTCATCCTGCTGGCGAACTCCTGGAAGGTGCTTTACAAAGTGCAGCAGACCCACACCCTGGCAGTGGCCGGGCCTTATGCGCGCATCCGCCATCCCCAGTACGCCGGATTCGTGCTGATCATGCTGGGTTTCTTGTTGCAGTGGCCAACCGTGCTGACCGTGCCGATGTTTCCGGTGCTGGTGGTCATGTATGTCCGCTTGGCGCGAATTGAAGAGCGCGAGGTGTCGGCCGAGTTCGGCGACGCCTATATGCGTTACGCCGCTGACACCCCGGCGTTCTTTCCACGCTACGGCTCAGCCACAAGCCAAAAATGAAGGATTTTGCATGATGAACAAATGGTCATGGTGATGTCTCTGGACTGCGCTATGGCTTGCGGCAGGCTGGGGTGTTTCCATATTGACTACTCAATTTGGCTGCACTCCTGTTGGTGATTAGACTGAACTGCGCCAGGCGAATTAAAGTAAATGATAGGACGATCATGGACAATAGCCATCGGATAGACCCTGTATGTGGAATGGAAGTAACTGCCCACCAGAACGAGACCGTTTATTTGGGCATCCATTACGCTTTCTGTTCACAGCAATGCCTGGACAGCTTTACCGCACATCCACACCTGTACGTGGGCTTTCCTGGACGCAAGGCGCCAAAACTGGATGGAATGGAAGTGCTGAAGCGCCGCCGCTTGCATCTGTCCCCTGCGCTTTCTACCGATCAGGCTTTGCTTCTGAACGACACTTTGGTGGCCATGATGGGCGTGAAGAAAGTGTTAGCCGAGGGGGATCGGGTAGAGTTGACATATGATCTGTTGCAGGTAACGGTCGAGCAAATTGAGGCGAAAATCGCCGAGATTGGCATCCGCTTGGGAGAAGGCTGGTCGGAACGACTCCGCCTTGCATTCATCCATTACCAGGAAGAATGCGAAGTTGGGAACCTGGAAGTCCAGGAGAGGCATGTTCACGGCAGCGGGCACTAGCTCTTGACTGGGGGACTTCCATTCGATTCAAGTAAAGCACTATGTAGTGGTCGCCGGTTTCATTTATAGCGAAGGACGTGCTCTTGTCTCCCTGCGAGCGCTCTCCAAATCCACTGCCCCCGGTCAACTGCATCTGCCAGGCGGCCATGTTGAAGTCGGAGAATATCCTGTGGCCGCCTTGTATCGTGAGATCGAAGAAGAATTCGGTGTACAGGTGCAAGCTGGAGAGCCACTGCACGTTTTTGAATACGTCGAAAACCAACACCGCACCTTCGGCATTGTCTATGCCGTCCATTTAGAAGTGCCAAGAACGGCGTTGAGACCAGATCCGCTGGATAACTCTGAAATTCTTTGGGTGGGTCGCGAAGAGCTCGACCAGCTATTCCCAGATAAGAACAATCACAATTATTTGGCTGCCGTCGAAGGGTTTGCCTATATATAGCCGCCTCAGAAAAGGGAAAATAAAGCACGCTAAGCCTGTTGCAGCGGTCGTAGAAATCTACACTAAGGCAAACCATTCGAAAGACGGCTCACTCAGGACATCTGTTGTCGCGCCAACTCAAAAAAGGCTTTCAAATAATCGATATTGGCGTCCGCTTCGCGTGCCCCAAGGAAAATCTGTTTGGCAATCCCTTGTTGACCTAGCCGCACAGGAACAACCTCCATCTCGTTTGCATACCTCTCCACTAGCCAGCGCGGTAAAGCCGCCACACCACGCCCGCTGGCGACCATTTGCAGCATGATCTCGGTTGTCTCAATGACCTTGTGGCGTTTGGGGCTGATGCCTGCCGGTTGGAGGAACTGGTTATAAATATCCAGCCGGTCAGTTTCCACCGGGTAGGTGAGCAGTATCTCGCTACTCAGTTGTTCCGGCTCGACATGCGTTGCCATGGCCAAAGCATGGTGGCGGCTCACGACCAGTACCTGTTCATAATCGAACACTGGTTCGAAGCGCAGTCCCGGCTTGTACAAGGGGTCAGGCGTTACCAGTAGATCGATTTCAAAACCGAACAAGGCGCCGATACCTCCGAACTGAAACTTCTGCTTGACGTCCACATCGACGTCCGACCACTGGGCCAAGTAGGGTGAAACGATCTTGAGCAGCCACTGGTAACAGGGGTGGCATTCCATGCCGATACGCAGAGTGCCGCGCTGCCCCTGAGCATACTGACTCAAGCGCTCTTCTGCCCGATCCAGTTGAGGCAACAGTCGGTTGGCCACATCCAGCAGGTACTGGCCGGCCTGCGTCAAGCGAAGGCTGCGCCCCTCGCGCAGCCAGATGTCGGTGCCCAGCGCCTGCTCCAGTTTTTTCATCGTATGGCTCAAGGCGGACTGAGTCAGGCATAACACGCCGGCAGCAGCTGTCAGGGAGCCTTGCCGATCAACTTCGCGAATGATCGTTAGATGAGATCTTTCAAGCATACGTATCTATGAATAAAATTAATTGATTGTTGAAATAATACCATTTTACTTCATTGATTGCGATTATTAAGATGATGTCATTCCTCTAATTATTCGAAGTAAAGGTAAGCATAAGCATGGTCACCACACATAATCTCGGTTTTCCACGTATCGGCGCGAAGCGTGAGCTGAAATTCGCCCTCGAGTCTTACTGGAAAGGACAGTCCTCCAGTGACGAGTTGAAAGCGCTCGGCGCACAACTGCGCCAGCGCCACTGGCAAAACCAGTCCCACCTAGACCTGGTACCGGTGGGAGATTTCGCCTTCTACGATCAGGTGCTGGATATGAGCTTCACGCTGGGTAATCTGCCCGAGCGAGTGCGCGGCTTCCACGGCGATCAACTGGACAACTACTTCCGCGTGGCACGCGGCCGTTCAGCCGTGGGAGCAGAAGAACATGCGGGCTGCTGCGGCGGTGTTTCCGCAGGCGAGATGACCAAGTGGTTCGACACCAACTACCACTACATTGTCCCTGAGTTCACCGCCGCTACCGAGTTCAAGCTGGACGCCTCACGCCTATTGGAACAGCTGAATGAGGCCAAGGTGCAGGGCATCAATGCCAAGCCGGTGATCATCGGCCCGGTCACCTACTTGTGGGTGGGCAAGGCCAAGGACGACTCCAACAAGCTGGCTTTACTGGAGCGCTTGTTGCCCGTCTATGTCGAGTTGCTGGATCAACTGGCCACGCAGGGTGTGGAGTGGGTGCAAATCGATGAGCCAGTGCTTGTCACCGAGTTGGACGCTGATTGGCAGCATGCGTTTAACCTTGCTTATCATCACCTCAAAACCAGCCGCGTTAAGTTGCTGCTGGCCACCTATTTCGGGCCGTTGCAGGAGAACCTGTATCTCGCTAGTAATCTGCCGGTTGCGGGTCTGCACCTTGATGCGATCAATGCGCGTGACGAGATTCCGTCGCTCCTTAACCTTCTGCCGTCGCACAAGGTGCTGTCGCTGGGAGTGATCAATGGCCGCAACATCTGGAAGACCGACCTCGGCGCTGTGCTGAATTGGCTGGAGCCGATTGCAGAGCGACTGGGAGAACGGTTGTGGATTGCTCCGTCATGCTCGCTGCTGCACGTACCAGTAGATCTTGTCAGCGAGCAGAAGCTGGACTCCGAGATCAAGTCATGGCTGGCTTTCGCGTTGCAGAAGTTGGACGAGCTGAAGGTTTTGGCCACCGCGCTAGACAAGGGTCGTGATACCGTCAAGGTTGAGCTGGCTGCCAACCAGGTCGCCATCGCCGCTCGCAGTGCCTCGCCGCTGGTGAACAACCCGGCGGTCAAGGCCGCCATCGCCAGCATCAACCCGGCGCTGGGCCAGCGCAAAAGTCCCTATCCGGCGCGCGCCAGGAAGCAAGCCGCCCTGCTGAACCTGCCGGCTTATCCGACCACAACCATCGGTTCCTTCCCACAAACTGCGGAAATCCGTCAGGCACGCAGCCAGTTCAAGTCAGGGGAGTTGGATGAAGTAGGCTACAAGGTCGCCATGCAGGCTGAGATCACTCGCAGTGTGCGCGAGCAGGAGGCCTTG
Organism: Gammaproteobacteria bacterium; assembly: GCA_018823025.1. Taxonomy (GTDB): domain Bacteria; phylum Pseudomonadota; class Gammaproteobacteria; order Burkholderiales; family Sulfuricellaceae; genus Sulfuricella. The sequence continues at coordinate 26,821 of JAHJJI010000003.1, read as the reverse complement.
GGGCTTGACGTGCTGGTGCACGGCGAAGCCGAGCGCAACGACATGGTTGAATATTTCGGCGAGCAACTCGACGGGTACGCCTTCAGCCAGTTCGGCTGGGTGCAGTCCTATGGCTCGCGTTGCGTGAAGCCGCCCATCCTGTTCGGCGACATCAGTCGTCCGAAGGCGATGACCGTCGAGTGGATTAAATACGCCCAGTCGCTGACCAGCAAACCGATGAAGGGCATGTTGACCGGCCCGGTGACGATCCTGAACTGGTCTTTCGTCCGCGACGATCAGCCGCGCTCGGTGTCCTGCTACCAACTCGCGCTGGCCATACGCGAAGAAGTACTGGACCTGGAGAAGGCCGGTGTGAAGGTGATCCAGATCGATGAGGCAGCCCTGCGCGAAGGTTTGCCACTGCGCAAGTCGCAGTGGAAGCAGTACCTGGACTGGGCGGTGGAGTCCTTCCGCATCACCGCCAATGGCGTGGCAGACGAAACTCAGATCCACACGCACATGTGCTACTCGGAGTTCAACGACATCATCGCCTCGATCGCCGACATGGACGCGGACGTGATTACGATCGAGACCTCTCGTTCGGATATGGAGTTGCTCGATGTTTTCGACGATTTCAAGTATCCGAATGAAATCGGTCCAGGCGTGTATGACATCCACTCGCCCAACATCCCGACACAGGAGCATATCGTGCAACTGATGAAGAAGGCCGCCGAGCGCATTCCGGTCGAGAGGCTGTGGGTCAATCCAGACTGTGGTCTGAAGACGCGCCAGTGGGCCGAAGTCATTCCGGCGCTGACCAACATGGTGGCGGCGGCCAAGGCGCTGCGCGCTTCGGCCTGAAGCCATACCATCCGCCGCGCACATTGACCTGATGAACGCGGCGTTTTCCATCAAACCATCCTGAGACTGCCTCGGGACTGATATTTATTCAGGAATTTCGCCATGTTTGAACGCAGCCACTACACGATCGAGCAGATCGACCCCGAAATCTTCGCCGCCATCCAGCAGGAAAACCAACGCCAGGAAGATCACATTGAGCTGATCGCCTCGGAGAACTACACCTCACCAGCCGTGATGGCCGTCCAGGGTTCGCAACTGACCAACAAATATGCAGAAGGCTACCCTGGCAAACGTTACTACGGCGGCTGTGAATACGTCGACATCGTCGAACAGATCGCCATCGACCGCGTCAAGCTCCTGTTCGGTGCCGAGGCGGCCAACGTGCAGCCAAATTCCGGCTCCCAGGCTAACCAGGGCGTGTTTTTCGCCGTGCTCAAGCCGGGCGATACCATCATGGGCATGAGCTTGGCCGAAGGCGGCCACCTGACACACGGTATGTCACTCAACATGAGCGGCAAGTGGTTCAACGCCATCAGCTATGGCCTGAACACACAGGAAGATATCGATTACGAAGCCCTCGAAAAGCTCGCCCAAGAGAAAAATCCCAAGCTGATTATCGCTGGCGCCTCCGCCTTCGCGCTACGCATCGACTTCGAGCGCATTGCCCGCGTCGCTCGCTCCATCGGCGCGTACTTCATGGTCGACATGGCCCACTACGCCGGCCTGATCGCTGCCGGCGTCTACCCGAATCCAGTGCCACATGCCGACTTCGTGACCACCACCACGCACAAGAGCCTGCGTGGCCCGCGCGGCGGCGTGATCCTGATGAAGGCCGAGCAAGAGAAGGCCATAAACTCGGCTATCTTCCCTGGCATCCAGGGCGGTCCGCTGATGCATGTGATCGCCGGCAAGGCCGTGGCCTTCAAGGAAGCGCTGGCGCCAGAGTTCAAGGCCTACCAGCAACAAGTGGTCAAGAATGCCGCCGTGCTGGCCGAAGCACTGACCGGGCGCGGCTTGCGCATCGTCTCTGGCCGTACAGAGAGCCACGTCATGCTGGTTGACCTGCGCGCCAAGAAGATCACAGGCAAAGAAGCCGAGAAAATTCTCGGTGACGCGCACATTACGGTCAACAAGAACGCCATTCCCAATGATCCGGAGAAGCCCTTCGTCACCTCGGGCATCCGCTTAGGTTCGCCGGCCATGACTACGCGCGGCTTCATGGAAGAGGAAGCGCGCCAAGTCGGCAATCTGATCGCCGACGTGCTGGAGAATCCGCACGACGAGGCCAACATTGGCCATGTGCGAGAGCAGGTGACAGCGCTGACAAAACGGTTTCCCGTCTACGGTTGATGCACAGCGCCGGCAAATCAATGGCCAAACCAATGCGAACCAACCCAGCGTTGGCGGCAACAGCCATAACCTGGGCCACCACTTCGTGATGAACATGCCGGTCCGCCCGGATATGCACGCTTGGCAGGCTCCTTTCAACCGCATTGTTTCTCTAGCCACTGCGCAGGGCGTCCCGGTTAGCATTCGGCAGGTGCATAGTGGGCTTCTCTGGTGGGTGTCAATGTGAGCTATGCCCATGTTTGTCATCACTCAATAGCCAAAAACACATCAGAATAGGCTCTGCTCTGCAAACTGCCAGTCGGTTCTATGTGCCTAAAATGGACACATTTCAGCTTAACGTACTTTACTTTCAATTTCGGCAAGCGTCCCCCAAATCGTCCCGGTTTTCCGCAAAGCTAAAAGCTTAAAAGGTAATTTCTGCTTCCATAAATATGACGGCACAACCAGAGAGAATGACTCGGTCGCCTTTTACCTCGCAAGCGATGTTGCCACCACGCTTGGAAACCTGTTTGGCGCTCAGGATGTTCTTGCCAAGCTTGTTGGCCCAGTATGGTGCAAGTTCACAATGGGCGGAGCCTGTAACAGGGTCTTCAGGGATACCAAATTTGGGCGCGAAAAAGCGGCTGACAAAATCGACATCTTCGCCGAGCGCAGTAATGATGACACCACGCAAATCAAGCTGGCCGAGCAGTGCTTGATTCGGTGTGATGGCGCGAATGGTAGCTTCACTATCGAATACGGCCAGGTAATCTTCAGCAGCCCATACCTCAATAGGACGCTGACCTAGCCCTTGTGCCAGAATATCTGAAATCTTGCAGGGTTTTAGTCGGGATGCAGGGAAATCCATTTCCAACAATTTCCCATTCCTTCGAACGAACAGTTCACCGCTACGGGTTTCAAAGATGATGACCTGATTGGCATAACCCAAAATATCAAAGATGACATGTGCTGTTGCCAAAGTGGCATGGCCACATAGGTCAACTTCCTTGACCGGAGTGAACCAACGCAACTTGAACCCTTTGGCCGAAGGTACAAAGAAGGCCGTCTCAGACAGGTTGTTTTCTTCTGCAATAGCTTGAAGCAAACTATCGTCCAGCCAGTTTTCCAACGGACACACAGCAGCTGGATTGCCCTCAAAGGCTTTGGTCGCAAAGGCGTCAACTTGATATTGTTTGATTTTCATTTCAGTTAAATTGGAACGAACGAGGTGGTATCAAGGAAATTAATTAAGCTTAGTTAGAGAACGCAAGGTGGCTCTGAATGGGAAAACTATAATTTGTTTACCCATGCTTCGAGTTGGCCAGTCTCTTGCTGTAAAAGTTTTGCGTCCTGATAGACATGCGTGATCACCGCAATGCCCTGAGCTCGACCAAGTAAATGCAGGGCCAGCGATGCCGCCTCATCTCGATACCCCATCTCCACAAGACGTGCAGCAATCCAGTCGCGAAACAGGTCGAACAGGGCACGAGCAGCTTGTTGCAGGTCGCGCCGGTCTTTTCCCAATTCAGTGTTCAATGTGCCGATTGGGCAACCATACTCAGCCAATTCACTCTGCCGACCTGTAATCATGTGAATGAAAGCGAGCAGCTCTAATTTGGGATCGGCAATTTCCTTGTCCCATTGAGCCATCAGGCCTCTGAAGTCTGCCAGATGCTGTTCAATGACGGCTTGCAGGATTTCGTCCTTGGTTTTGAAGTAGTGATAGATATTGCCACGATATAAACCAGACGCGTCCACAATGTCAGAAAACGACGTGCTGCCATAACCGTGCTCATAAAAGAGTTGTTTGGCGCAATTGACAATTCCAGCGCGCGTTTTTTCGCCTTTAGTGATGGCCTTCAATCTTTTCTCCAGCATTTACTGATGAATCTGCCAGCCTGGTTAATAATCCTTGCCACCAGCGCCGACGATTATTGGGTAAGGGAATATCGCTGGCGATAGGGCTGGGCGGTAGACGACTCAATATCCAACCCGGTGGAATATTCCGCCCGCTACTGCCACAACTAGACCCCAGATTGCTTGGATCGTAAATCTTTATCAGTGCTGGGCTGGTTAAATCATCTACAAAAACGATGCCCAGATAATCCTCTTCGTGCTCACGCTTCAAGAGCGCACGAATTTCATCCAAGGCAATCGCCAGCTCTGCATCCTTAACAGGGAATTCCGGGACGGCATGGCCGACAGAATACGCAAACCAGGGATCACCACTTGCCTGGATATGGTCGCATAACTCATCCCATTTGTCCCAGTGCATGATCCCATAAAGAGTCCCGTTGAGAATACCGGTAAAAGTTGTCATAATTTTCTCTCAATTTGATGTGGATGTTGAGCAAGTAGAAATTGACAATGCAAGATCAATGAGGATAGCCGCTATCATCCTGCGACAGGACGTGCCATGGACATGGGCCGAGTCTGGCGCAAGGCCATCTCTGACATCTGCGCGCGGAGCGCGTCTTGCCAGGAGTGGACGGGCTTGTAGCCCAGCAAGCGTTCCGCTTTGCTGTTATCAGCACCCACATCTTCGATTAAATGGACAATGCTGCGCGTAATTAACGGTTCCCAAGGCACTATTGGATCGATCTTTTCCATCAGCCAGGCGAAGGGGTAGGCAATGGCGAATGGCACCCCAAAATTGGGTATGGGTAAGCCAAACTCTTCGTGCAGTAGCGAAATGATCTGGCGCACTGTAGGCGCCTCCGGGCCAACGATGTTGAATCCTTCGTAGTCATTGATCCCCTGTGCTGTAGCTGCCAAAGCAAAAGCCTGGCCGATATCTCGTCCGTCGATGATAGGCAGATGAGTTTTACCGCCGGCCACCCAAGGGACAAGATGAGTTTTGAGTCTCGGTACCAGGATGGGTATAACCCCGAGGGAATAGCGCTTCCCGGCGAAAATTCCCAGACGCAGGTTGACGACCTGAAAGTTTTGCCCTGCCCGCTCTCGAAGCGCATCTTCGATTGCGATAACGTTGCATAGATGCGGCCAGAATGGGCGCGGGATTCCTCTGCTCATGGGGTCGGCAGAGTGCTCTGGAGAAGCTGCGCTTGTGGTGCTGGTGTTGACGAATCTTTTGACCCCGGCAGAGCGGGCGGCCTCGATTAGGCCAAATGTGGGCTCAAGATACAGCTGACGCGAATTTTTATCGTTCCCCCATAGCGATGTCCACGCTGCCGCATGACACAGAATGTCTACACCTTCAACGACCGATCTTCGGTAGTTTTCGTCGCGGAGATCGCCTTCACGTACCTCGCCATCAAATTGGGGGAGTAATTTATTTCGGTTACGGCAAGCTGCGATGATTTTAACATCTTTGCGTTGCTGAAGAGCTTCAAGAATATGACTTCCTACAAAACCATTGGCACCCGTTACAAGCACTGTTTGCGGCATAGTTGCCCCCTGTGTTTTTTATTAATTGGATAGTCGTCCAATTAATAATAGTACGATCATCCAATTATGTAAAGGGGGTTACTGCCGGGGCCGTTTTCAAGAATTTTGGGGTGAATGCTGCGCGGTTAGCGTAGTAATTGTGCGCGGACGCATCTCAACGTTAATTGGTGTTTCCGCAAGCACTACCATGCATCAAACCTGATCGAATATTCTTTTCACGATCCCAGACGGGCTACCGTGACCGGCTGGCTGAGTTGCCTCAGGAGTAGCTTCTTGATTGGGGGTAACTGCTGGAGCTTTGTTTATGACTCTCCCGCCATTCAGAACTGACAAACCCAGCGAGGCAAGCATCCGCATCCGTTCCGCTCTGGCGCGTAGCGGAAAAGCAGACAGGTCGGCCTGCAATTCTGGATATCCCTCGAAATAATTGATGGTGATGCGCATCTCAGGCAGCACCTCCACGCCAGAACCCTCGCGCATTTGCGAATACCGAATCATGGGCAACGGATACCGGTACCTGATGGAAAGCGGCCTTGATTGCTGCCTCGTAGAACGGAGCGCCTCCTCCAACCAACACAATCGTGTCGATGTCAGAATCCTCTTTTCTGAGCGACTCTTGCAGTTGCGCGCCAACAATGTGGCCAACCTTGGACGACGCATCCGCCAGATACGGGTCAATATCTATCCGCTCCCCAAACACGGACACGGTGTTGCGTCCCGATCTGATCGCGTTCTCCAGCTTTCCTCTGCCTGGGTTGCCGCCATGATCCCTGGAAATTAACGCCGCAGTCTCAGCCAGAATGACCGAGGCCGCATCCAGGCTCGTTCCAGATGAGGCTCGCTTGAATTCGCCATTGACCAGCAACACCCAATCCACCGAGAAGAAGCCGGGATCGACCACCAGAACACTGGCATCCTCAACCTGGCTCGGATCATCAAGGCCGTGCAAATAGTCCACAAACCCGCCCAAAGGTTGAGGCACGATCTTGACATCCTTTACTACAACCTTCCGGCGCGGCGTAACCTGATGCTCGCCTTTCATGGTCTCGACCAGACGCGCACGAAGGTTGGCATCGAAGTATTGGCTGGTTGGCAATCCGGTCACAACCTTGTCAACCTCACTCAAACCGGACAGCAAGAGGCCGGAATAAAACAACGCGCGGTAGGAATCAGTTGCGGTGTAATCCTTGTGCAGTTCGCGCGCCCAATTTTCGATTCTGTCGTGGCTGATCGCAGCGGCGAACTCGCGGCCATCCACCAGGACGCGCACGGCATCGTCATCCCCCATGATTCTTTGCCCGATGTGATCCGATGGAGCTGCGCCTGCCGGGCGGTTCACCAATACGGGGTCGCCCCCCTTGTCGCCATAGGCAATCTTCAGGTTCGAGTAACCAATATCCATTCCAATCACGCTCATTACCTTCTCCTTGAGTAACTTCACAACAACCCCAGAGCGTCTCCAGTACGCCTGCACCGCAGCCACCGCAGCCAACAAGCGCCACAGCACCTCTCCAGCACGTCTGCGAATTATTGATGAGCGAGAAAATATAATTCGGCAGATTCTCGGCAAATTTGCCGAGAATCTCTCTATCGCGCCAAATCGAACCAACTAAAATCCCAGGACATTCATTGAGCGACACACCACATGCCGGTTCACCTATCGCCCGCGTCCTTCACTTACGTTTACTTTGCTGATGTATTGAGTGCCGACAACACTTCCCGCAATCCTGTCCATTACCCACATTTTGCTTTGTCTGCTGGGGATTTGAAGGCTCGGCGCTTCGATCTGGATGGTCAATTCTTCGAGATCACACCCGGCGCAACGGGGCTTCCGACCGTGCGCGACAAGGATGTCCTGATTTACTGCGTGAGCTGGTTGGCCAATGCCCTGTTTGATGAGCGGCACGATGATTTGAGCCGCAGTTTGCGATTTACTACTCGCGATTTTTTTGATTTCAGCAAACGCGGGAACGGCGGGGCTCAATACGATGGCTTTGCTCAGGCGCTGGATCGGCTTGCAGGAAGCAAGATCACAACGAACATTCGCCCACCAGATGAAATCAAGGAATGCGGAGACAGTTTCAATTTGATTCGTTACGAGGCAGAACGGGATCGTGAGGGCCGCATTGATGCGGTGAGTATTGAGCTGCCCGAGCGGCTATATCATTGCGCGACAGACTGGACAGAAGTATGCGCCATGCACCCGGACTACTTCTCGCTCACGCCATTGCACAGGCTGATCTACATCCTCGCCAAAATACAGTGTGGCGAGTGGCAGCCGTGGGTTGTCTCACTCAATGAATTACACCGTTTGACTGGCTGTTCCTCGCCTATGCGTAAATTCAAAAATTCCGTGCAAGGGCTGCTGACGGATAACCCTATCCCGGAATACCTAATTGAAATGGACGCGCAAGAGATGACGGTTACTTTTTACCGTTTGCCAGAGGCGACTCCAAGGCTTGCGCAGATTCCTGTAAATCGTTCCGGGTTCCTGTAAATCGTTCCGCTTGTGTTTGAGTGATTCTGTAAATCGTTCCGCATTTAACAATTTGAAAAACAAGCAAATAAATTCTGTAAAACGTTCCACTTTGATCTTTTCGATGCGCTGTAAATCGGTTCCATCTGCCGCGCGGAATCGGCGGTGCGCGTAGATGTAAAGTTGCGCTGAAACGACAGATTCCGCACGGCAGCAAAATCGTTGTTGTTTTGGTGGAGAGAGAATCATGGGAAAGCAAGTCATGGATGAACTGGAAGTGGTTGATGCGATCAGGCTCTTGCGAGTCAGACTGGCAGCACTTGAAACGAAGGCGGCAGATTTGTGCAAGCAACACTTTGATTTTGCCATGGCAGAAAACAAGACAAGAGCATGGGAGCACAAGAGCGTCTTGTATGCGCAAGCAAGAATGCGTGACAACACCTTGAGTGTTGCGTGGTACGAGGTTCGTTGGTACGGGTCAAAGGCCGCCAAGACCCGCAGGATGACCAAGAAGCTTATTCGTAAACCCAAAGACAAACACGGCTACAACCTGGATGCGTTACTCAAGTTGGCCCAGCCATGGGAAGCGGATAGGGTGCGAGACATCGAACAGGAACTGCTTCCCATACGCCGAGAGGCGACATTCATTGGCAAGGCTATCGGGCAGCTTAATCACATCAGCAAGCGTGAGGGTGGCTTCCGATGAAAGCATTCTACGAGTGGGAGTCGCCGTGGCGTCCGAACTTTGAAGCAACGATGTCGGCCTCATGGGCAGGTGCTGCATTGTTCACACTGATTGCGGCCAAATACATGCCAGTCCCGCTCCCTGTGAAATTCAGCGCGATTGCGATGACTGTCTGTACCGGCATGGCCTTGTATCGTGGTATCTGGGCCTGGCGGCGTTACGTCAATTTGACGCGCCTGGACAATTACGGCAAAGAGTTCATCAGCATTCCCGAGTTGATAAGCAAGACCGAAGTGGCGGCCAAAAAAAACTCTGTGTGGCTTGGCAAGGGTTTTGACTGGACGGATGTTGAATCGCAGAAGATGCACGCGCTGATCGGACAGGGTGTTGCCCAGACCATCGGCAAGATCACCAACGAGCGCCACCTGGACGGCGCGTACTGGATACATGGTCTGGACAAGGAAACTGACCGGTTCATGGACATCGCTAATCTGGTCGGCCATACCTTGCTGGTTGGAACGACGCGGGTTGGTAAAACCAGAATGATGGAGCTGTTGATTGGTCAGGCGATCATTCGCAACGAAACCGTCATCATCATTGACCCGAAAGGGGATCATGCCCTGGCGGAAAACGCCAAACGGATATGTGCGGCGATGGGGCAACCGGAGCGCTTCGTGTATTTCCATCCCGCCCATCCGGAGAAGTCCACGCCCATCGACCCGATGCGTAACTGGAATCGCCGGACCGAACTCGCCAGTCGGGTTGCCGCACTGATTCCATCCGAAACCGGCGCTGACCCGTTTGCGGCCTTTGGCTGGAAAGTGCTCAACGACATTGTGAATGGCTTGGTGGCCACTGGCGTAAGCCCCAATCTGGTTCACATGAAGCGGTATATTGAGGGCGGCGCGGACAACCTGCTGCTGAACACGTTACGCCGTCACTTCATCGACACTGTGCCGGAATGGGAGACTCGCTCCAGCAGTTTTGTGAAAAAACATCGTGACCGGATACTGGAAGCCTATATCGACTTCTACAAGCAGATCGCCATCCATGAAGCGCAGTCGTCGGACCTGGATGGCCTGATTTCCACCTTTGAGCATAATCGCGACCACTTCCAGAAGATGGTCGCCTCGCTCATCCCGATTCTGTCCATGCTGACCTCCGAGCCGCTGGCGGAACTCTTGTCGCCGGAATTCAAGATTGGCGATCAGAAACACGCGACCGACATGGCGAAGATCATCAACAACAACCAGGTGCTCTATCTCGGCCTTGATAGCCTGGCTGATGGCACGGTCGGGAGCGCCATCGGCTCGATCATGCTGGCCGATCTGACCGCAGTGGCCGGTGATCGCTATAACTATGGAATCAGCTCGAACAAGCCAGTCAATCTCTTCATCGACGAAGCCGCAGAGGTCATCAACCAGCCCACCATCCAGCTCATGAACAAAGGCGGAGGTGCGCTCTTTAGAGTGACGATTGCAGCGCAGACATTCGCGGATTTTCCTGCGCGTCTCGGCGATGAGAACAAGGCGCGCCAGGTACTCGCCAACATCAACAATCAAATCGTTCTGCGCGTGATCGATGCGGAGACTCAACAATACATCGCCGACAGCATGCCCAAGATCAAAGCCCAATCACTGAGCATCAGGTACGGCCATGGCGTTGATGCAAAAATCCAGGACGAATATCAGTCGTCCTATCAGGAATCCATGATGGCGGAAGAAGTGGAGCTGTTCCCCGCTGCGATGCTTGGCAACCTGCCTCCGCTGCACTTTCTGGCCAGGATGTCGGGCGGGCGGATCATCAAAGGCAGATTGCCTATCTTGAAGGCAGAGTGACATGGCAAAAGACCAGAAAGAGCAGGGGAGCTTTACCGCCTTATGGATGGTTTTAGCTTTGATCGTGGCAATCGGTACCTGGATGTTCATTACCCCGGAGCATCTGCTGAAATCACTTGTAGGTGAACGTGCATTTGTAACTCAGCTGTCCGGGCAGCAAGCCGATCAGTGGGTATTTGGCAAAATGATTTCGGTCAGCGCGGGTCAGGTCCGGGGCATGTCGGATGCGATCAAGGACGCAACTGCCAGCAAAGACACGCCGAGACCGCTCAAAGAGTGGATTCAAAACCGGATTATTGTAACGTGGTTGTGGGGTTCGTTGATTGTGTACCGCATCAACCTACTTATGCTGTTCTGGTTCATCCTGATGCCATTCACCATTGCGGTGGCGACAGACGGGTATTCAACAAGGATGATCCGCACCTTCCAGTTTTCTTCGCAGTCGCCCATTCGTCACAGGATAGGCGTGCTCATCTCCACGGTCGTGATGTTTGGCGTGGCAATCTGGCTGGTGCTGCCGATACCTGTGCCTTCTATGGTTGCTCCTCTGGCGATTGTATTCATCGGGTGGGCAACATGGATGTGGGTCAGCAATTTGCAGAAACGGATTTAGAGATGCTGGCATTCACCCATATTGCGGCAGGCTGCGCATCCTCGTTGCTGGTCTCTGGTGCGCTCCATGCGCAACCCTCGCAGACGATACTTGTGCTTGGCGGCGGAATCCTTGGCAGCATGTTGCCGGACATCGACCACCCGCAAAGCGCATTTGGCAAACGTGTTCTGCCGCTCTCTATCCCGATTGCAGCCGTGTTCGGGCATCGCGGCATCACTCATAGCCTGCTCGCTGTTGCGGGTATGTCGTGGCTGATTTGGTGGTCACTGCATCATTTGCACTGGCATCAAGGATATGCAGTGCCGGTGGTAGTGGGGGTCGCGACGGGCTACTTGTCCCACCTTGTTGGCGACTGGCTTACCAACTCAGGCGTACCGCTGTTGTGGCCAAGCAACAGGCGGTTCGTATCGCCGCTCAAGTTATGCACGGGTGATCTGCGCGAGTATCTGTTGGCGTTCGGGATGTATGGCTGGTCATTGATGGAATGTCTGAGGGTGCTGAGGTGAATAATCCAGACCTGGTGCAGACGGTCGCATTCAGGCGGCCAGCCTGATATGACATTATGTGATGGCGCTGGTGGCATGAAGGGTAATAGTCGGGGTAATTGCTTCTAGAAACATATAAATTGCACGATAACATCGTTCATGTTATCGTGCTAATACAACGTTACAAATCATTTGATCATGCGCCACGTAGATATTGAACGCTACCTTCAGGATGTGCTGGGACTGACTGCCATCGTCAAGCCTTGGGCTGGGGGCACTGCTTTGCCATATTTTCTGCAAGACGCTTATGAGTTCGCCAGCATTGAGCTTATCGGTGCGCCGTATGTGTTGATGCTGGAACGGGATAAAGCAACCAGCGCGAGCAAAGTGCGCAAGCATCTGGATACGCTGGCGCAAGCAAGCGGAGCAGTGGGTATTTATGTGGCAGCGGCTTTGAGTTCCTACGACCGCAAGCGACTGGTCGGGCAGCACGTGCCTTTCATTGTGCCCGGCAACCAACTCTATCTGCCCGATCTGGGCATCGACCTGCGCGAGTATTTTCGCCAGTGCCGCGAAACCGCCGACAAGAACTTGAGTCCAGCGACACAGGCGTTGCTGATTAGCGCTTTACTGAAACCGTGGAAAGCGGAGATGCATCCGGCTGAGCTGGGGGAGCGACTGAGCTACACCACGATGACGTTGTCGCGCGCGGTGAAGGAGCTGGAGCACGCAGGACTCGCCTCGGTCGTAGATGTTGGTCGAGCGCGCCGGTTGTGCTTTGATGATAATGCGCAGGCGATTTGGCGCAGAGCGTTGCCCATGTTGCGCGACCCGGTGAAGAAAAGTGTATGGGCTATACCTGATCCAACAGTGCAGAAACAAGTTCGTCTGGCTGGTGAAAGTGCGCTTGCCCGTGCGACTTTGCTTGCGGAGCCAGCGCACCCGGTTTATGCAATCAGCGCAGAACAATGGAAGCATGCGCAGCAACGGGGAATGTGTGCGTTACCGTCGCCCGAACCCGCTGCCTGTCTATGGCAGATATGGAGTTATAACCCGGATATCAGTCCGCTAGCTGGGTCGGTAGATCCTTTGTCGTTGATATTGAGTTTGCGCAACGAGCGCGACGAACGTGTTCAGCAAGCGCTGATTAAATTTGAGGAGGGCTTGACGTGGTGAAAGGGCTGGATGTTTTTCGTCGTCACTTCGAACACTACACCGACCGGTATGTGCTGATTGGCGGTGTGGCCGCCACCCTGGCGATGGAAGAAGCGGGGCTGGATTTCCGGGCAACCAAGGATATCGATCTCGTGTTGGTGGTCGAGGCGATGGATGTCGAGTTTGGCCAGCACTTCTGGCAGTTCGTCAAGGATGGGGGCTATCAGGTTCGCGAGCGTAGCGAAGGCAAGCCGCACTTCTATCGTTTTCAGAAGCCGACGAACCTGAGCTTTCCTGTGATGCTGGAACTGTTTTCCCGTATGCCTGATGGACTGGCTTTGTCGACCGATGCACACCTGACGCCAATCCCCCTTGATGAGGCGGTGTCGAGCCTGTCGGCCATTTTGCTGGATGACGACTATTACGCCTTCATCCTGGCGGGTGCTACTGCGAAGGATGCGATTTCCTGGGTGGGGCCGGATCGGCTGATTCCATTGAAGGCCAATGCATGGCTCGATCTGAGTGCAAGGCAGCAGCAGGGCGAAGCTATCGATCACAAGAATGTGCGCAAGCACCTGAACGATGTCGTGCGCCTCTCCCAATTACTTTCGCCCGCAATGCGGATCGATTTGCCCGTTCAGGTTGCGGAGGATTTGAACCGCTTTCTTGGACTGATCTTGCAAGAAACTATTGACCTGAAGAGCATGGGATTGGGACAAACAAATCTGACGACGATTGTTGACCGCATCCGTGAAGCGTATGGGCTCGTTTGAGCCGATATGACCAACCTTCAGCTAGCTGTGTGGTATTACGAGAAGGGAGAGTTGTTGTGCTGATGAATGTTCGGTATCAGTTCCGAACCTGATATTCGCGGCACGATAAGACTGTAGATTTGACTGACAGCGATGTGCTGCGGTCATAGCAACTGCAAAAAATGCTTCGATTTAAATGGCGGGCAACTCCTGCCGAATGAGACCTTCGGATCTGCGGGCCATCTGGCAGCAGTTCGGTGCTGTCGTTGGGACGCCTCCCGCTCTACGTCAGCAATGTGGCCGGTTGCCGATGGTGGCAGTATCGAACAGTTGAACGTCAACTTCCAGCACCGACGTACTTACACATCCGATCCAAAGCAGTCACCTATCGTCGGTTTCTTACCGTAGCTGAGCTTCGGACGTGTTCGAAATACCCTCCGAAGCGGAAGCTAATGGCGGCTGCGCGTCCGCATTGAACGAGTCAACGGCGATTCGGCGCACGATCGCTGACGCTGGCAGCGCGTGGAGTGCTAACCGGCCTGCAAGTTCACGTGAGCGGGTCGGCCACGTATTAACATGTAACATCATGGGCAGGTGCGGAATTGGGGTCGGGCCCCATGTAGCGCGACGGTGAACTAATTCATCGTCGACGAACCACCGGATCTCGCATGGATCCCATTCAATGGCAAACCGATGTAAGGCTTTTGATGCGTCGAACCCCAACGGAATGCTAACGGGGGTTCCCCGGTAGCCGTAGTCAAACTTCGCGCCCTCGGAGCCCGGGTTGTAGAATACGTTGACCAGTAGCCGGTCAGGGCGATTTCCTGCGATCTCGACGTCGATCTCCTGTCGGGGCGAATCGCGGTGAAGGAAAAAGCCGGTCACCAGGCCCGGGACGTTCGTCGCTTGCAGTGTGACTTCGAAGCGCCCAAACAAAAAACTACTTCTGCTCGAGACCGCCGCCGCGCTAAGATTCCGAACGCCAAGCGGTTCCTCGATGACCGCGAGTGAAAGACCGCCGCTCGGTTGTGGGGTGACGTTGGCCGGGCGAAACAGTCCAAGGTTTCCGGGGAACGTGTCGTTTCGCAACAGCCACCGCGCCGGCTGGATATCAGCCAGATCGTCCTCGAAGCGCACCCGCGATGAGGCTGATGATTCCAGCTGATCGAATGCACTCGCGCTGATTCCCGCCCAACCCGCGCGCGGTTCCACGACCCACGGTGACAGGTCGTGCCGAAGCCGCTTTGCTGGGCGAGCCGTTAGCGTGTCGACCGGGGCGCGCCGATGCCTTCGCTGTCCAATATCCCGAACAACAGGGTAGGGTGCGCTCGGGGGCGCAAGTCTCAAGTGCTCGCAAAGCGAACGCCAAGTGTTGGCGTTTTCACCATGTATACGAAGTACGTCTGCCCCTTCCAGCTCGTTCAGCACACCGCCACCTTGGCGGTCAGCGGTTCCCGCTACGTCGTCGATCACGATGAACTTGGCGCGCGGATAGCGCTGTGTGAGCACGCGAACATGCGGCGTCAGCGATTCGATGTTGACGTAGGCGTCGAAAACGCGATCGGCGCGGCCGGCGAGAAGGCTCTCTAACTCACATTCCGGAATCCGCTCAAAATCGCTACAGCAGCGATAACCAAGCATCGAGAGGGCCATAGCGAGCGATGACAGCCCGAACCCTGGGGTTCCGAACGCGAACACGGGGGAGTGGGTCGGCCGCTTCTGAAAAAGCGCCGCGTCACCGCCGTCGAGGATGCCGATCCGGCTCAGTGTCGGCAGGATCGAGTATGAGTTCGTCGAGTTAAGATCGAGACGCTGGCTGATCACCGAGCGGCGCAAAGCCCGGACGTCCATCTCTCGGAACTTGTGATTGATCCAGAGGTCGACGGGGCCACGACACGGAAGAAGCCCAAGCAGCCTCTGCGCGCCTTTCTTCGACAGCACATACCCGGACAGGTACCAGAGGCCGCGTTCCGGGCTAAACACGCTCTTTGAAATCAGTTTCTTTGGAGCACCGTGGCGCACTTCCTTGTAAGATAGGTACAACACATCGAACGCAGGGCTGGTGCGGTCGGCGGCTTCCATCTCGCGCCAAGCCTGATCGACAAGCCGCCCGAAGCTACGCTCGAACCAGACGTCGTCCTCGAGTACAAGGGCATAGGGGGCATCGGACTGTGCAATCGTTTTCCAGATACCGATATGCGAGCGTGCAACGGCGACTTCTGCGCCACTCATCCTAATCGGGCGCTCCAAGTCGAACGCGTCTGGGACTGCGTTAGGTTGCGGTTCGACGAACAGCTGGTCGCCGAGCGTGTAAAAAGGCTCAATGTCAACGGTGCCAAACAATTCGTCGGGATTGGCCTGCGCATCGCATGCCGAATATCTTACGACCCGCTCCGATAGCGGTTTGCCTGCGGCGTCTACGATGCGGTCGAGCTCGCGACGCACGTCAGTCCAACGGTCCGGCTGCCTGTCCAAGTTGATGACGAAAATCGGGCCGATGCCTGGTTGCCGACCATCAGAGTGCGAGATGAACGCAAGGCACTGCTGCCGCGGCAGGCGGATTCGGAATTGCAGGAACAATGAATACAGAAGGCGCGATGCCGCGCGTAGGGGCTTCGAAAGGTTCATTCGGAAATTACACGCCGTTACGATAGAACTTCTGTTGATTGGAGAGTCGCCAATTCCGGGCATCGTTGCGGTAGCTCAATGGCCATCTTGAGACGGCAAATGAATCCCAGTCTCGTAATATCATCAGGTCGCTTTCGACACCTCCCAAGGTGGTACCAAAATCAAAAATCGACTTCGAAAGGTTCCCCGGGCCGGTCGTCGTCTGGATTTCCGGCAACTCGTCCTTGCCGGCGAGCTCGAGAAGACCTGTTGCCCGGCTGAGCGCATTTTCGATGATCGGATGCCCTCGGCTTGCAATGAGTGGATTGTTATTGAAGTAGAAAATCCAACTCGAAGCGTAGGCATCAACACGTAGGAACACGGACGGGCTCACCATTGTTCCAGAATTGATGTCATAGCACAGGGGCTGAACCTTCAGCCGACCGTCGTCAAACAAACAACCGATGTCGGTACAAACGCAGACGTCGTCCGCATCGACATAGAGGCCGCCTTCGACTAACAGGTAGCAGAGCCGGAAGTAGTCGGCCTGCATGGCCGGGTGGTAGCAACGTTCGAAGGCGTGCTCGTGGCGCGCACCCAACGAGTGACCGATGAACGCCTTGGCGCTACGCTCGTCGAACAATCGATGCCTAAAACCTTTCGTCTCCCAGCTGGCCCAAGAGGCAATGCACTCTTTGACGTCCTCCGGCAACTGTCGTTGGTTGTGCCAAAACTGCACGACCGTTCTGGGCGTGCCTTGCACGTGCCGATCGTTGAGGGGCTGCTGATCGAACTGGCTTTGAACCAGATTTCTGATGAACTCTGAGCGCTGTCGGTGGTGCTCGGGGCTGTCGGGTTCAGGTTGCATCCAGATAACTATTGAGTTAGTAACAACTGTGTATGTTAACCGATACCGCCGACGCGCGCCCGCTACAGTCATCGAACCTTAGGCGCCAAGACGGCGCTTCCGAGCTCGGTCATGAGCTTATCAGCCTGTTAATGGTACCGTCAGCCAGCTACGCTAACGACGCTAGCACTAAGCTCCGCAGCCATTTCCCAGAGCGACTCTCAAGAGAGCCCCACGGCTGAATCGGCTGCACCCTTCCACGTTGCGGATGGTTCGTTTCTAGGTTAGCCTGTGCAGCAGCCAAACCGGATGACATAACTTTGAACGCCGTTCAAAATGATTGGACAGAAACCAGGCCACAGGAGAACACATGGTACGAATCCGCCGAATCGAAATATGCAACTTTCGTTCCATCCGAAGCCTGGACTGGGTGCCATCAGCTGGCGTCAACTGCCTCATCGGACCGGGCGATAGCGGCAAGTCCACCATCCTGGATGCCATCGACTTGTGCTTGGGGGCACGTCGGAGTGCGCCCTTCGGTGATACCGACTTCTTCCAACTGGATGTCACTCGACCCATTGTCATCTCCATAACATTGGGCTCCCTGCCCGACACGCTGAAGAACCTGGAGATCTACGGTGACTTCCTGCGCGGCTTCGATGCATCCACCAAGACGTTCGAGGACGAGCCACGTGCATCCATCGAGACGGTGCTCACCCTGCGTCTCACCGTATCGAGCGACCTAGAGCCGGTCTGGACACTATTCTCCGAGCGTGCGACAGCGGCAGGGCTTGAACGGGGCCTTGCCTGGAAGGACCGTGCCGCGCTTTCACCTGCGCGCATTGGCAGCTACGCAAATACAAATCTCTCCTGGACGCGCGGCTCCGTCCTGAATCGGCTGACTGAGGAGAGGGCAAACCTTGGTGAGGAACTCGCCAAAGCGGCTCGTGAGGCCCGAGCGAACTTCGGCACTCAGGCTGCCACCCAACTTGGTGCCTCGCTGAAGGTTGTCACGGACACAGCCAACGGGCTTGGTGTCCACGTAGGGGCCTGTGCTCAGGCTTTGCTCGATGCCCACTCTATATCCATTGGCGACGGAGCTATCGCGTTGCACAGTGAGGCGGGCATACCACTTCGGTCCCTTGGCACAGGCTCATCACGCCTGCTTATCGCCGGCCTCCAACGCGCCGCTGCTGAAGCAGCCACGCTTGCCTTGGTGGATGAGGTCGAATACGGCCTTGAGCCTCATCGCCTGATTCGTCTCCTTCATTCTCTCGGAGCAAAAGACTCGACGGTTCCACTGCAGGTTTTCATGACCACGCATTCACCCGTAGCAGTACGCGAGCTCACTGGCAACCAAGTCTATGTTGTTCGAGCAGGACCCAAGCAGCATCAAGTGCTCGAAGTCGGCATGGCCGATGATGTACAGAGCACCCTCCGGGCTGACCCGGAAGCATTCCTCGCCAAGTCCGTCGTGGTTTGCGAAGGCGCGAGCGAGGTTGGGTTTGCACGCGGGCTGGATCAGTACTGGGTCGGACTGAAGCAGCAGTCGTTCTTTGCTCTTGGGGGTGCCTTTGTTGACGTAGGTGGTAGCGACCCTGACAGGTGCTACACGCGTGGAGCCGCCCTACTACGGCTTGGCTACCGCGTCCTTGTGCTGGTGGACGCCGACAAAGAGCCAAAACCGGAGACCGTTGCCGCGTTCGCGGCTGCGGGCGGGGAAGCCATCACCTGGCGCATTGGTCGAGCGCTGGAGGATGAGCTCTTCCTGAGTCTCGATGTCGGTGCCATTCACTCACTACTTCAACGGGCTGTCGAACTGGTCGAGGAGGACCTTGTCAACTCGCATATTCAGTCTCAGAGCGACGGCAAGCAGAACCTGGATAGTGTCTTAGGCGAGGGCTTAACAGACGGCTACTCGATTCCGACGAGATCGCTTCTTGGCCTTGCCTCCCGTAAGGGGAAGAATAGCTGGTTCAAGTCGGTAACCAAATTCGAGGGCGTCGCCAAGGACATCGTCGGCCCAAACTTGGCTACCGCAGATAAAGACTTCGTCACATTGGTCGAGCGGCTGTACAGGTGGACGCATGCAGCCTGAGATTGACCTATTCTCAGTCCATCGGGGTATGGTCACGGCCCCAGCCGGGTGCGGTAAGACGCAACTGATTGCAGACACGCTGAAGCTTCATGTGAGTGACAAACCTGTCCTTGTTCTCACCCATACCAACGCAGGCAAGGGTGCCTTGGAGGATCGTCTCACCAAGGCTGCGGTTCCCAAGAGGGCCTACCGCGTCTCCACCATCGATAGCTGGGCCATTCGGCTGATTTCAAAGTTTCCTGCTCGCAGTGGACATAGGCCGGAGGTTCTCAGGTTGGAGAACCCTGGCAGCGACTATGAGGCGGTACGTAGGGCCGCGTGGAACTTGCTCAGCAAAGGGGACGTCAGTGATGCCCTCCGAGCCACCTACAGCCGACTCGTTGTCGATGAGTACCAGGATTGCACCCTACCTCAGCACCACATCGTAGGCTGGGCGGCCAACGTACTGCCAACCTATGTGCTTGGGGACCCGCTACAAGCCATTTTCGGGTTTCGCGAGCCGACCGTGGACTGGCTAAAGGATGTGCAGCATGTCTTTCCGCCAATTGGTGAATTGGAAACCCCCTGGCGTTGGCGTAATGCCGGTGCCGAATCCCTTGGACGCTGGCTTCTTGAAGCGCGTCAGCACCTCCTTGCGGGCCGGTCTCTTGATCTACGTGGTGCCCCATCCGAGGTCTCATGGATCCAACTTCCCGTAGACACCAATGCTGCGCACCTTCAGCGCCTGGAAGCAGCCAAGATCAGGAGCCCTGTGACCGATGGTACGATCCTTATCATTGGTGACAGCACCAATCCACAAGGGCAGCGCCAGCTTGCCTCCCAGACGCCTGGCGCGACCACTGTAGAAGCAGTCGACCTCAGAGACCTGACAGCGTTCGGTCGGACTTTCGACCCAAGCTCTACTGGAGCCCTCAAAACGCTAGTCGGCTTCGCCTCGGAGATGATGGCTAACCTTGGAGCTGCCGACCTGCAGCGCCGCGTCGAGACTCTAGCAAAGGGAACTGCCCGCAAGGATGCCACGGCGGCGGAGGCTGCCGCCCTAGCCTTTAAGTCGGCACCATCGTTCGGCAATTCTCTGGAGGCGCTTCGAGCCTTTGCGGATGCCCCTGGCGTCCGGGTCTATCGACCGGAAGCGCTGAATGTCTGCAAGTCCGCGATGCAAACTGCGGCGACTGGCGAATGCACGTTCTACGAGGCGGTAATCCGCGCACGAGAGAGAAACCGTCACCTTGCTCGGCCGATGACCCGTCGTGCAGTTGGAAGCACCCTCTTGTTGAAAGGACTGGAGGCGGATGTCGCCGTCGTACTGAATCCTTCGGCCATGAGTGCGCAACACCTCTATGTGGCGCTTACCCGTGGGGCAAAGAGTCTAGTCGTGTGCTCGCAGACGCCTGTCCTTACGCCGGCACGATAAACGAACGGACTGCGTTGAGTTTCGCCGTCAGCTTCTAGCTTGATGCCGACATAGCCAAATCTTTTGGCTATGTCGATTTCGGCCGAGGAGGGGACGGACGGGACGCACAGTTAGAATTACGCTTACCTATCCGCCGCGAACTTTCGCTTCAGTGAAGCGAAGAAATTCTTTGCTGGGTAAAAACCCGTACATTTATTTCGGATCATCCCAATCAGGTGCGGGGTCTTTATTAGCCAATTTAAGGAGCAGTTCACCTCCCCGTTCATCGTTGAACAGTTCTTGGATGAAATGGTACGTGTGATTCACGACATCAACCATCAGTGCTTTTATTTCGGCATTGCTGATTCGTGAGAGATCATTCCACGGAATTTCCCCGTAAGGCGTATGGACTTCGACATCTGAATAGTCGCCGCTTCTGGAATCTGGAACTTTTCCAGCGTGTAAATCTTCCAAGATTGAATTCCGAAAACACCTCAAAGCAATGTGCTTGGCGAGTCGCTGCTGCATTTCAGGATCGGTAATAAAAACCTTAAATGGATCATCGTTATTCATTAATGTTAGCCTTGCAAGAAAATTCGCATCCAGTAGTCGATCAATTTCTGATTATATTGCCTACTATCGACTATTAGTTCACAAATTTTAGGATGCCGCGAATGTCGCTGGGGCAGGCATTGAGAGAAGCTGAAGGGCAGGTCGAGGAGCTTGTCATTCGATCAACATCTTCGACCGACAGTGTCGTTTTCTGTCAGTCACACCACCCCATAAATTGCAACACAGATTCTGCGCATATTTGCTCAGAACCCACCTGATTTTATTGTGCTTCCCACGCGACAATTGTTGCATGGAAGACATTCGATCCCTCAAGGCGTTATTCTGGTTTTCAGGCAAGCTGGATGTGTTGTACGAGCATCTCTGCCGCCAGTACAAAACCTACATCCTGCTGCTGCTTACCTATCTCGCTTTCTCGCTGCGATATGAGTTTGCCATCAACGCCAGCGTCAGCCTGCCGGGCACGCTGTATCTGATAGAGAAGGGAGACCTCCCCAAACGAGGGGAGTACGTCGCCTTCAACTACCAGAGTGATTTTCTGTACCCACAAGGCACACGCTTCTTGAAGCGCGTCATGGGCACAGCGGGCGATTCTGTCCAATCCCGCGACCACAAATACTATGTCAACGGGACATTCGTGGGTGAGGCAAAACCAACGACCAGCACTGGGCGACCGATTCTGGAACTGGGGTTCAATGGCGTAATCCCAGCTGGTCACTATTACACAATGGCTGATCACCCGCTGAGTCTTGATTCCCGGTATGAAGCCGTTGGATTGGTATCAGCCAACAAGGTCATCGGCAAGGCGTTCAAGCTGTTCTGATTCATGGAAACCTTGACTGATCGACTGCTGCGCAAATTTCGCTTTCTGCCGAGCGCGCATGATGCTGTGCAAATCAAACAGATTGCGTCTGCCAGGCGGATTGAAGACCTGCAAAGGATACCGCGCTACCCGCCATTCATGGAGGGATTGCCTGTGTATGCCCCTGCAGAACTGCTCGCCACGCAACACGAACTCACGGGCGGAATTCGCCAACTGATTGCTGATGCGGAGCTGCTGGCAACTCACTACAACCCGGCGATGTTACGCCTTGCCGCCTTCGTTCATCTCTTGCCAGCCTCGCAAGCGCATCATCATCGCGGTGCGGGCGGCATGTTGCGCCATTCTCTCGAAGTCGGGTTGTGGGCGCTGCAACAAACCGAGGGCAAGCTGATACGCGGCGTGACCACGCCACAGCAACGGCGGGTGATAGAACCGCGCTGGCGGTTGGCCGTGTTCCTGGCGGGAGCCTGCCACGACCTCGGCAAGGTGGTGACCGACTTGACTGTCACCGACCGCGCGAACGCACAAAGATGGCGGCCTTACCATCAAGGTGTTTATGACTGGGCACTGTCGCACGACATCGAGAATTATTTTTTGCACTGGCAAGAGGGGAGAGGAAGACATCACACCAATGTGTCCAGTACCTTGATTGATGCGGTGATCGCGAAACAGTCGTTCGACTGGATCAGCGATGGCAGCACGGATGTGGTGATCTGGCTGACGGAATCGCTCAACAGCAACCCCGGTCAAACCAACCAGATACATGACTATGTGGTCAGAGCCGACCAGTTGAGCGTCGAGCGTGACCTGAAAACCATGGGCGTGGCGATGGCAGGCTACGAGATCGGCGTGCCCGTCGAACGGTATCTGACCGACATCATGCGTCGTCTGGTGCGAGAGGGCGTGTGGCGCATCAACGAACCCTCCGCCCGAGTATGGAATATCGACGGCATTACCTACCTTGTCTGGCCGATGGCGGGTGAAGAGATTGCCCGGCGCACCAACGATGAAGACATTCCCGGTTTGCCCAAAACACCGGATGGCATCCTCGACATGATGGTTGAGAGAGGGATTGCCTGTATGCGCGAAGGCGATGGTGATCCGTATTTCTACATCGCGCCCGACGTACTCACTGAAAAAATACCCACCCTGAAACTGAAGTCGATTCGATTGCGCGATCAGGCGCTCATCAGCACGATGCCAATTGCGCCTGTCGCTGGCCGCGTCATCGGCGGCACCGAAGCTGTCGGCAGTAGCGAAACCCCTGTTGACGCAGAAAACTCAGAACATCCCCAGCACCTCTCCAGCACGTCTGAGCCAGCGACCAGCGCCGGCACAGAAAACCCAGTACCTCTACAGCACGTCTCCAGTACACCTGAGCCAGAAACGCTTGGGCCAGCAACGCCTGTCAATGCCGAGCAGCTCACCGGCAGCATGGGCGAAATGCTCAAGGGATTGATCGAGGATTTCCGAACAGGCAAGAAAGCATTGAACGATCTTGCCGTGTGTCCCGAAGACGGCTGCCTGCGCCTCAAATGGCCACAAGCCTTTGCTGGTTACGGATTCACTCCCAAACAGATACTGGACGGCCTTACCGAGCGCGGCTGGATGGAGGCGGACAGTGAGGTTGCCAAGGTGGGTGAAGCCGAGTTCGCCAGCGGTATGGCCAAGGCCATCAGGCTTACCCGGTCGATCAGCCATCTTTTTCCGCAGCGCGCAACAACCGCACCTCAATGTGCTCCTGCCAATACGGATTCCGCAGACGAACCGCAACAGGAGTCAAAGGCAGTTCGACAGCCTGTCACGAGCGATGTGCCTGAGCAGAAGAACATCGTCAAACCACCCAATAAGCCCAAGAAGCGTGCTGCGCCAAAGCCAGGCACGGCTCGTGTTGCAGTGGTCAAAGACCAATCGCTACCGCCTGTTGATCTGCCGAGCCAAATTGCCAGGCTGAATGAATTGTTGCAAGCGGCCAAGAGTGACGGCAAAGAACTCACCAAGCGTGACATCAATTTGCTTGCGCGGCAGAAAGTGGTGAGCTTGGCAGCAGCGAGCCTCATGCAAGGTATCGCACTTTCCGACATCACTGAATTGAAAGCATGAACACAAAGCAGATAACGATCTTCACCGGAGAAGACACGCTCGGACAATGGTTCGCGCTCTCTCCCGACATCCCCTGGTTGGCCGCAGAAGGCGAATCGTTCGCGGCTGCCCGTAAGACCGTGGCCGATATTGCGCCGGGACTGGCAAGCATGCATGGCATCGAGAAACCGATTGAGCTGGTCTGGCATTCGATAAATTCAGACTTGCAAAACGAAATCTGAGATGCGAAACCACTCCTGTCTTGCTGCGCTTTGTGCTTTGGTGATCGCCACTCAGGTAGTGTTGGTTCACGCAGAAGACCTCGGTGTCATCGGCAAGACGTATGACATTGCCGAGCGCGACCTCATCGAGGTCATCAAGGACAAGCTGCGCCACATGGAGAAAACCGGCGAGCTGGCAAAAAAGCAGGCTGAATACAAAAACCGCGTGATGTCGGGCATTGAACACCCCAGGCCGATACCGGGCATTCAAGCCACAGAAACAGCCAATACACACTATTACGACCCTTCCATTGTCACGGACAAGGATATTGCCGACGCAACCGGCAAAATCCTTTATCCACGTGGCACGCGCGTCAATCCGCTCGATTACATCGGCTGGAACAAATACCTGCTGTTCGTGGATGCACGCGATGCCAGACAGTTGGAATTCAGCAAAAGAATTAGCGCCGCATCCGACAAGCCGGTCAAGCTGGTGCTGGTAGCAGGCGCCCCGCTGGATCTGATGCGGAAATGGAAGATGCCAGTTTATTTCGATCAAGGCGGCAAGCTGACCCGACGTTTCGCCATCACCCAGGTGCCCGCCATTGTCCGACAGGAAGGGAAGAGGCTGCGTATTGATGAACTGCGTTACTAAAACATTGCTCTGTGCGTTCGGCCTGCTGTTAGGTGGGCAGAATGCGTTGGCCTCTCTTGATTGCCAGGGGCGATTTCCCAATCCGATCACCGACATCTGTTGGAGTTGTGTTTTCCCGATCACCTTAGGTGCGGGCGCACTGTCGCTACCAGTATCGCTAGGACAAGAGGACACGCCGAATCCGGGGGGTTCGCCGATTTGCCTGTGCGGTGTAAATCCAGGCATCAGAATCAGTTTCTGGGAGCCGGTGCGTCACGTCGATGTGGTGCGAAAACCATTCTGCATGACATCGCTGGGCGGTATTGACATGAACCCCGGCTTTGACGCGCCGCACGGCACACAAGTGAAAAAAGATAACTCCGACACCAGCTCGTTCTATCAGGTGCATTGGTACATTGATCCGATATTGATATTGCTCGAAGCCGTTGTGGACAGCCCCTGTCTCGAACAGCAGGTGTTCGATGTGGCCTATCTCACGGAACTCGATCCGCTTTGGAATGATGACGAAATGACCAGCATCCTCAACCCGGATTCATTCCTGTTCGGAAACCTGGTGGCCAGACTTGCCTGTGGCGCGGACTGTGTTGCGTCCTCGCTCGGATTTGGCAGCAATACGCTGTTCTGGTGCGCCGGTTGTCAGGGTTCGATGTACCCGTTGAACGGACATGTCGCCTCGCATATAGGGGGTGTGCAAGCATCTAGCCTGC
Organism: Gammaproteobacteria bacterium; assembly: GCA_018823025.1. GTDB lineage: Bacteria > Pseudomonadota > Gammaproteobacteria > Burkholderiales > Sulfuricellaceae > Sulfuricella. The sequence goes on along the minus strand of JAHJJI010000003.1, from coordinate 1,237 downwards.
TGGTGTCGCGCATCATTGCCAAGATGCATCGCGAAGGGCTGATGTGGGCCGCATCGGGGAGTTCCGGCATGTGTGGGTATTACCCGCAACTGCTCATGGACAAGACCAACTACAAATACCAGATGCACTTTCCGGTAGCGCAAGACAAGATCAATGGCAGGTGTTGCCAGCCGCTAGGCCGCACAACAGTCATTTGGGGAGCGGGCAAGGAAATACCGGCCATTGGCGAAGACTTTGCCTACATGATCTTCCGCAAGCGCAACTGTTGCCAGGGAGCGTTCTGATGGTGAACCTCATGTCGCGCATCATATTGGCCTGTGCACTTGTTTTGCTGGTACAGCAAGCCAGCGCGGAAACAGAACTGGAAAGATCAAACCGGATTATAGGTGAGATTAACGAGCGCGTTGTTAATCAATACCGCGCCCCTGCACCTGATGTAACCGCATTGCCTCAACCGGCGACCACCGCAAACCCGGCAGACCTGGCAAAGCAATTCCGCCGGTCGCCCATACAAACAAAGCCAGCAACACCAGAGATGATGATATTTGTGTCGTTCTCGATGCCGCGAGAAAGTCTGCTGCGCATTGTTGAGCAGTCGGAAAGAACCGGTGCGCGGCTGATTTTCCGTGGATTCCATGGCGACAAGATGACCGACATGGCAGCGCACATCAGCGCGCTGCTGGGCAAGCACCGTGTCGAAGCGGTTATCCATCCGCCCGCATTCGGCCTGTTCAAGGTAAATCAGGTGCCTGCACTGGTGCTCGCTCAATCCGATGCTGGTGACCAGCTGGACAGCGGCTGTGCCCAACCGGATCGCTATGTGAAGGTTGCTGGCGATGTCAGTCAGGACTACGCGCTGGAATACATCGAGCGCACTTCACCGCAATGGGCGGCGACCGCGCGCTTGTTTGGCCACAAAATCAAGGTGGATCAGCAGTGAGAACAAGGTGCATAAAATTTGCCATGTCCTTGTGTCTCATGCTCCTGTATCTGGGTGGCGCAATCCAGGCGCTGTCACACGCCGCCACACCCTTGGAACAGGCGTTCATAGACGGTCAAGCAACCGCGCAAAGTGCCACACCCAGTGCCTCGACAAACATCACCAACGGCACGATAGCGACCACGGTCAACAGCTTTAATCCGAGCTACTACAATTTCAGTAGCAGCGCGCCAGAAGCGGGCTATTTCATGGGGGGAAACGGAGACACGACCACACCAGGGGCGGGGAAAGTGACGG
>JAHJJI010000040.1 GCA_018823025.1 Gammaproteobacteria bacterium | reverse complement strand
TCCCGGCATACCCCGATGATGCAGCAGTATCTGCGCATCAAGGCGGAACACCCCGACATGCTGCTGCTCTACCGCATGGGGGATTTCTACGAGCTGTTCTTCGAGGATGCGGAGAAGGCAGCGCAGTTGCTGGACATCACTCTCACCACTCGCGGCGCAACGGCGGGACAACCGATCAAGATGGCGGGCGTGCCCTACCATGCCGCCGAGCAATATCTCGCCAAGCTGGTCAAGCTCGGAATGACGGTAGCGATCTGCGAACAGATCGGTGACCCGGCCACATCCAAAGGCCCGGTAGAGCGCAAGGTGATGCGCATCATCACGCCCGGCACCTTGACCGATGCGGCGCTGCTCGACGAAAAGCAGGATAAGTTGCTACTCGCGCTGGTTCCAGGAAAAAACATTCTGGGACTGGCCTGGCTCAATCTCGCAAGCGGGCGTTTCAGCGTCGCAGAAATTCGTCCGGACCGCCTCGATGCGACGCTGGAACGCCTTAAGCCGGCGGAAATTCTGCTGCCAGAAGACTACGCCCACGCCGCGCTGGAGAATCTGAAATGTACGCGCAGAACCCTGCCTCCATGGCAGTTCGATTATGACTCAGCTTTGCAAAGACTATGCCGGCAATTCGCTACCCTGGATTTGCAGGGCTTCGGCTGCCATGATCTTCACTGCGCCATCGAGGCCGCTGGCGCCTTGCTGGAATACGCGAAAAGCACGCAGTGTGGTGCGCTGCCGCATATTCGCGGCTTGCAAGTCGAGCGTGAAAACGGCTACGTATTGCTCGACGCCGCCGCCCGGCGCAATCTGGAAATTTCCGAAACCCTGCGCGGCGAACCCGCCCCGACGCTCTTCTCCCTGCTCGACACGACCGCAGGCAGCATGGGCAGCCGCCTGCTGCGCCACTGGCTGCACCACCCCCTGCGCGACCGCGCAGAACTGCGCGCCCGGCTCGACGCCATTACCCGGCTGATCGGCGAATCCGGTGCACCCGCCTACGCGCAGGCCCATCAGGGCCTGAAGCATATCGCCGACATCGAACGCATCACAGCGCGCATCGCGCTAAGATCCGCACGACCCAGAGACCTTGCCGGTCTGCGCAACAGCCTGTTGGCCTTGCCGCCAATCGCAGGAGAAACGGCGCTGCTCGACAGCCCGCGACTGGCGCAGCTGGCAAATCAGCTACATGCGCCGGAAACCCTGGTCACCGAGTTAACCCGGGCGATCCAGCCCGAGCCGGCGGCAGTGTTGCGTGAAGGTGGCGTTATCGCCACCGGCTACGATGCCGAACTTGACGAACTGCGCGCGATTCAGAGCAACTGCGGCGAATTCCTGCTAGCCCTTGAAGCCAGGGAGCGCGAACGCAGCGGCATCGCCAATCTGAAAGTCGAATACAACCGGGTGCACGGCTTTTACATCGAAGTCACGCGCAGCCAGGCCGATGCGGTGCCGGACGACTACCGCCGGCGTCAGACGCTGAAGAACGCAGAGCGCTTTATCACGCCGGAACTGAAAACTTTCGAGGACAAGGCCCTGTCGGCCTCGGAACGGGCGCTGGCACGCGAGAAAATGCTGTACGAGTTGCTACTGGACAACTTGGCGCCGCACATTCCGGCGCTGCAGGAGATCGCCGCAGCGGTGGCCGAACTCGACGTGCTGACTGCGCTTGCCGAGCGGGCCGAAACCCTGGGCTGGGTTGCGCCTGAATTCACCGACGACGCAATGATCGAAATCATGGGCGGCCGCCATCCAGTGGTGGAAGCTCAAACCGCCAACTTCATCGCCAACGATTCCTTGCTTTCCCGCACTCGCCAGATGCTGCTGATTACCGGCCCGAACATGGGCGGAAAATCCACCTACATGCGCCAGACTGCGCTGATCGTTCTGCTCGCTCACTGCGGCAGCTTCGTCCCGGCAGCCAGCGCAAAAATCGGCCCTGTTGACCAGATCTTCACCCGCATCGGCGCCTCCGACGACTTGGCCGGCGGACGCTCCACCTTCATGGTGGAAATGACTGAAGCGGCCGATATTCTGAACAATGCCACCGAAAATAGCCTGGTGTTGCTGGACGAGATCGGGCGCGGCACTTCCACTTTCGACGGTCTCGCCTTGGCTTGGGCAATCGCCCGCCATCTGATCGAAAAAACCCGCTGCCACACCCTGTTCGCCACCCATTATTTCGAATTGACCCGGCTGACGCAGGAATTCAGGCAGATCACCAACGTCCACCTCGATGCACTGGAACACCGCGACCACATCGTATTCCTGCACAGTGTACAGGAAGGCCCAGCGAGCCAGAGCTATGGCCTGCAGGTGGCGGCGCTGGCGGGCGTACCGTCACCGGTGATCCAGGCGGCGAAAAGACACCTGCTGCAGTTAGAGCAGCAAGGCATCAGTAACGGCATTCAGGGGGATTTGTTCGCCGAGACGCCGCAGGTTGCGGCTCCTTCGGCACTGGAAGAAGCGCTACTCGAGGTTGAGCCCGACGAACTCAGTCCCAAGGCAGCGCTGGAGTTGATTTACCGATTAAAAAAGATGCTTTGACCCAGAAACAAGTAATGGGTGATGGTTTTCATTACCCATCCCCCATTACCGATCACTTCTCAATGATGGTGGCCATGCTCGCCATGCACATGACCATGGGAGAGCTCCTCGGAAGTCGCGGGGCGAATGCCCTCAACGGTGCCCTTGAATAGCAGTGTCTGGCCGGCCAGGGGATGGTTTCCATCGATCACCACGCTTTCTGCAGTGATTTCTTTCACCGTGAAGACCAGATCTTCATCCGAACCTTCTGCGCCGGCCTGAAACTGCATGCCGACCTCGATTCCTTCCATCGGGAAAGCATCGCGTGGTTCGACCCGCACCAGTTCATCCTCATATTCACCGAAGGCGTTTTCCGGATCCATTGACACTGTAACGGTTCCGCCCTCAGCAACGCCTTCCAGCGCTTCCTCTACGGTAGGGAATATCCCGTCATAGCCGCCATGCAGGTAGCTAATGGGTTGATCACTTTTTTCCAGAAGCTTGCCGGTACTATCGCTCAATTCGAAACTGAGAGTCACCACCGAGTTTTTTGAAACCTGCATAAACTTACTCCATCACTTTGATTAAATTGATTACCTCGGTTGCGTGGCCACGTGGATTTACACCATAGAGCACGTGCCTGAGAATGCCGTGCTTGTCGATGATGAACGTGGAACGCAATATCCCCATTTTTTTCACGCCGTCTTTTTCCTTCTCCTGCCACACGCCATATTTCTCGCACACTTTGCCTTCCTCATCCGCCAGCAGACGGACCGACAGGCCATGTTTATCGCGAAATGCAGCATGGCTGAGACAGTCATCCCGGCTCACTCCAAGCACAACGGCATCCAGCCGGGCAAACTCATTATCCAGATCGCTGAAATCTATGGCTTCGATGGTGCAGCCCGCCGTATCGTCTTTCGGATAAAAATACAGCACGGCATTTTTGCCTTTGTACGCGGAGAGTTTGACCATTTCCATATCCGCATCAGGCAAGCTGAATCCGGGGGCAGTCTGACCGACTTGCAACATAACGACTCCTTCACGGCAGATCCACATTTTAAACGATTTCTCCCGGGTTGGAAGAGACATGCCATAATTAAACCGAGATGATTGGGGAGGATACCATGACAGAAAACCCGGAAAAACCCGCCTTGCTACATAGGCAATTAAACAGCATGATAGACTATACGGAAGCGCTCGATGTCCTGATCGAACTCGCTCGTCACCGCTTGCGCATTTTCGATTACAACCTGGAAGATGGCGGTTACACCACGTTACGCCGTTACGAATTACTGCGGACCTTTTTGCTGGCAAGCCGCAACAATCGCCTGGAAATTGTGCTGCATGACAGCGACTATCTGACCCGCTTCTGTCCGCGCATATTCAGCCTGCTCAAGCAATTCAGCCACGCCATCACAATCCAGGAAACCACTCCGCAAGCAAAAGGCATTTACGACCCCTTTGCTATCGCCGATGAAGCCTGCTTCTTGCATCGCTTCCATTATGACAATCCACGGGCGTTGCTCGCACTCAACGATATTGAAGGCAGCCACGTACTGATCAAGCGTTTCGAGGAAATCCGGGCCGCGTCTGTGCAGGCAATTACCGCAACAACACTGGGATTATAATTATTAGTAATAATACGTAATAAGACACTAGAATTATTTAACAAACCTGCTAAAATTGCGGAATCGGTTGGACATCGTTGATGTGGAAGCCGATTTGCATCAATGATATTTAAATTGTATAAATAGCGTGTAGTTCAAATCTTAAAACCCAACGTTTTTATTAAGGAAACAATAAATGAAACATTCTATTCTGCTCGCCGCTCTGTTGGCCCTGACCTTGACCGCTTGCGGCAAAAAAGAAGAAGCTCCTGTTGCTCCTGCTGTTGAAGCTCCAGTTGTTGAAGCTCCTGCTCCTGCCGCTCCTGCTATGGAAGCTCCTGCTGCACCTGCTGCTGATGCAGCTGCACCTGCTGCTGACGCTGCTGCACCTGCTGCTGACGCTGCTGCACCTGCTCCAGCCAAGTAAGCTTCACGGCTCAGCAAAGAAAAGCCGGCCTGCGGGCCGGCTTTTTTATTTCACTCTGCCGCTAAACAATCTGGCGCCAGCCAAACCCATCCAGTTGATCGGCCACCCCGATCCATTCCGGCTCACAATTTAAAACATCACTCAATGCGGCGCGGGCAAGCTTCGGCGTATTGTTCTTTTCGCTAAGATGTGCCGCAATCAAGTGCTGCAACTTGCTGTTATCCAGACTTGCCAGCAACTTGGCCGCCATGCCGTTATCGAGATGGCCGAAACGGCCCGCAACCCGCTGCTTCAGCATGGGCGGATAAGATCCGTCGCGCAGCATGTCAGAATCATGATTGCATTCCAGCACCAGCGCATCGCAGCCACTCAGAATGGCTTCGATATGCGGCGTGGATCCGCCGGTATCGGTCAGCACGCCCAATCTTTTGCTGCCGCTGCTAAAAGCATACTGCACCGGCTCGCGAGCATCATGGGGAACGGGGAAAGGCTGCACTTCGATCTCGTCTGCCTGAAATACACTGTGGCCATCAATCAGACGAATATCTGGCAGGGTTTGCGCTAGGGGGTGGTTTGTGAAAGTGCCGTGAGTCAGCCATACCGGCAACTCATACCGGCGCGCGAATCTGACTGCACCGCCGATATGATCGGTATGTTCATGAGTGATGAGGATACCGGTCAGGTCTTCCGGCTGTAAGTCGAGGCGCGATAGCCGAGCAACCGTTTCCCTGATGCCGAAACCGCAGTCGAGAAGCAAGCGGGTTTGCTTGACCTCAACCACCAGGGCATTGCCCCGGCTGCCGCTACCCAGAGATGCGAAACGCATTGACGCGCCCCGCAGCGTTATTTTAACTGCTCTAACAGCAAGTTAAGAATTCTGGTTGCCGTCTCAGAGTTGTCAACCGCACCGTCCTTGTTCAAAATATTGACCGCACTACCTTCGCTCGTGGCCATTACCTGAATACGGTACTGCTCCAGCTTGTCCTGGTTTTTGCTATCGCTTTTCCAGAAGGCCAGCTTGGACATGAAACCTTTTTCATCCTTCTTGCCATCGATATCGGGGTCGACATAGCGAACGAAATACAGCCCCTTGGAGCGGTCACGGTCAACCACGGTAAAGCCGACCCGGTCAAGAGCCAGTCCGACACGACGCCAGGCACGATCAAAAGTATCGAATACCGTCAGGCTACCGGCACCTTCCTGAGTGCGCGTCACCTTGGCCCGCTCGCGCTTGCCATCTGCCACCATCATGGCCTGGGAACGCACCTCATCGACTCCGAAGCGCACCATCAAGCGACGCAACATGTCGGCCTCAAGTTCCGGGTCGGCTGGGCGTGGCTGCCACACGGTCCGGTTACCGCCATCGCCCCCTTCGATCACTTCATACATGCCGCGATGGCTGATATAGATTTCAGTAGTGCCCTGCTCTGCTCCGCGTTCCAGTCGGGTGCGGAATTTATCGCGTTCGGCAGTGGAATAAAGTCCATCCATGACCTTACTCAACACGCTACGAATCGCATCCTGAGGAATTTTGGCGCGGTTTTCCGCCCAGTCAGTTTCCATCACACCGGATTCAGGCACTTCCAATTTTATAAGGAAACCATTTTCCTGCCAGAATTCCTTGGCAACCGGCCATATCTGCTCAGGCGTAGCATTCACCACCAGCCAGCGCTGCGAGCCCGCACGTTCAACCCTGACCTTGTCCTGAGAGGGTAGAAGATTGGATGTCGCCGCCGTAGTCTGTGGCTGACCCGCTCTTTCCTTGTTGTACACTGACAAGGTAGCACTGCCTTGCGGGCTGACATCGGGCACGGCAAAACGGTTATCCGCTGTCGGTGAAGTCAGGTCGGGCGGAATTTCCAGCGGCGGAAGCTTGCCTGCCGACTTGTAGTCAATCTTTTTACTCTCCAGTAAGGACGTCGAACCGCAACCCGCCATTAGCGCGACCGCTGCTATCACCACAAATGAAGACCAGAACCTGTTATTCATAGACACCTTAAATAATTTATTGCAGCACGCCGGCATGGCGCATAGCCTGTTTCAAAACTTCGTGATGAACTGCAGAAAGCGGGGTCAACGGCAGGCGTATGCCCTCGCCAGTCAATCCCATCTGCGCCACCACCCATTTAACCGGAATCGGATTGGCTTCGACAAACAGCTTCTGGTGCAAACCCAACAACTTGTTATTGATGATGCGCGCCGCAGCCAGATCACCCCTGAATGCCGCCTCACACATTTCATGCATCAAACGGGGCGCCACGTTGCTGGTCACCGAAATGACGCCATGACCGCCGAGCAGCATCAATGCCAAGCCACTACCATCGTCACCGCTGTATATGGCAAAATCCTGAGGGGCACGCAGCAATAGGTCGCTACCGCGCTCGATATTGCCGGTTGCATCCTTGATGCCGACGATGTTGGGAATCTGCGCCAGCCGCAACACTGTGTCGTTCAACAGGTCGCAAGCAGTGCGGCCTGGCACGTTGTAAAGAATTTGCGGGATATCCACCGCCTCGGCAATCGCCTTGAAGTGACGGTACAATCCTTCCTGGGTGGGCTTGTTGTAGTACGGCGTGACCAGCAAGCAATAATCCGCGCCAGCCGCCTTGGCACATGCCGTCAGTTCGATCGCTTCGCTGGTCGAGTTGGCGCCGGTTCCAGCAATCACCGGAATGCGCCCGGCCACCTGATCCACCGCGGTGCGAATCAGCAGGCAATGCTCATCGAAATTCACCGTCGGGGATTCGCCCGTGGTGCCAACGACGACGATGCCGTCGGTCCCTTCTGCCAGGTGAAAATCCACCAGCGCACGCAAACGATCCAGATCCAGACTGCCGTCATCGTGCATCGGCGAAATGATCGCGACCAGACTGCCTTTAAGCATGAAAGTTTTCCACAAAAGTTTGTATTTTACCCGAATATCAAGTTGCGCGAAATGTTCAATCCGCTTCGCGCTCAATCGAGCAGCACTGCTTTTCGACAGAGCCTCCATTGGCATGCAAAACCTGCCCGGTGACCGGGTTGGGACGAAAAACGGTACAGCCCTTCAGGCCCATGTCATAGGCCGTTTCATAAATCGAGCGAAATGCGTCGAAGTCAAATTCAGCCGGCACATTGATGGTTTTCGAAATCGCGCTATCAACATGAGTCTGAAGTGCTGCCTGCATCCGGATGTGCGCCTCCGGCGCAATTTCATCCGCACGAACGAAGGCTTTGGGTAACGAAGCATCCTCGCCAAATTGAAGGCGAAATTGACGGCAGGCATAGTCGGTCACATTCACTTCACTAAGGCCACCATCAGCCCCGCGGATGCGCCGAGTGTACTCCCAATCGAAAATCGGCTCGAGTCCGCTGGAAACATTGTTCGCCAGCAAGCTGATGGTTCCGGTCGGTGCAATAGCAGTCAGATGACTGTTGCGCAGGCCATGGTGCCGGATTCCCTGCACGATATCAACAGGCAGAGAGCGAATGAATTCACCAGCCAGATACGGATCGGCCTGGAATGCCGGAAACGCCCCTTTTTCACGTGCCAGATCGATCGATGCCCGGTACGCACTGTGACAGATCACCTCCATCACCTTCTCGCCTAGTTCAAAAGATTCCGGACTGCCATAGCGTATCCCGAGCATCACCAAGGCATCGGCCAGACCGGTAAGACCGAGCCCGATACGCCGCGATGCGCGCGCGGTGTTCGCCTGCTTTTGCAACGGGAAATGGGAAAGGTCGTAAACATTGTCGAGCAGGCGCACGGCCGTCGCCACAGTCGCTGAGATTCTTTCCAGATCCAGATCGCCATCAACCATAAAGGGGCGCCGGACAAATTGCGTCAGGTTAATCGCACCCAGATTGCAGGCACCATAGTGCGGCAGAGGAATTTCGCCGCAGGGATTGGTGGCGCTGATCTGTTCGCAGTACCACAGGTTGTTCATGCGGTTGACACGATCGATAAAGATCACGCCGGGCTCGGCGTAATCATAGGTTGCCCGCATGATTTTCCCCCACAGCGCTCGAGCTCCGACCCGACGCAGCACTTTGCAACGGCGCGGCTTGCCGCTGCCTGACCACGTCCGCTCCACCACCTCACCGATCGATTCATCTCCGGAAAGCGGAAACACCAGCGGCCAGTCGGCATCCTCCCGAACCGCGCGCATGAAAGCGTCCGTCACCAGCACCGACAAATTGAAATGCCGCAGCGCATCGGGATTCTGTTTTGCCGCAATAAAAATCTCGATGTCCGGGTGGTCACAGCGCAATGTTGCCATCATCGCACCACGGCGCGCACCGGTGGAAAGAATGGTGGCGCACATGCTATCCCAGATGCGCATGAACGAGATCGGCCCGGAAGCAGTTACTCCGACACCACGAGCAGGTTCGCCGCTCGGTCGCAGGGTAGAGAAATCATAGCCAACCCCTCCGCCTTGCTGCATGGTCAGCGCGCCTTCCTTGAGGGCTTCAAAAATGCCTTCGAGCGAATCTTCCACTTCACCCATGACGAAACAGTTAAACAACGTAACTCGGTGAGAGGTGCCTGTTCCGGCGAGAATGCGCCCACCAGGCAGAAAACGGAAACTCTCGAGAATCTGGTAGAAACGCTGCTCCCAGATTGCCTTATCCCGCCGCTCCACCCCGGCAAGCGCGCTGGCGACACGACGCCATGTGTCCTCGACGTTCAGGTCGATGATCTTGCCCGACTCGCGGTAACGATAGCGGGCATCCCAAATATGGGAAGAGATATCTGAGATAAAGGGCCCATCACTCATCGAGGACTCCCAGAAACAACAAAGGCGATAACCGCACTTACGGTTCTCGCCTATTTTAAAGGACTCAACGTCCGCAAACTATCTCTGGGAAGAGTACATCCGTTCCAGAAAAGTCTCGGCATCCATAGCCGCCAAATCCACCGAAATCCCGCCAGCGCGTTCGGACTGATAATGGATCAACTGTGCTGCAACTTCTGCCGCCCTGTCTTGCATCATCGTAATTTCTGGATTCCAGCCAGCGCACATCACCTCAGAAATATAGTCGCTCTCCACTTTTACAGAGCACATATCCATAGTCACTATCATGATTCACCTCCATTATCCCGCCCATGTGTTTATCTGGCGCCTGTAAATGTTATATCGGGTATAGCCGAGAAAAATAAAGGGATAAATGAAAATTTACTTCTTGGCCTTAATCGCACAAATCCGCTGCACTACGGCACGGCTATTTTCAAAAACGCACAACTCCTCATAAGCGTTGACTTCCAGCCACCCTTCTACCCGTTCCAGCAACTCACCTGACTTGAGGAGATAATCTGGGTTACGCGGTCTGCCTAGCAGTTGATTGCCTTCGGAAAAAGTTTCATAAATCAGTACTCCGCCCACTGCGAGCGATTCGAACAGGTGCAAAAACAGAGGACGATGCAAATAGTTGGTTACCACAATGCCATCGAACGCCCCGGCAGAATAAGGCCAGGGCTCGCCTTCAAGGTCAGCCTGGCGTCTCACAGCATCAGGCAAAAAGCCCAATGCGGAGACATTCCGATCCACCGCTTCGACCTGAAACCCCGCCTGAATCAGGAAGCGAGCGTGCCTGCCGGTTCCGCAAGCGGCATCCAATACTCGACCCCCGCCACGGATCAGCGGTGCATGACGCACCACCCATTCGGAAGGTGATGAAACAAACCGTAGAAATGGAACCATCAGGGCCCTGCGGGATTTGCCAGATGCAAGACTTGCATCGCCATCTGCAAAGCATCATGAAGCAGACGTTCAAACAAGGGAACGAAATAAGGCAAAGCGATGCCCAGCACGACAAATCCGACTGCCAGCGTGATCGGGAATCCAACCGAGAACACATTCAGTTGCGGCGCGGCACGAGTCATGATGCCCAGCGCCAAGTTGGTAGTCAACAGGGCCGCCATGATAGGCATGGAAAGCAACAACCCGGCAAGAAATATCTCCCCACCCCAACCAGCCAGAGCACGCCAACCAGCCGCGGAAAAAGGTTTGATTGACACCGGTAACGCCTGAAAGCTTTGCGCTAATAGCTCGATCATATACAAATGCCCATTCAAGGCCAGAAACAACAAGGTTGCGAGCAAACCGAGAAATTGTGCCACCACGGAAACCTGGGCAGCATTTTGCGGATCGAAGAAGGTAGCGAACCCTAGACCCATCTGCATACCAGCGATATTACCGGCCATTTCCACCGCAGTGAAGATGATGCGCATGGTTAATCCGATCGCCACGCCGATCACGATTTGTTGAGCCAAAATCAGGAGACCGATTGCTGAACCCGGTTCCACCGCTGGCATGCTACCGAGAACGGGTGACAGAACCAGTGTGAGGACAACGGACAGCCCAACTTTCACCCGCAAAGGCACACTGGGATTGCCTAAAATAGGTGCGCTACTGACCAGAGCAAGGATACGGAAAAATGGCCAGATAAAAGCGCCCAGCCAGGCGCTTAACTGGACTGAAGTGACGCTGATCATCCCGGTGCGGCTAGCCCACCAAACCTGGAATACTGGTATACAGGCGGCGGGTATAATCAATCAACAGAGTCAACATCCATGGCCCTGCCACTACCAGCATGAAAAACATTACCAGCAGCTTGGGGATGAACGACAGGGTCATTTCATTGATCTGCGTAGCGGCCTGAAAGATACTGACCACCAAGCCGACGGCCAGTGCGGAAAGAAGCAGCGGCGCCGACACCAGCAGGGTGATTTCCACCGCCTGCCGACCAATAGTGATCACACTTTCCGGCGTCATGTGTAGAAACTCTGCACCAGGGAACCGATAAGCAGATTCCAACCATCCACCAGCACGAACAGCATCAGCTT
>JAHJJI010000039.1 GCA_018823025.1 Gammaproteobacteria bacterium | reverse complement strand
ATGCAGGTACTCGATGGGATCTTCGATCAGCAGGATGTGCCCGGTCCTGTTGGTGTTGCGGTAATCGATCATCGACGCCAGGGTGGTGGATTTCCCCGACCCTGCCTGGCCCACCACCAGAATCAGGCCACGTTTCTCCATCACCAGTTCTTTCAGGATAGGCGGCAGGCCGAGCGATTCGATCGAGGGAATCTGGTCGCGGACAAAACGTGCCACCAGGGCAACATCGCCGCGCTGGTGAAAGACATTGATACGGAACTTGCCGGTGTTTTCCACCATGAAACCGAAGTTCATCTCGTGTTCGGCTTCGAATGCCTTGATTTCATCCGGGGTCATCAGCGAATAGGCAATTTTCTTGACGGTTTCCCCATCCAGCACCTGATTGTTGAGCGGCAGTGTTTCGCCCTCGATCTTCATCAGCACCGGCGCACCGGCAGAGATGTACATGTCCGAGGCCTGCTTTTCAGCCATGAATTTGAATAGCTGCGTGAGATCCATTATTGCTCCGTTGTTTGAGAACCAAGACCCCGGCGGAAATCTTCCACTAATTGCCGAATGGAATCAGCAAAATCAGGGTCGGTGGTTTTCTGATTGATACTGCAATGAATGAGGGTTTCCTCTCTATCCGAGGTGATCGTCCATTGCAGGGCATTGGGACAATTGGCAAGTGTATAGCGGACGCCATTACGTATGGGCGTAAACACTACAGTGAAAATCCCCCAGACGCATTCGATCTGCGCAGACAGGCGGTCAGCGCTAATATTTTCGACTTTATAAATACTGGTGCACTGTTCCGGCAAGCTACGCAGCTTGCACCGAGCGGAGATTTCTTCCTCTGACAAAGGCGGTTCGATTTGGCAAAACCACTCCATCAGGTCTGCGCCCAAGGCAGGCCCTCGTGGCGCCAGCCGTTATGCGAGTTGCGGTGATGATGATCGTCCAGGTCGCCCTCGAAGCCGTGCAGCACATTGTAAACGTCCTGGAGTCCGGCTTTTTCCAAAGCCAGCCCGGCATCTACCGAACGGCGTCCGGAGCGGCAGATCAGCACCACCGGACGGTTCACGCTGGCAGCTTTTTTCACGTGTCCAACGAAATCCGGATTGACTTCCCAGTCGGGGCCGTCGATCCAGGGAACCAGCATCGAGCCTTCGGGATGGCCGACGAACAGGTACTCCATTTCGCTGCGCACATCGACGAATACCGCTTCGGGATTGGACTGCAGGAATTCGTACGTCTGTTTGGGTGTCATGTGTTGCATATTGTGCTCCTTGATCTTTGCGGGTGCCCTCACCTCAATCCTCTCGATCATGACCAGCGCCTTTTACCATTGCCCCTTCTCCCCTTGGGGAGAAGGTTGGGATGAGGGCAGCCCTCACCTCAATCCTCTCCCCAAGGGGAGAGGAGGCAAACGTGAAGGGCGCTGGTTCTGATTGGCTGATGTTATTATAGGCACTATCTATCTACCAATACACCTTTGCCATGAGCCACCAAGACCGTACCGCCCTGCTCCACGCCCAACTCAAACAGCGCATCCTGATCCTGGATGGCGCCATGGGCACCATGATCCAGACCTACAAGCTGACCGAGGCGGATTACCGCGGCGAACGCTTCGCCGGCTACGGCAGCGATTTGAAAGGCAATAATGACTTGCTGGTGCTGACCCAGCCGCAGATCATCCGCGAGATTCATGCCGCCTATCTGGAAGCCGGTGCGGACATACTCGAGACCAACACCTTCAACGCCACTTCCATCGCCATGGCGGATTACCACATGGAAGGGCTGGTGTACGAAATCAACCTCGAGGCGGCAAAACTGGCGCGCGATGCAGCGGACGAATACGAAGCGAAAGATCCGGCCAAGCCACGCTTTGTTGCCGGCGTGCTCGGACCAACCAACCGTACCGCTTCGATCTCGCCCGAGGTCAACGATCCCGGTTTCCGCAACACCAGCTTCGACCAGTTAGTAGAGGCTTACACTCAGGCAATCGCCGGTCTGGTCAATGGCGGCTCCGACATCCTGATGGTTGAGACGATCTTCGACACGCTCAATGCCAAAGCCGCGCTGTTTGCCATCGAGCTGTATTTCGAGACTCATCAAATTCAGCTACCGGTGATGATTTCCGGCACCATTACCGACCTGTCCGGACGCCTGCTTTCGGGACAGACCGCCGAGGCATTCTGGAACTCGGTAAGCCACGTCAAACCGCTGTCGATCGGCCTGAACTGCGCCCTCGGCGCGCAAGATTTGCGCCAGTACGTGGAAGAACTGTCAAACATTTCCAACACCTATGTGAGCGCCCACCCCAACGCCGGCCTGCCCAATCCCTTGTCGGAAACCGGTTACGACGAAACGCCCGAGGCGATTGCGACGGACTTGCGCGAATGGGCGGCCAGCGGTTTGCTGAACATCGTGGGCGGCTGTTGCGGCACCACGCCCCCGCATATCAAGGCCATCGCCGAGGCGGTAAAAGACTTGCCGCCGCGCGTCATTCCCGAGATCGAGAAAAAGCTGCGGCTGTCCGGCCTGGAGGCGCTCAACATTGGTGAGGACTCGCTCTTCGTAAACGTTGGCGAACGCGCCAACGTCACCGGTTCGAAGATGTTCGCCCGCCTGATCATCAACGGCGAATACGACAAGGCGCTGGAAGTAGCCAAGGCCCAGGTGGAAAACGGTGCCCAGATCATCGACATCAACATGGATGAGGCGATGCTGGATTCCGAGGCGGCGATGGTGAAATTCCTCAACCTGATCGCTTCCGAACCGGATATTTGCAAAGTACCGGTGATGATCGACTCGTCGAAGTGGTCGGTAATCGAGGCCGGGCTGAAGTGCGTGCAGGGCAAATCCATCGTCAACTCCATCAGCATGAAAGAAGGCGAGGCCGAATTCATCGAACGCGCAAAACTGTGTCGCCGCTACGGCGCAGCGGCAGTGGTCATGGCTTTCGACGAGCAGGGCCAGGCCGACACCCAGGCACGCAAGATCGAGATCTGCGCCCGTTCGTACAAACTGCTCACCGAGGTGGTCGGCTTCCCGGCGGAAGATATCATCTTCGACCCGAACATCTTTGCGGTCGCCACCGGCATTGAAGAGCACAACAACTACGCGGTGGATTTCATCGAAGCCACACGCATCATCAAGCAGACCCTGCCCTACGCCCAGGTAAGTGGCGGCGTGTCCAACGTGTCCTTCTCCTTCCGTGGCAACGAACCGGTGCGCGAGGCGATCCACACCGCATTTCTGTATCACGCCATCAAGGCGGGCATGGACATGGGCATCGTCAACGCCGGCCAGTTGGGCGTCTACGAAGAAATTCCGAAAGACCTGCTGGAGCGGGTCGAGGACGTATTACTCAATCGCCGGCCTGACGCAACCGAACGCCTGGTTGAATTCGCCGAGTCCTTCAAGGGCACGACCAAGAGTCTGGTTGAAGATCTCGCCTGGCGCGAAGGAACCGTGGGCGAGCGCCTCTCGCATGCCATGGTTCGGGGCATCACTACTTACATCGTCGAAGATACCGAAGAAGCCCGACAACAGGCCGAGCGGCCGATTCACGTGATCGAAGGGCCGCTGATGGACGGCATGAACGTGGTCGGCGACCTGTTCGGTGCGGGCAAAATGTTCCTGCCCCAGGTGGTGAAATCCGCTCGCGTGATGAAGCTGGCCGTGGCGCATCTGGTGCCGTTCATCGAGGCCGAAAAACTCGCTAGCGGCGAGGTGGCCAAGGCCAAGGGAAAGATCATCATGGCCACGGTCAAAGGTGACGTTCACGACATCGGCAAAAACATCGTCGGCGTGGTGTTGCAGTGCAACAATTACGATGTAGTCGACCTGGGAGTGATGGTGCCGGCGGCCAGAATTCTGCAGGCCGCGATTGACGAAAAGGCCGACATCATCGGCCTGTCCGGCCTGATCACGCCGTCGCTGGAAGAAATGTCGCACGTCGCCAAGGAAATGGAACGACTGGGAATGAAGCTGCCACTCCTGATTGGCGGTGCTACCACTTCGCCCGCCCATACCGCGGTAAAAATCGAGCCGCACTACACCGGTCCGGTGATTTATGTGAAGGACGCCTCGCGCGCCGTCGGGGTGTGCTCCAACCTGTTGAGCGACGATCTGCGCGACGCTTATGTTCAGGGCATCGCCGATGAATATATCGCGATCCGCGAACGCCACCAGAATCGCTCCAATGAAACCAAACGCCTGACCCTGGCCGAAGCGCGTGCCAATGCGCTCAAGCCGGATTGGCACGCCTATATCCCGCCGACGCCGACTTTCATCGGCCTCAAGGAATTTAATGACTATCCGCTGGCGGAAATCGCCGAGCGCATCGACTGGACGCCGTTCTTTATGGCCTGGGAACTCCACGGGCGCTACCCGAAAATCCTTACCGACGTGGTCGTGGGCGAAGAGGCGACAAAGCTGTTTGCCGACGCAAAGGCGATGCTGAAACGCATCATCGATGAAAAATGGCTGGAAGCGCGCGCCGTGATCGGTCTGTTCCCCGCCAACAGCATTGGCGACGACATCGAAATCTACACCGATGAAAGCCGCAGCCAGGTCGCGATGACCTACCATACCCTGCGCCAGCAGGCCGTGAAATCGCCGGGCAAACCCAACCTGGCCCTGGCCGATTTTGTCGCACCCAAAGCGGCGGGAACGAAAGATTACCTCGGCGGCTTCGCGGTAACGGCAGGCATCGGCATCGACGAGCATGTCTCCGCATTCGAGAAAAATCACGACGATTACAGCGCGATCATGCTCAAGGCTCTGGCCGACCGTCTCGCCGAAGCTTTCGCCGAGCTGATGCACGAACGCGTGCGGCGCGAATTCTGGGGTTATGCGAAAGACGAGGCGCTTTCCAACGAAGACATGATCGCGGAGAAATACCGCGGCATCCGCCCCGCTCAAGGCTACCCCGCCTGCCCGGAGCACAGCGAGAAAGGCCCGCTGTTCGAACTGCTCCAGGCACCGGAGAAGGCCGGCATCACCATCACCGAAAGTTTTGCCATGCTGCCGACGGCAGCGGTGAGCGGCTTCTATTTCGCGCACTCTGATTCGACCTATTTCGCCCTCGGCAAAATTAGCCGCGACCAGGTTGAGGATTACGCCAGACGCAAGGGATGGGACATGGCGACAGCGGAGAAATGGCTGGCGCCGGTGCTGGGGTATTAACCGGATGCGCAGTGAAGGTCAGGACGCGGGTTTATCGCAAACCCGATAAAACTCCTAAGGATATTTACCATAAAACAACTAAGGATATTCCCTAGCCTCGAACTCAACGGTACAATCGGCGCAAACATATAAAAAATAAATGGAGACTGGATGCTGTTGCGCCCCCTTGCTGATGACGACCGCAGCGCTTATTCCCACATGCTGCATCGCGCCTTCAACATCTGGTATGGCGCGCGTGGCTGGCCTTCGGATTATTTCGGATGCACGCCGGAGCAGGCCGGCATCTTTCTGGATATCTATGGCGATATCAGCCCCGGCCGCAGCGTGGCCGTCTTCGACCCCAACAGCGGCGAGATCATGGGCGCTTGCTTCTACCATCCGCGCGAGCACCACGTCAGCCTCGGCATCATGTCGGTTAATCCGGATTATTTCCGCCGCGGAGTAGGGCGGGCCATGGTCAATCACATCATCGATTTCACCGAGTCCAACCAGTATCCCGCGCTGCGCCTGGTAGGCAGCGCCATCAACATGGATTCGTTTTCCCTCTACAACCGCTCCGGGTTCGTGCCGCGCGGCAGCTATCACGACATGGTGATCGCCGTCCCGGCTAGCGGGCTGGCGGTGGATTACCCCCTGCGCAAGCAGGTGCGCGACGCAACTATGGCCGATCTCGACGCCATGGCCGCGCTGGAAATGGAAGTCAGCGGCATCACTCGCGTCAGCGATTACCGCTACGCTATCGAAAACCCGCGCGGGGCGCTGCATGCTCAGGTATTCGAGAACGGCGACGGTTCCCTCGAAGGGTTCATGATCTCGATCCGCTGCCCCGCCCTCAACATGCTTGGCCCCTGCGTGGCGCGCAGCGAGAAAGTCACGCTGGCGCTGCTGCTGCAAGCGACCGAACGCTTCCGCGGCCAGGTGCCGCTGTTCGTGATCCCGATGGACAAGCGTGAGCTGGTGGAAGCTCTTTATGATTGGGGTGCGCGCAATGTGGAAACGCACCTGTTCCAGGTCAGGGGGCAATTCCAGCCATTCAACGGGGTGAGCTTGCCGAGTTTTCTGCCGGAAACGGGTTGAAGAGATACCCCGTGATGGCGAAGGGATATTGCATGGTTGCGCGACAAAGTTAGGGTAAAGTTTTGGGAACTTAAATATTGGCCAATCAACCGCCCATGAAATTCAACCGACTCGCTCTCGCCTGGCGGATACTGCTAGTCATCCTGGTGATTTACGCCCTGATCACCTGGTGGCGGCAATCGGCTCCCCCGCCGAACATCCGCATCGGCGTACTGCACTCCCTCACCGGCACCATGGCGAGCAGCGAAAAACCGCTGGTGGATGCTCTCCAGATGGCGATCGAGGAAGCCAATGCAGCTGGCGGCATCAAGGGACAAAAAATCGAAGCGGTGGTGGTGGATTGCCGTTCCGACGCGACCTATTGCGCCCAGCAGGCCGAGCGCCTGATCACCGAGGAAAAGGTCAGCGCCCTGTTCGGCTGCTGGACCTCCGCCTGCCGCAAGGCGGTCAAGCCGGTGGTCGAAAAGCGCTCGAACCTGCTGTTCTACCCGATGCAATATGAAGGCATGGAGATATCGCCCAACATCATCTATACCGGCGCAGCACCCAACCAGCAGATCATCCCCGGTGTGAGCTGGGCGCTGGAAAAGCTGGGCAAGCGTGTCTATCTGGTGGGCTCGGACTACGTCTTTCCGCGCATGGCCAATATCATCATCAAGGACCTGCTGGCCGCGCAAGGCGGCGTACTGACCGGGGAGCGCTACCTGCCGCTGGGGGAAAGCGCCATGGAGGCGGTAGTGGCAGATATCGCCAGGCAACGCCCGGATGTGGTGCTGAACACCCTCAACGGAGACAGCAACGGCCATTTTTTCGCCGCGCTGGAGAAGACCGGGTTGAACAATCTGCCGCTGGTTTCGTTCAGCGTGGGGGCAAGCGAAATGAAGGATTGGGGCGGCTCCCGGCTCGGTCAGCATTATGGGGTGTGGAGTTATTTCCAGTTTCTGCCGGGGGAGAGGAACCGTCGCTTCGTCGCCGCATTTCAGGCTCGCTTTGGCGCTGATCGGATAATCAGCGACCCGATGGAGGCCGCCTACATCGGCCTGCATCTGTGGGTGCAGGCAGCTCGTGAAGCGGGTTCCGCAGAGCCTGCCAAGGTACAGTTCACGATATTGCGCCAGACCCTGACTGCACCCGAAGGGATGGTTGCCATCGACCGGGACAACCGCCATCTGTGGAAAACCCCGCGTATCGGCAAGGTCAGGCCTGACGGCCAGTTCGACATCGTCTGGGATGCCGGGCAAGCGCAGGAGCCGGTTCCCTTCCCCTCCTATCGCTCCCGCGATGAATGGCTACAGCTGCTGCAATCCATCGAGGGGGCGCAGCCATGAACTTTAGCTCCATCACCCAACGTTTGGTGGCCTGGTTCCTGTTGATCTCGCTGCTGCCATTACTGCTGGTTGGCTACATCCTGCTGCATACTTTTGAACAGGAATTGCAGCAGACAGTAGCCCAGCAAATCTCGACTATCGCCGACAAGAAAGCGGATCAGATCGACAGCTACCTGAGCGAACGTACCCATGATGCCTTGGTCCAGGCGCAGGAGAATACCGTGCGCCTGGCTGTAATCGAGTTCGCCCAGGTGTTGATCCGGAGCGGAGTGGAGTCCGACGCCTATCGCCGGCTGGATGCCAGCTACCGCGACTATTTCAAACGCTTCGTCACCAGCTCCGGCTATTACGATCTGTTCCTGATTTCCCCGCAGGGTACGGTGGTGTATTCCCATGCGCATGAAGCTGATTTTGCCACCAATCTGTTCACCGGCCCCTATCGCAACAGCGGTCTGGCCAGGGTCGCCCGCAATGCGCTGAACTCACTGGAAGGCAACATTTCGGAGTTTGAATTGTATGCGCCCTCGGGCAATGCCATCGCCGCCTTTGTCGCCGTGCCGATCATGGATCAGGGCAAGGTTACAGGGGTGCTGGCGCTGCAGATCGACAATGCCCGCGTGTTTCAGGTGCTGCTCGACAGGACCGGGTTGGGAAATAGCGGCGAAACCGTGGTGGCGCGCCGGGAGGACGAGCACACTGCACTGGTGATAGCGCCGCTGACTTCCATTCCCGATGCAGCGATGAAGGAAAAACTCCCGCTTACCGGTCAACATCGCGTAGTGCCCATAGCGCGCGCGCTGCATGGCGAGCGCGGCAGCGGCTACGAGATTGATTACCAGGGGCGGCCCGTGGTGGCGGCGTGGCGCTACTTTCCCCGCATGGGATGGGGCATGGTGACAAAAATGGATGCCGCAGAGGCGCTTGCCCCGCTTTACCGGGTGCGCACCTTCGCTCTGGTGGTTGTCGTGCTGGCCCTTTTTGCCTCCCTCATCGGCGCCCTCCTGCTCGCGCGCCGTTTCGTCGCCCCGTTGAAAGACCTCAGTATCAGCGCTCAGGAGATCGCCGCCGGCAAGCTCGACCAGCGCGTGGCTGTGATCGGGCGGGACGAACTGGGCTACCTTGCCACTTCCTTCAATATCATGGCGGAGCGTTTGCAAGCTTCCTATGCGGAGCTTGAGGGGAAGGTCGAGCAGCGCACCACCGAGCTGACACAGAGCCTGGCCAACCTGCGCGTCAAAGATGCCGCCATTGCGTCCTCGATCAACGCTATCGTCATCGCCGATCTGGATTGCATAATTTCCTACGTAAACCAGGCGTTTGTTAATCTATGGCGGCTAGAGGGGCCGGAGGATGCGCTCGGGCGCTCGCTGACCGAATTCTGGGATGAGCCTGAAGAGGCACAAATAGCCAAGGAACTTCTGCAGCATCAGGGCCGCTGGCGGGGCGAATTGCGCGCCCGCCTGAATGGCGGCGCGCGGGCCGATTTGCAATTATCGGCGCACATGGTGATGGATGAGGCCGGGCAGCCTGTCTGCATGATGGGTTCGTTCGTGGATATCACGGCGAGAAAGCAGGCAGAGCTTGAAACGCTGACCACGCGTAACCAGCTGGAAGCTACTATCGATGCCATTCCGGATCTTCTTTTTGAGCTGGGGCTGGATGGGACTTACCATGATATCCGTGCCCAGCACCCTGATTTGCTGGCCGCACCAGCGAACAACCTGATCGGAAAAAAAGTCCTCGATGTGCTGCCGCCCGAGGCGGCGGATATTGTCATGCAGGCATTGCAAGAGGCGCATAAAAATGGCCAGTCACATGGCCAGCAGTTCGAGCTGCCCCTTCCGGCAGGCGATTCGTGGTTCGAGCTTTCCGTCTCCCGCAAAAACACCGCTCCCGGACAAGAACCTCGATTCATCATGTTGTCACGCGACATCACGGCGCGCAAGCAGATGGAGCAGTCCTTGCAGCACGAGCGCGATTTCGCCTCCAGCCTGGTCAATACCGCGCCAGTGATCGTCCTGCTGCTCGACGCCCAGGGCCTGATCGAATACGTCAACCCCTATTTCGAGCAGCTCACCGGCTACCGGCTGGACGAGGTCAAGGGCAAGGAGTGGTTCCGCACCCTCCTGCCCGCGCGCGACCAGGACAAAATCCGCGCCTTGTTCCTGCAGTCTGCCCACGACGAGCCGACACGCGGCAACATCAATCCCGTCGTCACGCGCAGCGGCGAAGAACTTGAGATCGAATGGTACGACCAGACCATGAAAGATGCGCAGGGCCAGGTGATTTCGGTGCTCGCCACGGGCCAGGATGTGACTGCGCGCAGGTCCATGGAGCTGGCGCTGAACATCAGCGTAGAGCGGTTGAACGAAGCGCAGTACATCGCCCAGCTGGGCAACTGGGAGCTGGACCTGCAGAAGGACAAGCTGATCTGGTCAGACGAAATCTTCCGCCTGTTCGAGATCGACAGGAACCAGTTCGGCGCCACCTATGCAGCCTTCCTCAATGCCATTCACCCCGACGACCGCGACTTGGTGAACCAGGCCTATACCCACTCGCTCGAGACCCGCATGCCTTACGAGATCACGCACCGGCTGCGGATGAGCGATGGCCGCATCAAGTGGGTGCACGAACGCTGCGAGTCGAACTTCGATACAGAGGGCAAGCCGCTTCGATCGATAGGTACAGTCCAGGACATTACCGGGCGCATGCAGTCCGAGATGGAATATCAGGCCATCCTGAAAACCACCCTGGATTGTTTCTGGATCTGCGACATGCAGGGGCGATTCCAGGATGTAAACGATGCCTATTGCAAGTTGATCGGCTATAGCCGGGAAGAGTTGCTGACGATGACTATAGCCGATGTGGAAGTCATCGAAACACTGGAGGAAACCAAGGCCCATCTGGAGAAGGTGATCAACACAGGTTCAGACCGATTCGAGACCCTGCATCGGCGAAAAGATGGCAGCCAGCTGGATTTCGAGGTGAGCGTGAATTTCATGCCCGAAGCTGGTGGCAGAATGGTCGTCTTTCTGCGTGACATTACTCTGCGCAAGCTGGAAGAAGGAATCCTGACCGAAGCCCGTCTGGCAGCAGAAGCCGCCAACAAGGCCAAATCAGAATTTCTCGCCAACATGAGTCATGAAATCCGCACCCCGATGAACGCCATTCTCGGCCTCACCCAACTGGTGCTGGACACCGAGTTGACCCACCGGCAGCAGGATTTCCTGAAAAAAGCCCATTCCTCCGCCCGTTCTCTGCTGGGCATACTCAACGACATTCTCGATTTTTCCAAGATCGAGGCCGGACACATGGGCATCGAGCAGGTGCCGTTCCGCCTGCAGGAAAGCCTGGAGCAGGTGGCCGACCTGTTCGGTGCCCAGGCTGAAGAAAAGGGGGCGGAATTGTTATTCGAGGTCGCGCCGGATGTGCCTGCCGAAATTCTCGGCGACCCGTTACGACTTTCCCAGGTGCTCACCAACCTGGTGGGCAATGCGGTGAAATTCACCGAGCGCGGCGAGATCCGCATCAAAGTTGAAGTGGTGGAACGCAACCCTGCCACCCAGCGGCTGCGCTTCTCCGTGCGCGATACCGGCATCGGTTTGTCCAGCGGTCAAGCGGAGCGCCTGTTCCAGGCATTTACCCAGGCTGACAACTCGACGACCCGTAAATATGGCGGCACCGGGCTGGGTCTGGCTATCTGCAAACAACTGGTGGGGCTGATGGGCGGCGAGATCTCCGTCTCCAGCGTCGAAGGCCAGGGCTCTACTTTTTTCTTCACCATTCAGGCCGGTGTCGCGTCATCCCACAGCAAGCTGGCTCAAGCTAGCGCGCCCGCCGATGCGGTCGAATCCCCACAGAGCCTGCAGGGGGTGCGTGTCCTGCTGGTGGAAGATAACGCGCTCAACCGGCTGATGGCGGCCGAATTTCTCGAACGACGTGGAGCGTCCCTAACGCTGGCCGCGCATGGTGGCGAGGCGGTGGAGCGGGTAAAAAGCGAGACCTTCGACGCCGTGCTGATGGACTTACATATGCCGGTCATGGATGGTCTGGAGGCTGCCCGGCTGATCCGCGAACTGCCTCAGGGCAAGTCGCTGCCGATTATCGCCATGACGGCGGCGGTGCTGCCGGAGGATAGAGATCGAAGCGCCGCTGTCGGAATGGTGGACTTCATCGCCAAACCCATCGCCCCCGAGGACATGATCAGGGTGTTGCTGAAATGGGTGAAAACCCGCCGATCGAAACAAGCGTTTTTCACGTTTGCCTCCTCTCCCCTTGGGGAGAGGATTGAGGTGAGGGACGCCCTTCCGCCATCCTTGCCGGGTTTCGATCTTGAAATGGCGTTGCGCCGGCTGGATGGAAATCGCAACCTGCTGGCCCGACTGCTCCTCGGCTTTGCCGGGGCGCAGTCGGGGGCGCTGGCGCAGCTGGATGCGCTGGTGCAGGCGGGCGACAATGCACAGGCCGCCATTTTGCTGCATACCCTCAAGGGCGTTGCCGCCAATCTGGGGGCGGTGGCGCTCGCCGAGGCGACCCGACAGCTGGAAAAGGAAGTGAAGGCAGGTAGCGAGTTAAGCGCCATGCAGGGTTTCGCCGACGCACTCACCGCGGCGCTGGACGCCATCAATACCCATTTTGCGCCAGTGCAATCTGCTGCCGGAGAACACGCCGTCGACCGGGAAGTGCTGGCCCAGGTACTGAACCGTCTGACGCCCTACCTGCAAGAACGGGAGCTGATTCCGGTTGAACTGGTAGAGTCCCTGCACAGCCTCGCTCGCTCAAATTGGCCCGATAAAGCACTTGCACGATTGATACGGCAGGTAGACCATTTCGATCATGACGGCGCATTGGCCAGCGTTGTGCAACTGGCAGCCATTCATGGAGTGACATTGGGAAACGAAGATGAGTAGCCGGATGACCAATAACGTTTGATATGGAAATGACGATACAAGAAAAACCGCTGATCCTGCTGGTGGATGACGTGCCCGCCAACCTGCACGTGCTGGCGGCGGCACTGCGTGAGACTTGCCGCATCAAGACCGCCACCAGCGGTGCGGAGGCGCTCGAACTGGCGGCGCGGGAGGATAGGCCGGACTTGATCCTGCTGGATGTGATGATGCCGGGCATGAGCGGCATCGAGGTCTTGCAGCGCTTGCGCGAGCAACCTGAAACCCGCGACATCCCGGTGATCTTCGTCACTGCCGACATGTCCGAGCAAACTCAGGTCGAAGGCCTTGACCGGGGGGCGGACGATTACCTCAACAAGCCGGTGGTGGCAACCGTATTGCTGGCCCGGGTGCGCAACATTCTCCTGCGCAGACGCGCCGAGGCTGCACTTCAGCAACTCAACGATGACCTTGAGCAGCGTGTGGAACAGCGCACCGCATTGCTGCTCGAGGCGAAAGATGAAGCCGAACGGGCCAACAGTGCCAAATCCGAATTCCTAGCGCGCATGAGCCATGAGCTGCGCACGCCGATGAACGCCATCCTCGGCTTTGGACAACTACTCGAATTCGAGCTACAGACCTCGCCCAACAAGGATCAGGCGGATTACGTCAACGAGATACTGAACGCCGGCCACCAACTGCTGGAGCTGATCACCGAAGTGCTGGATATGACCAGTATCGAGCGTGGTCATATGCAACTGACGCTGGAGCCGGTAGGGATTGCGCAACTGGTCAGGGAGTGTATGGACTTGACGCAGCCGCTGGCTACGCAGCACCATGTTGAGCTGGCCTCCAAGGTAAATTGCGGCTGCGCTGTTCAGGCCGACCGCCTGCGTTTGCGCCAGATTCTGCTGAATCTGTTGTCCAATGCCATCAAGTACAACAGGGATGGCGGCAGTGCGGAGATAGCCTGCCGCCAAGTCCCGGATGGGCGGCACAGAATTACGGTGCAAGATAGCGGGCGAGGCATATCGGCCGAGGCCCTGCCGCGCCTGTTCCAGCCCTTCGAGCGCATGGAATCGGCTTATGACGGCATCGGCGGAATCGGTCTTGGTCTGGCGCTTTCCAATAAACTGGCAGAGGCCATGGGCGGCAGTATCGGCGTGGAAAGCGTTGCCGGCCAAGGCAGTACTTTCTGGGTCGAATTTCCCCTTTCTGTCGGCAAGTTGCCGGAATCCGGTAAAGTCAAAGTAGAATCCTGAAACACTCCCCTCTCCCACCTGTGGGAGAGAGGCCGGGGGAGGAGGGTAAGTGATGTGGCTAAACGACATTTGACAGAAAAATGACGACAACACACGAAAAACCGCTGATCCTGCTGGTGGACGACATGCCCGCCAACCTGCACGTGCTGGCGGCGGCTCTACGCGACGATCACCGCATAAAAACCGCAACCAGCGGTGCGGCAGCGCTCGAACTGGCGGCGGGGGATGATCGCCCGCAGCTGATTCTGCTGGATGTGGTGATGCCGGGCATGAGCGGTCTCGAGGTCTTGCGGCGCTTGCGCGAGAATCCCGAGACTCGCGGCATCCCGGTGATCTTCGTCACGGCCGACGTCTCCGAGCAAAGCCAGCTCGAAGGCCTCGATCTGGGGGCAGACGACTATATCACCAAGCCGGTGGTGGTGGCGGTATTGCTCGTCCGGGTGCGTAATCTCCTCCAGCGCAAACGTACCGAGGCTCGGCTGCGCCTTGCTGCCCATGTTTTCGAGTATGGCGGCGAGGCGATCATGATCACCGACTGCGACAATTGCGTCGTTGAAGTGAACCCGGCCTTTACCCGCATGACCGGCTATACACCAGAAGAAATATGCGGCCAGAATCCGAAAATTCTGTCTGCGGGCCATGCCACGCCCGAAGAATATCAACGCATGTGGCACGCCATTCGCGAACAGGGTTTCTGGCAGGGCGAAATGTGGGATAGGCGCAAGAATGGCGAGATCTATCCCAAATTGCTCACCATCTCGGTGGTGCGCAATGCCCAGGGCAAGATTGATTTTCATATCGGTAGTTTTACTGACCTCAGCGAACAAAAGGCCGTCGAAGAAAAAATTCGCCATATCGCCCACCATGACGCACTGACCGGACTGCCCAATCGCTTGCATCTGCAAATCAGTCTTGAGCAGGTCATTGCCACGGCCAAACGGGAGAATCAGGAAGTGGCCCTGATGTTCATCGATCTGGACCGCTTCAAGATTATCAACGACACCCTGGGACACAACATCGGCGATTGTCTGCTGGTGGAAGTGGCGCAGCGGCTCAGGGAGTGTGTGCGCGAAAGCGACCTGCTGGCGCGCCTGGGCGGAGACGAGTTCGTGCTGGCGCTGGCAGGTGACGAGGTGGTCAATGCGGCCGCCCAGGTGGCGGAAAAAATCCTCGGCAGTCTCTCCCAGACCTACCAGGTCGGTGGCCAGGTTCTGCACAGTTCGACCAGCATCGGTATCAGCCTCTATCCGCACGATGGCGACAACATCGAAACTCTGATGAAAAATGCCGACACCTCCATGTACCATGCCAAGGCGATGGGTCGGAATAATTTCCAGTTTTTCAGTCCGGAAATGAACTGGTTCAGCAACGAGCGCCTGCTGCTGGAAAACAGCCTGCACCGTGCCCTGGAACAGGGTGAGTTCACCGTGCATTACCAGCCTCAGGCCGATATTGTTTCTGGTCGACTGGTGGGCGCTGAAGCGCTGATCCGCTGGCATCATCCCGAGCGCGGAATGGTGTCGCCCCTCCAGTTCATCCCGCTGGCAGAAGAAAACGGCATGATTCTGCCCATCGGCACCTGGGTGCTGCGCGAAGTCTGTCGCCAGATCAAAGTCTGGCGCGAACTGGGGCTGACCGACTTGCGCTTTGCCGTAAACCTTTCGCCCCGGCAGTTCCATCAGGAAAACCTGGTGGGCAAGATCATCGATATTTTGCGGGAGTTCGATGTCCCTGCCTCCGCCCTGGAACTGGAAATCACCGAAGGTTCCGTCATGGAAAATCCTGATGCCGCCGTGAGCCTGCTCAATCAGCTGAACCAGCATGGCCTGAGTATCGCCATCGACGATTTCGGCACGGGCTATTCCTCCCTCAGCTAC
This sequence comes from Gammaproteobacteria bacterium, assembly GCA_018823025.1. Lineage (GTDB taxonomy): Bacteria > Pseudomonadota > Gammaproteobacteria > Burkholderiales > Sulfuricellaceae > Sulfuricella. The sequence continues at coordinate 14,611 of JAHJJI010000039.1, read as the reverse complement.
CTCAAGCGCTTCCCGGTGAGCAAGCTCAAGATCGACCGCTCTTTTGTGATGGATATTCCCGGGGACCCAGACGATAGCGCCATTGCCATCGCCGTGATCCAGCTCGCCCGGAGCCTGGGGTTGAAAACGGTGGCAGAAGGGGTGGAAACCGCCGAACAACGGCAGTTCCTTTGCGGCCAGGGCTGCGATATGTTGCAAGGCTACTGGTACAGCAAACCTCTGGACGCGGCATCCTTCGAAGCGTTCGCGCTGCAGGCTATAGAGCACTGAGGTAGTATGGAGGGGATAGAGAGTCCCGTCGCACACTTTTATGGATGGCTGGAAAAAGCATGGAAAAAGACCGAAAACCCGACACTGACATGCTGCAGGCGATGCTGCGCCAGCTGCGCAGCGTGTTTCTCGATGATCTGCCGGAACGGCTGGATAAACTGGACAACTTGCTGCTGGCCATCGAAAAACGGGGTGGGGCGAGCGTCGACGAATTCAACGAACTCTACCGGATCCTGCACAGCATCAAGGGCAGCGGCGGCACCCATGGGCTGCATATCCTGAGCGCCATCTGCCACCAATTCGAGGATAGTCTGAATGCGGTAAGCGGGCATCTGGCAGAGTTGTCTCAAGCCTTCATTGACAGCAGTTTTAATTACGTCAGTTTGCTCCGCGCCGTGGTCGATCAGGCGCGGCGCGGCAACGATACCTTTCTCGAGATCGAGCGCAAGTTGCTCGAACTTCACAGCAAGGACTTCGCGGTGGAACGCGCCTTGCTGCTGGTGGACAGCTCCCGCTTCAGTGCCAATTACTATTCCCAGGCGCTGAAGGAACTGCCGGTGCGCGTGGTTGTGGAGGATAACGGTTATGCGGCCTTGTTGCGGGTGCTGCAGGAGCCTTTCGATATCCTGGTGACCTCGCTCGAGGTGCCGACATTGAATGGCAAAGCGCTGATCGGGGCGCTGCGATTGTCCGCTTCGCCCAACCGGGACATCAAGACGATCCTGCTGACTTCCAATGCCGAGCTGGGAAAACAAAAGATGCGGGCAACCGACGCGAATTATGTGGTCGTGAAAAACCCTGAGGCGATGGCCAATCTGCACGATGCTGTCAGCAGCATCCTGGAGATACTGGATAATGCTTCCGGCAAATAATGCGGTTCAGAGGCGGGCCTCATTGCTTCAGACCTGCGGCACGCTGAAAAGCGTCAAGTTTGAACTTGACGGCGATACAATGACACATATTATTTACAATTAAAAACTGGCAGAGCTTTCGGCAATTCCGATGAATCAGGACAAACAACCCTCGCCCATCCTGAAGCGTTATTCGACCCGCGTGATCGCCATCGGCTTCGGCCTGGTTATGGTGCTGATGCTGACCCTGCTCGTTTTCAGTCTGTCCCGTCTGAACGCAATCAGTTCGGCGCTCGACGATGTCGCCGAGGAGCACAACAACCATGCCGCCCTGGCTTACACGATGTACAACGCATCGCGAGAAAGAGCCTTCCTGCTTAACAGCCTCACGTTCGATGCCGACCCGGCTAACCGGGTGGAAAAAATACAGCAGTTTTACAATTTGGGTACGACATTCGGCAAGGCTCGCACAAAACTGCGGGAATACAATCTGGTGCCGGCGGAAGAATCCATGCTGGAAGACCAGAGTATATTCACTTCGGTTGCCATGAATTTGCAACAGGAGGTCATAAACCTGGTGGCGGCCGACCGGATGAAAGAGGCGAGCCGCCTGTTACAGGACAAGGCCTTGCCGGCGCAGGCGCGTGAGTTCGAGGTGATCAACGCCTTTATCCAGTTTCAGGTCGAGGAAACACGACACAGTGTGGCTGCTGCCTCCAGATTGCACGATAGCGCACAGACGACCTTGGTTGCAGGCGGGGGCGCTGCGATAGTATTGGCCTTCCTGATTGCCGTCTTTGTCAGCCGCAGCATGTCGGATCTGATGCTGCGGCTGAGCGGGACAAAAGCCAAACTTGAAGAAAGTGTCGGGGATCTTGAATTCCAGAAGCAGGCCCTGGACGAGCACGCGATCGTCAGCATTGCCGATACTTTGGGGCGGATCACTTACGTCAATGAAAAGTTTTGTCAGGTCTCTCAATATTCCGTCGAAGAGCTGCTTGGGCAGGATCACCGGATTTTGAATTCAGGTGTCCATCCCAAAGCGTTTTTTGCTGACTTGTGGAAAACCATCACCAGCGGCAAGGTCTGGCATGGCGAAGTCTGCAACCGCAAGAAGAATGGTGATCTTTATTGGGTGGAAACCACGGTAAGACCCGTCCTGGATGCCAGTGGAAAGCCTTGTCAGTACGTGACGATCCGGACGGAAATCACCCGCATCAAGGAAGCGGAGCTGGTCCTTCAGCGTGGCAAGGAGGAGCTGGAGAACCTGGTGAGCGAGCGGACTGCCGAACTCAGGGAGCGAGAGGAATTGCTCGGTCTGATTACCAGCTCGGCGCATGATGCCATTGTGATGGTTGACGACAGCGGCGTGCTGACCTATTGGAACGAAGCGGCCGACAAGATTTTCGGTTACCCCCGCGAAGAAGCGATGGGCAAAAATTTTCTTGCCTTGATTGTCCCTCCGAAATCGCATTACCGGGAAAAGTACGAAACCAGCTTGAGCCAGCTTGCGGCCACGGACGTCGGACATGCCGGGGAAGCCATGGAGCTCGAGATTGTGCGCAAGGATGGCGCTGAATGCTTTGTCGAGTTATCTCTTTCTTCCGTGCAAATCAGAGGGAGGTGGCACGGGATCGGGATTGCGCGCGACATCACCGACCGCAAGCGGGCCGAGGAGAATCTCAAGTTACAGGCCACGACGGATGTCCTCACCGGCATCGCCAACCGAAGGCTGTTTAATTCCTTCCTTGAAACAGAGATGCGCAGGGCAGCACGCCATCATTTGCCGCTTGCCGTCATGCTCATGGATATCGATCATTTCAAGCAGATAAATGACGCTTACGGCCATCAGGTCGGCGATGACGTCCTGGTGGAACTGACCCAGCTGGTTTCCCAAATCATCCGGGAACACGATTTTTTTGCGCGCTGGGGTGGTGAGGAATTCGTTATTCTTTCACCCAACTGTACTGCGGAGAACATGCGGCTTTTGGCAGAAAAGCTGAGATTTGCAGTGGAAACCCACTCCTTTTCCGATATCAGCCGCGTGACCTGCAGCTTCGGTCTGACGGAATATTGCACGGGGGACTCGGCCGAAAATTTCGTCGGCCGAGCTGACGCAGGATTGTATCGGGCCAAGGAGCATGGCAGGAATCGCGTCGAGATGGCTTGATCAACTATTTCTCAGTTGAACCGCAGAGACGCTGAGGCGCTGAGTAAAACAATGAATTATAGTATTGCATGACCTCACACATTTATTTCTCTGCGTCTCCGCGCCTCTGCGGTTAAGCAATTGCCGTTTTTAGGATCACTTTTATCAAGGAGCGTTTCATGAGTTCAACCGATTTGACTGCCCTCAACAGCCGTTTTGCCATTCCCGGCCACGTCCAGTTCAAGGAAGGCCCTGGCGGTCTGACCGTAGCCGAAATCGCCAACAGCCTCGCCGAATCCATGATCGCCCTGCAGGGCGCCCATGTGATGACCTGGCAACCGCGTGGCCAGGAGCCGGTGCTGTGGCTTTCCCGCTTCGGCAAATTTGCGCCGGGCAAGTCGATACGCGGCGGCGTGCCGGTCTGCTGGCCGTGGTTCGGCCCCCATGCCGAGGATGCCAAATTGCCGGGCCACGGTTTTGCCCGCACGGTGATGTGGGAGATCCTGGAAACCAAAGCGTTACCGGATGGCGCTACTTTCATCAGCTTTGGCCTGATAGAAACCGATGCCACCCGCGCCCAGTGGCCCCACCCTTCGAGCGCGCAACTGCGGGTGACGGTTGGCGCCGAGCTGAAAGTCGAGCTGGTAACGCGCAACACCGGTAGCGCGCCATTCCAGATCGGCGAGGCGCTCCACACCTATTTTCACATCAGCGACGTGGCCGACATGAAAATCAAGGGGCTGGAAGGCTGCACCTACCTGGATAAAGTAGGCGGCACCACCAGCAAGACCCAGCAGGGGCCCATCGTGATCGAGAGCGAGGTCGACCGGATCTATCTCGACACCGAATCCGATTGTCTGATCGAAGACCTTGGCCTCAAGCGGCAAATACGCATCGCCACGCGCAGCAGCCGTTCCACTGTGGTGTGGAATCCCTGGATCGAAAAGGCGGAAAAAATGGGCGATTTCGGCCCGGAAGGCTATCGCGGCATGGTCTGCGTGGAATCCGCCAATGCCGTTGACAACGTGGTGACGGTGCTGCCCGGCGCGGAGCATATTTTGCAGGCCGTGATCAGCGTCGAAGCGCTGGCTTGATAAAAAAAGGCTGACGAGGAGATCAGACAATCATGATAGACAGGCAGTTTGGCCTGAACGCCTGGGGGGTTTATCTCGATCAGGCGCAGTTGCCGGTATTGCGCCGCACGGTGACGGAGCTTGCGCGGCTCCAGGAAAAGGAGGATGACCTCAATGGACGCGAATTAGCGACCGCGATCCTGCACGATCCGATCATGACGGTGAAAGTGCTGCGTTATCTGGAGTCGCATCGTGGCAGAAGCCAGGTTACCGACATTACCACCATCGACCGCGCCATCATGATGATAGGCACGACGCCATTTTTCAAACAATTCGCTGATCAGCCCATTATTGAGGATAGCCTGGCCGACCATCCCCTGGCTCTCGAAGGCATGATGCAGGTGATGAGCCGGGCGCGTCATGCCGCCATGTACGCGCTGGACTGGTCGGCGCTGCGCCATGACATCGCCACCGACGAGGTGGTGATTGCCGCGTTGCTGCGCGACCTGGCGGAAATGCTGCTGTGGTGCTTTGCACCCGGGCAGATGCTGGAAATCCGCGACAGGATGCGGCGCGACCCGACATTGCGCAGTGTCGCGGCGCAGCAGGAAGTGCTGAGTTTCCACATCATTGAACTGCAGATTGCCCTGGCGTCGACCTGGCATTTGCCCAAGCTGCTGTTGTCGCTGATGGATGAATCCCATGCCGAGTTGCCACGAACAAAATGCGTCGCGCTTGCGGTGGCGCTGGCCCGGCATTCCGCCAATGGCTGGAAGGATGCCGCCTTGCCGGATGATTTTGCGGCGATACGGGATTTCCTCAACATTTCTCCGGATGAAGTCTGGGAGCGAGTTCGTCATACGGCCTTGCAGGTGGCTCAGGGCTCGGACTGGTACGGCGTCCCCCCCGCGGCGGCCCTGCTACCGATGCAATCCGCCGATCAAAACAAGCGCCCTTTACCATTGCCTCCTCTCCCGCTTGCGGGAGAGGATTGAGGTGAGGGAAACGCTCATGGCGATTCATCATGAGCGTTTTAGCTTGTAGTCAAAAAGCTTTATAATGGGCGGTTAATCAATCACCCGTTGCTATTCATGCATATTCACATTCTCGGCATCTGCGGTACTTTCATGGGGGGCATCGCGGTGCTGGCCAAGCAGGCTGGGCACAAGGTCACCGGCTGCGATGCCGGCGTCTATCCACCGATGAGCACGCAGCTCGAAGCCCAGGGTATTGCCCTGACCGAAGGCTTCGATCCGGCGCAGACCAGACTGGAACCCGATATGTTCGTGATCGGCAACGTGGTGACGCGCGGCAATCCGCTGATGGAGGAAATCCTCAACCGCGGCCTGCCCTACGTGTCCGGCCCGCAGTGGCTGGCCGAGCATGTACTGAAGGACAAGTGGACGCTGGCAGTGGCCGGCACCCACGGCAAGACCACCACCTCGGCGATGCTGGCATGGATACTCGAATATGCGGGCTTGCAGCCGGGCTTCCTGATCGGCGGCGTGCCGCAGAATTTCGGCGTCTCCGCCCGGCTCACCGACTCGCCGTTTTTCGTGGTCGAAGCGGACGAGTACGACACCGCCTTCTTCGACAAACGTTCCAAGTTTGTCCACTATCACCCGCGCACCGCCGTACTCAACAACCTCGAATTCGACCATGCCGATATTTTCCCCGATCTGGCCGCGATCGAGACCCAGTTCCACCATCTGGTTCGTACCGTGCCCGGCAATGGACTGGTCGTCGCCAACGGGCGCGAATCCAGCCTGGACCGGGTGCTGGCGCGAGGCTGCTGGACCCCGGTGGAGCGTTTCGGCACGGCGCAGGGCTGGACCATCGGCGCTGCTGGTGCGGTCGCCTACAAGGAAGAGTTCCAGGGCATGCTGAACTGGCCGCTGCTCGGCGAGCACAACCGCATGAACGCCCTGGCGGCGATTGCCGCTGCCCGCCACGCCGGTGTGCCCGCCGGTTTCGGCATCGAAGCACTGGGGAAATTCGAGAACGTGAAGCGCCGCATGGAAGTACGCGGCGTAGTAAGCGGCATCACGGTTTACGATGACTTCGCCCACCATCCCACCGCCATTGAAACCACCGTCGCCGGCTTGCGCCACAAGGTCGGCAACGCGCGCATCCTGGCGGTGCTGGAGCCGCGCTCCAACACCATGAAGCTGGGCGTGATGAAGGATGCCTTACCCGGCAGCCTGAAAGACGCCGACCAGGTGTTCTGCTACAGCGCCAATCTGGGCTGGGATGCCGCCGCCGCGTTGACCCCGCTGGGAGACAAGGCGCAAGCTTTCGATGACCTCGATGACCTGGTGGCCGCTGTGACTACCGTCGCCCGTCCCGGCGACCAGGTGCTGGTGATGAGCAATGGCGGCTTTGGAGGCGTGCACGAAAAGTTACTGGCGGCGCTCGCCCGGTGATCCTCTACATCCACGGCTTCAACAGCTCCTCCGCCTCCTTCAAGGCAGGCATCCTGCGGCAGAAGCTTGAGGGAACCGACCAGAAGTTTACCGCGCCCGACCTGCCGCACTCGCCGAAAGAAGCGGTTGGCAAGCTGGAAGCGCTGATCGAGACAGCGGGTGATGCTCCGGTTACCCTGGTGGGCAGTTCTCTTGGCGGCTACTATGCCACCTGGCTGGCCGAGAAGTATGGACTCAAGGCGGTGCTGATCAACCCGGCGGTCCGGCCTTATGAACTATTGCCGGCCTTTCTGGGACTAAACCGCAACCTGTATACAGGCGAAGAATATGAGCTGACGCAGGCGCACATCGAGCAGTTGCGTCAGCTGGAAGTGCCGGCGATCACTCGACCGGAGCGCTATCTTCTGATTGTGGGAACGCAGGACGAGGTGCTGGATTATCGCGATGCCATGGCGAGATATGCCGGGGCGCAGAAAATCATCATCGAGGGTGGCGATCACGGTTTAACAAATTTTGCCGAACATGTCGGCAGCATTATGGATTTTGCATTTTTATGAATGTTTTGTACGAAGAAGACGGCACCATCAAGGTAGCCAGCGTCATGGCCGACAACACCTCCTCCTTGCAGGTGGAAACGCCGCATGGCAAGCGTTCCAAGATCAAGGCCGCCAACGTGCTATTGCGCTTCGAGACGCCGGCCATCGCCGGATTCATGGAAGCGGCAGAAGCGGCGGCGGCGGAACTCGATCCGATTTTCCTGTGGGAGGTCAGCGGCTCAGAGGAATTCGCTTTCGTTGACCTGGGCCGCGAATACTATGGCCATGCGCCTTCCCCGGTCGAGGCGGCGGCGACAGCACTGAAACTGCATACCGCGCCGATGTATTTCTACAAGAAAGGCAAAGGTCGCTACAAGGCTGCCCCGGAGGAAAACCTCAAGGCAGCGCTGGCTTCCGAGGAGAAGAAACGCAAGCAGGCAGAAACCATCGCAGCGCATGTGGCTGAAATGGTGGCGGGACGCCTGCCAGAAATGTTCACGCCGCAAATCGTGGAAGCCCTGCTTTACGCGCCGGACAAGAACACGCTCGAATTCAAGGCGCTCGACAAGGCCTGCGCTGAAACCAATCTCAATCCGGTGAAGTTGCTGGACACGTGTGGCGCGATCCCTTCTGCTCATGCTTACCACCTGAACCGCTTTCTGCGCGAGCATTTTCCCGAAGGCACGGGTTTCCCCGAAGTCGAAATTCTTCACCCTCAGGGCGACCCCGCGCATTCGGATGCACAAGCCTTCAGCATCGACGATGCTGCCACTACCGAAATTGATGACGCCTTCTCGATCAAACGCCTGGATAACGGCAACTGGCGTATCGGCGTCCATATCGCCGCGCCGGGGCTGGGCTTCGCGCCGGGCGACCGTCTCGATGAAATCGCCTCGCAGCGGTTGTCCACGGTGTACATGCCGGGTCAGAAGATCACCATGCTGCCGGAGAAACTGGTGGAGCGCTACACCCTGGCCGCAGGTCGTCGTTGCCCCGCGCTGTCACTGTACCTCGAAGTAACACCGGAATATGCCGTGGTCGGCCAGGAGAGCGCGCTGGATCATGTAGAAATCGCCGCCAACCTGCGCCACGAAGCCCTGGAACCGGTATTCAACGGAGCGTCCGTGCTCAGCCGGGAGGGCGATTACGCCTGGAAAGACGAGCTCCTGCTGTTATGGGATTTCACCACCAAGCTCAAGGAAGGCCGGGGCAAAGGGGAAAGCAGCAGGAATTTCCCGGATTACAATTTCGCCGTGGTGGACGATCGCGTTTCGATTACCGAGCGCCACCGCGATACCCCTATCGACCGGGTGGTGTCGGAGCTGATGATTCATACCAATGCCACCTGGGGCAAGGAACTGGCGGAAGCCGACTATGCCGGCATCTACCGCAACCAGGAAGGCGGCAAGGTGCGCATGAGCGTGTCGCCAGGCGCGCACCAGGGCTTGGGCGTGACGCACTACATGTGGTCGAGTTCGCCGTTGCGCCGCTATGTCGATCTGATCAACCAGCGCCAGCTGATCGCCCGACTGGAAGGCAAGCCGGCCCCCTACGGCAATCGTGACGAACGTTTGCTGATCGCGATGCGCGATTTCGATCTGGCCTACGAAGCTTACGGCAACATCCAGGACCAGATGGAGCGCTACTGGTGCCTGCGCTGGCTGCAGCAGGAACAGGTCAGCGAAACCGGCGCGGTGGTGGTAAAGGAAAATCTGGTCAAGCTCGATCACCTGCCGCTGTTTATCCGGGTGCCGCTACTGCCCGAAGTGCCGCCAGGCAGCCGGGTTTCACTCGAGGTGTCGAAAGTGGACCTGCTCGAGGTGACATGCCAGTGCCGCTATGTAGGCCCCCTGGAGCAATGATCAGGCAGATTATTTCTGCTAAACTGGCTGCGCCTTGAACAATCATCGTGCTCCCATTTCTCTGGGCCGCTACGCGCGGCTGAACCAGTCTGATCGCCTCGGACTGGTGCTGCTGATCTCCATCACCCTGCATTTGCTGGTGTTGTTCGGCTTGAACTTCAAGGCGCCTGAGATGAAAAAATCGGGCATCGCCACCTCCCTCGAGGTCGTGCTGGTCAACAGTAAATCCTCCTCCCGGCCGGTCAAGGCCGATGCCCTGGCGCAGGCCAATCTCGACGGCGGCGGCAACACCGATGCCGAACGCCGGGCCAAAAGCCCGCTGCCAGTGCTGGATCGGCCCCAGCAGGAGTCGGAAGCCGCGCAGAAGCAGCAGCAAGTCAGCCAGTTGGAACAGCAAGCCCGACTCCTGATGACCCAGGTCAAATCGACGCAAACCGTTGAGCCGATTCCGGCCAAGAGCAAGCCATCCGAAGAGCCTACAGAAAAGCCGGGCTCCGATCTGATGATGCGCAGCCTTGAGGCCGCTCGCCTGGAAGCGCAGATTTCGCGGGATTGGGACGCCTACCAGAAAAAACCCAAACGCAACTTCGTCGGTGCGCGCACCCAGGAATACCGCTTCGCACGCTACGCCGAAGATTGGCGGATCAAGGTGGAAAAAGTCGGCAACCTGAATTACCCTGAAGAAGCGAAGCGGCAGAAAATTTATGGCAGCCTGCAACTCATCGTCAACATCAAGGCCGATGGCAGCGTCGAGCGCGTCGAGGTGAGGCGTTCCTCGGGCCATAAAGTACTGGATGAGGCGGCCATTCGTATTGTCAGACTGGCGGCGCCCTATGCGGCCTTCCCCGAGGACATTCGCAAGGACACCGATATTCTCGGCATTGTACGTACCTGGACCTTTACCCGCGCCGATCAGCTGGATACTGCCGGAGCCTTTGCTGATTAGGGCGCATGAGTGACATAATGAAATTATGAAAACCGTCAATCTGACCGACCATTTCCTGATCGCCATGCCCGCCATGACCGATCCCTATTTCGCCAAATCCTTGACCTATGTCTGCGAGCACACCGAGCAGGGTGCGCTGGGTGTGGTGATCAACAAGCCCATCGAGATGACCGTGAAGATGCTGCTTGACCAGATCGGCATCGAACTTGAATCGGAAGAGCATGCGGAGGAACTGGTGCATTTCGGCGGCCCGGTGCAGATGGACCGCGGCTTCGTCCTGCACCAGCCGGTCGGAGAGTGGCTATCGACCATGGCGGTGAACGAGAACGTCGGCCTGACCACTTCGAAAGACATTCTGGAAGCGGTCGGTCGCGGACAAGGCCCGTATAAGCTGCTGACGTCATTGGGCTATGCCGGCTGGGCGGCGGGGCAACTGGAACAGGAGCTGGCGCAAAATGCCTGGCTCACCGTGCCGGCTTCGGCGGCGATCATTTTCGACCTGCCCTGGGAGCAGCGCCTGCCAGCCGCAATGCAACTGCTCGGCGTCGATCTCGCCAGCCTGGCCGATGAGGCGGGGCATGCTTAGAACAACAGTCCTGAGTGCTGAGTGCTGAGTTCCAAGTGATGGGCGAGAATTTTACTCAGGACTCAGGACTCAGCACTCAGTTGGTGCGCGGCACCGTGCTGGGTTTCGATTTCGGTATCAAGCGCATCGGCGTGGCGGTGGGCGAGCTGGAGCTGGGGCTGGCGCACCCATTAACGACGGTACTGGGGGAAAGCAACGATCAGCGCTTCGGTGCTATCGAGGCGCTGCTCAAAGAATGGCAGCCGGCGCTGGTGGTGGTTGGCTTACCCGCCCACGCGGACGGCGAGGAGCACGAAATGAGCGCGCGTTGCCGGCGCTTCGCGCACCAGCTGGAAGGCCGTTTCGGCCTCAAAGTGGAACTGGTGGACGAGCGTCACAGCTCGACAGCGGCGAGCGAGGATCTGAACGAAGCCGGAGTACGCGGGCGCAAGCAGAAGGCGGTGCTGGACCAAGTCGCAGCGCAGCGGATATTGCAGTCTTATCTGGATAACAAATCAGTCCTGAGTCCTGAGTGCTAAGTGAACACTCAGGACTCAGGACTTGGCACTCAGGACTAACGACCTATGCACAAAAACCCGCAGCTAAATAAAAACGGCGAACTGCAGCATCTGCTCACCATCGAAGGGTTGCCCGCGGCGACCTTGCGGCACATCCTCGACACCGCTTCGTCCTTCCTCAACGTCGCCGAGCGCGAGGTGAAGAAGGTGCCGCTGCTGCAGGGCAAGGCGATCTTCAACCTGTTCTTCGAACCCAGCACGCGCACCCGAACCACCTTCGAAATCGCCGCCAAAAAGCTGTCTGCCGACGTGATCAACCTGAACGTCGGCGCATCCAGCACCAGCAAGGGCGAAACCCTGCTAGACACCGTCGACAACCTGGCGGCGATGCAGGCGGACATGTTCATCGTGCGCCATTCCCAGTCCGGCGCACCGCACCTGATCGCAAAGCACCTCGCGCCGCACATCCACGTCGTCAATGCCGGTGACGGGCGCCACGCCCACCCCACTCAGGGGCTACTGGACATGTTCACCATCCGCCATTACAAGAAGGACCTGACCAGCCTGCGCGTGGCCATCGTCGGCGACATGCTGCACTCGCGCGTGGCGCGTTCGCAGATCCATGCGCTAACCACGCTGGGCGTGCCGGAAGTACGCGTGATCGCACCCAAGACCCTGATCCCGGCTTGTGCCGAACGCATGGGGGTGCAGATCTATCACGACATGGCGAAAGGGCTGAAGGATGTCGACGTGATCATCATGCTGCGCCTGCAGAACGAGCGCATGCGCGGCGCGCTGCTGCCATCCGCCCAGGAGTACTTCAAGTATTACGGCCTGACTGCCGAGAAGCTGGCGCTGGCACGACCCGACGCGATCGTCATGCATCCTGGTCCGATGAATCGCGGCGTGGAAATCGAATCTTCCGTCGCCGACGGCGTACAGTCGGTGATCCTGTCGCAGGTCACATTCGGCATCGCCGTGCGGATGGCGGTGATGAGCATTTTGGCTGGAAAAAACTGACATGAAAATCCACATCAAGAACGGCCGACTGATTGACCCGAATAATAATATCGACGCACAGCAGGACGTGTTCATCGCTGCCGGCAAGATGGTTGCTATTGGTGCCATGCCCGAGCGCTTTAATGCCAACCGAACGATAGATGCCGCCGGCCTGGTGGTCTGTCCCGGCCTGGTCGACCTGTCCGCCCGATTGCGCGAGCCGGGATACGAATACAAGGCCACGCTCGAATCCGAGATGCTGGCGGCGGTGGCGGGCGGCGTCACCAGCCTGGTCTGCCCGCCCGACACCGACCCGCCGCTGGACGAACCCGGCCTGGTGGAAATGCTCAAGCACCGCGCCAAGAGCCTGAACCAGGCACGGGTCTACCCGCTCGGCGCGCTCACCCAGAAGCTGGCCGGCGAACGCCTGACCGAAATGGCCGAACTCCATGACGCCGGCTGCATCGCCTTCTCCCACGCCGATGTGCCGCTCACCGACACTAACGTGCTGCTGCACGCCATGCAGTATGCGGCCACTTTCGGTTTCACCGTCTGGCTACGCCCGCAGGACGCCTTTCTCGCCCGCGACGGCGTCGCCCATGACGGTGAAGTGGCTACCCGCCTCGGCCTGGCGGCGATTCCTTCCTGCGCCGAAACCATCGCCCTGGCCGGCATACTCACCCTGGCCCGCGAAACCGGCGCGCGCGTCCACATCTGCCGCCTCTCCAGCCGCGAAGGCGTGGCCTTGATCCGCGCAGCGAAAGCGGAAGGTTTGCCGGTAACCTGCGACGTTGCCATTCATCACGCCCACCTGAGCGAAATGGACATCGGCTTTTTCGACGCGAACTGCCACCTGATTCCCCCGCTCCGTAGCCAGCGCGACCGTGACGCACTGCGCGATGCGCTCGCCGACGGCACAGTCGATGCCCTGTGCTCCGACCACGCCCCGGTGGACGACGACGCCAAGCTGCTGCCCTTCGCCGAAGCCGAACCCGGTGCCACCGGATTGGAACTATTGCTGCCGCTGACGCTGAAATGGGCGAACGAGATGGGGATATCCTTGTCCGCCGCGATCGCTAAAATCAGCGCCGAACCGTCTCGGATACTGGCTTTGAACAACGGTCACCTGGGTGCCGGACAGTCTGCTGATGTGTGTATCTTCGATCCTGAAAAGTACTGGAAGGTTGAGCCGCGCTCGCTCAAGAGCCAGGGGAGGAATACGCCGTTTTTGGGGATGGAGTTACAGGGGAAAGTTAGATATACGTTGGTGGAGGGGCATGTGGTTTATGAGGCATTAGTATAATGTTTGGGTCCAGCGGATCGTCAAAATGGTATGTCTTCAAAAGTGACATCCAAGGGAATCTCATAGTCAAAGTTACCCTCAGAGGTTACAAGCCGGATTACGCTTCTACCTGAGACTCGATAGGAGTCCTTCAATTCATCCCCTTCTTTTGCAAACGCAAGAATTTTCTTGGTCTCAAAATTGAGCTGAGCCCACGAGTTTTTATGCAATCGACGAACTGGCGGTGTTAAGAAGTGCCGTGTTTTGAAATCGCGGAGATCTGAATCGGTTGACGGACAATCTCGATTGTCCTGATACAAAGTCCAGCCACCGCTTGAGTAGAAATAAACCGCTTCAATTTCTGCGGACGGAGAGCTGGAGTCGTTTAGAAGATCGATTTTTATATCCACCGTACCTTTGGCTAAATACTTTGATTTATCCAAGTTGCCGTAAGTCGACTTCAATACCACCTTAATTCTACTAGCGCGAACGTTGGAAATTTCATTCCTTGCCCAAGCCAGCTCTTCGAGCAACTGATCCCTTAATTTGGATATCGATTCGCCATAGACAATATGCCTATGGTGTTTCAGGTCAAAAGGTATATCAGATGCGTTTTTCGTCATAAGGACGCAAAGCTTCCCTTTTGCGTGAGCATAGCCAACTTCGTAGAAAACGTTTGGATTTTGCCCGGACATGTCGGCGATGATTATGTCAGCGGCCTCAATTTGTCTGTAGATTCGATCAAGTATCCCTTCCTGAAATATCTGCTCATCCACACGTTCGGCAAGTATTCCTAATTGACTGGCTGTCTCCTTTATTCCAAGACGATACACGTCTGAAAATGCCGGATCGAAAGGCATCAAGACGAATGCGAAAATCTCGGTATCGTTTGTCGTCATGTGGTTGTCCTTACTGCCCAATGAGGTTCTGGAAAAACTAGCATCCCTACATCTTGCCTCAAGCGCTGGATTGCATCAACACAGTACAGTGTCTATGAAATACGCAAGCGATGATGGGTTTTGTGTGCGCTTCGCGCAGATGTTTAGATGCCGGGGGCTGCCCGGCAGCAGGTTACTTTATTTTGCTTGTCCAAAATACAAGTAACCAAACAAAAAGACACCCTGCCGCGCCGGCCCT
>JAHJJI010000038.1 GCA_018823025.1 Gammaproteobacteria bacterium | reverse complement strand
GATTACCAACGGGATGCCAGCGGCCTCCTGAAGCTTGGTCAGCCGGGTGAAATCCAGCTTGGGGATGCCTTTTTTCCGGCCATGCACCGTGCCGATCGATACCGCCAGGCAGTCGATGCCGGTGCGCTCTACCATGGCCTTGGCCTCAGCGGGTAAGGTGTAGGTCAGCCCTTCCAGGTCTTTCTCCTCATCGTCTTCCGCGCTCCCCGGCACATAACCCAGCTCTCCCTCCACGCCCACGCCGCAGGCGTGGGCCAGGGCAACGACTTCTCGGGTAAGTTTGAGGTTTTCGTCCAGAGGCAGCTGAGAGGTATCCACCATCACGCCGTTGCAGCCGGCCCGGATGCCACGCATGGCCGATTCGATGCTGCTGCCGTGGTCGAGATAAATCGCTACCGGCACTTTGGCGCGACGCGCTGCCGTCAGGACAGCAGGCATTAACAGCTCGAAATCGTAATGGGTGAAATGGGATTCGATCAGGTTGATGATGACCGGAGCTCGGCAATTTTCCGCAGCCTGCATGACGCCCTCCAGAAAATCCAGGTTGACCACGCCGAACGCGCCGACGGCGTAGTTGTGGCGGTAGGCGTGATTGAGCATGTCGGTCAGGTGGACGAGAGGCATGGCGTACCTTTACAGTCAGAATTGAACGGCGGCACGCTGTAGCCGGTCGGCTACGGCGCGCCAGGAGTCTTCATTGGGTGGCGCTTCCGTCAGCAGTCGGTCGAAGCCGGCGGCATCGGCCTGGCGCAACGTGTCATACAGCACGCGCCCGTAATCCGCAGCCTGGGTCGGCATTGGGAAGTGGCGCATGAGTACATTGTTGATAGCGGGTGGCATGGCGGTCAGCCCCAGCACCGCAACCCGTATTTCCTTTTCTGCCAGTGCCAAGGCGTGGTGCCACAGCGCCTCACCGGGCCAGATTTCAAGCGGCGTGGCCGGGGCGTAATGCGAGGGCATTCCGCCGGAAGCGCGCATCGACGGGTGTAGTGGGTCATCCGGTGAGATTTTCATGCCGATTTCTTCTTCCAGCGCGCCAGTGGGGATGCCGCCGGGCCGCAGCAGTCGTGGTTCGCCGCTGACGAAGCTGATAATGGTGGATTCCAGCCCCACCCGGCAGGGACCGCCGTCCAGGATCAGATCCACTGCTTCGCCCAGTTCATCGCGCACGTGCTGCGCCTTGGTCGGGCTGATGCGGCCAAAGCGATTGGCTGATGGAGCCGCCAGGCCATGCTCCGGTCCGAGCGCATGCAGCAGTTCTAGCGCCAGCGGGTGATCGGGCACCCGCAGCCCCACCGAATCCTGGCCACCGGTCACGGCGTCGAGAACATGCCGCTGACGTTGCAGGATCAGGGTGAGCGGCCCTGGCCAGAATCGTTCCGCAAGATGTCGTGCGGCTTCAGGAACCTCCCGCGCCCATTGATTCAGCAGGGAGGCGTGGGAGATATGAACGATCAGCGGATGGTTTGCCGGCCGCCCCTTGATGGTGAAAATGCGTCGCACCGCGTCCGGGTTGGCGGCGTCCGCGCCCAACCCGTACACGGTTTCAGTGGGGAAGGCGACCACACAGCCTGCGCGCAGTAGCCGCGCTGCCTCGTTGACCAGATGCCTGTCGGTGTCGTCCAGGCCGGGCTTGAGCCGGGTGCTGGCGATGCTGCCGCGGTTAGTCATGATCCGGGTTTCCGCAATTCGCTCAATTCTTCGTCTGGCTGGGGTTGGGCGGTTCGACTGCCTGCTCTTCACCAAGGTAGGGATAGCGGACATGGCCGAAGCGAATCAGCAGCACTGCCACCGTCAGAATCAGGATCGAGCCGCTTACCGCGAGCATGCGCCAGTCGTCCATGGCCTTCATGTCCAGGATCAGGTAGCGCGCCAGCGCCACCATGCCGATATACAGCGGGAAGCGCACCGGCAGTTTGCCTGTGCCGTAATACAGTCCGACCATCGCCAGTACTTCCAGGTAGAGGAAGAGCAGCAGCAAGTCGGCCAGGGTCACCTGCTCCGCATGCACCATGACCATGGTTTCGCTCGCCATGGCGAACACCGTGGCAATGGCGATCACCAGCAGGCCGAGGTGCTCGACCAGGGAGAGCAGCCATTTGTTGAATTCCTGGATCGGTTTTTTCATCATACTTCTCCTCAAGGCGGTGCAAAGCATGGATAATTATTGCAGCCTGTCCAAAACCAAGGAGTACGCATGCAAATCACCTGCTATCGTAACCCCGAATCAGCGCGAGAGCCCCGGTTTTTGCCTGCTGTGACCTACAACCTGGCGCATGCGCTGCTGTCTCGCAGCACTTCCGGCTGCCTGTTCGTCCCGATCCGTTCCATGCAGTATCTGGCGATTCTGGATGCGGAGGAGTTCGTATTCCTCGATGGTGAACGCAAATGCTGGATCGATATCGCCTGGCAGGATTTTCGTCCACAGGTTCGCGCCTCGCTCGACGAACCGGTTCCGTACCAGGCGGTCTATTATCAGCCTAATGCGGCCCAGCTCATGGCACGCCTGCAAGCGGAGCTGCCCCGTGCCCTGACCGATCTGGCCGAGAAGGGGCGCTTTGATGGATCGGCGCGAGTGCTCAAATTCCCGGCACCCGAGCGGCGATAATGCTAGGTAAAGTTTATTCGTCCTCGCCCAGCTCCGGGTCCCATCCCTCGCCACGGGCGGTCGTGATGGCCTGGGCATAAAATCGGGCGTGCCGCTCGCGCAACTCTTCCGGCAGACGGCTGGGCAGATGGGCATAGGGCTCCCAGGCGGCATAAACCTGCTCGTACAGGTTTTGCATGCGCGCGGAATCCCAGCCTGCGCAGGTTTCCGTTTCGGGCAGGATGCCTAATACCCAGGCGTCGCGCACCATGCGTCCGAGGTGGGTGAGGCCGGCGTTGGCATCTTGGTCGATACCGACATAAGTTTGTACTGTCATCGTGTAAGTCCTGCGTAAAGTAGTGGTAGCTTTTAGTTACGGTAGCTGCTTCGCGGCTTAACTTGCGTGAGCAAGTCAGCCTTCACTGAAAGCAGCCGCACATCAAATTAAATAGCTCGATGGAGCAATAATTACATTTACCGTGTTAATCCGGCATAGAGAAGCGGCAGTTTTTAGCTACGGCCGCCGCTTCGCGGCTTAACTTGCTTGAGCAAGTTAGCCTTCACTGAAAACTGCCCCTACAGAATCAGGAAGCACATCAACAATCCCAACTCTAACGCGTTAAACCAGCGTAGAGAAGAGGCAGTTTTTCTGGCAACCGTTCCACATGATCCACCACCATGTAGTTCTTGGCACCAAAAATCCGGGAAACATATTGATCCGCTCTCGGGTCGAGCGACATGCAGAAAGTGGTCACGCCGGAACGCGCCATTTCTTCCACCGCTTTCTTGGTATCGTAACGCAGATACTGCGGATCGCGTACATCTACGTCGGCCGGTTCGCCGTCGGTAATCACCAGCAGGAGTTTCTTGGCTGATTTCTGTAGCTTCAGATAATGCCCGGCATGGCGGATGGCCGCGCCCATGCGTGTGGAAAGCTGGCCGCTCATGCCCGCCAGACGGGATTTCGGTACTTCGTTGTAAGGCTGGTCGAAATCCTTGAAACGGGAATATTCGACGTTGTGGCGCCCGTCCGAGCAGAATCCATGTATCGCGAAAGGGTCGCCGATCTTGTGGATGGCGTCCGCCAGCAGCACGGTGGCCTGGCGCTGCAAATCCAGCACGCTGTAGTCCTGCCCGCTGACTTTTTCGTTGGTGGATTCCGACAGGTCCAGCAGCACCATCACCGAAATGTCGCGTATCTTGCGCACCGAACGCATCATGATGCGCGGGTCGGGCTGCTGACCCATGCGGATGTCGATCATGGCGCGGATGGCGGCGTTGACATCGACCTCATCGCCGTCTTCAAGTTTGCGGATGCGCGTCACCCCCTGGGGTTGCAGTGCATCGAGCAGGAACTTCAGCCGACCGATGGTGCGCTTGTGCTGGGAAGTGATGTCGTCTATGAGCTGCAGATCACCCGCCTTGGAGCGCTTCTCCAGCACCGTGGCCCAGGCCGGGCGCTCGAGTTGGATCTGGTAATCCCATTCCGAGTAATGATAGGGCTCGGAAATCGGCTCCTTGCCTTCCAGCTCGTTGAAGGATTTGCCCATGTCTTCATAGGGGAACAGCTCGGTGCCCAGCACCCAGATTTCTTCCGCGTCGTCGCCGGCGTTCTCGACGTCGATTTCGTT
>JAHJJI010000037.1 GCA_018823025.1 Gammaproteobacteria bacterium | reverse complement strand
GCGGTGGTGGAAGACTGCGTCAACAAGGTCGGAGTGGACGTGAATACCGCCTCCGCGCCGCTGCTGGCACGCATTTCCGGGCTGAATACCACGCTCGCCGGGAATATCGTGGACTACCGCGACCAGCACGGCGCTTTTGCCAACCGCTCGGCGCTGAAAAAGGTTCCGCGCCTCGGCGACAAGACCTTCGAGCAAGCAGCCGGTTTCCTGCGCATCATGAACGGCGACAACCCGCTCGACGCCTCCGCCGTCCACCCTGAGGCCTATCCGCTGGTGGAAAGCATCGTCGCCCGCCTCAAGGTCGGCATCAAGGGATTGATCGGCGACAGCAACACCCTGCGTCGCCTCGATCCGACCGAATTCACCGACGAGAAGTTCGGTTTGCCGACGGTGAAGGACATCCTCTCCGAGCTGGAAAAACCTGGGCGCGACCCGCGCCCGGAATTCAGGACGGCGACTTTCCAGGAAGGGGTGGAAGAACTCAAGGATTTGCAGCCCGGCATGATCCTCGAAGGCGTGGTGACCAACGTCGCCAACTTCGGCGCCTTCGTCGATATCGGCGTGCACCAGGACGGCCTGGTGCACATCTCGGCGCTGGCGCAAAAATTCGTCAAAGACCCGCACAGCATCGTTAAGGCAGGAGACGTGGTAAGGGTCAAGGTGCTGGAAATCGACCCGGTCCGCCGCCGCATCGCGCTCACCATGCGCCTCAGCGACGACGTTGCCCCCGCTGGATCAACACTGCGCAACGAACCATCACGCAAGCCACAGGCTAAACGCGAGCCGGCGCCCCAGGTTGGCGGCGCGATGGCGGCGGCAATGGCCAAGTTGCGCAAGGGTGGATAATCAAGAAACCATGAACAGGTGTCTAGGGGTGGTTTCGTAATGCAGATTTTCGACCGTGACGCACTCGAGTCGGCGGTTCGCTCCGGACGACGAGCATTCACTGAATGCGATTTTTCCAATGCGGATTTGTCCAGATTGGACTTGTCGGCCATCGAGTTCTCCAATTGCGCGATCACGGGGACTAATCTGCGCGGAGCGAGTATTTGCGACAGCGCCTGGATTGCGTGCAGAGGGGTCGGAGCAAGCCTGCATGCGGCCGATTGCAGCGATGCAAGCTTCTTGCGGTGCAATTTCTCAAATACGGATTGGCGCGGTGCAAGGCTTTCGTCTGCGCGCTTCGAAGACTGCAAGCTAACGGGCGCAAACTTCAGCGATGCTCGTCTGCTGGGCATCCATTTCGAGCGCTGCCTGCTTGTCAGCGCAATACTTCGGGGCGTGTCATTCCGTAAGAGTGAACTTACAGGGCTTGATTTCACCGACGCCGACCTTGGCGGCGCTGATTTCCGCGATGCCGTGTTAACGGAATGCAGCTTACGGGAGGCATCGCTACGAACCGCTTCGTTTCTCAATGCGGATCTACGTGGATGCGATCTCGGTAGTCTAAATCTTAGCGACGCAGGGGCGTTACGTGGTGCAATTATCTCCAGCTCTCAGGCAACGGAGCTTCTCGGTGGTTTCGGTTTGACAGTGCTTTAGGCGGTTTCCCCGTTGTTATGCTGTCTACCGTTTTTGCTTTTTTGAGCACATCAGGAAAAAGTGGAGCCGGCTCTGGGGTTGGGTAATGGTCTCAAAAGTGCCAAAAACGGTCAGTCGTGAATGAGCTCTTGGATTCAACCTGTCGATGCAACACACTAGAAACTGCATAAGCAGAAGGAGTGTTGCAGATGAAGCAAAGACCGCGAATTTATTACACGGAAAGCCAGAAAGCGATCATGTGGGAGCGGTGGCGGAAAGGTGAGTCCCTCCAGCGCATTGCCGAACTATTTGATCGCAACCACTCATCGATACAGCGGATACTGGCAGAGACAGGTGGGATAGAGCCGGCGCAACGCCACCGTTCTAGATTGGCGCTGACGTTAGCTGAGCGAGAAGAAATATCGCGTGCTATGGCTACGGGTCTGTCGGTACGATCAGTAGCGACGCGACTTGAGCGCGCACCGTCTACGATTAGCCGTGAGATAATGCGCAATGGTGGCCGAGAATGCTACCGAGCGAGTCAGGCCGACCAGGCTGCCTGGGATCGAGGACATCGCCCCAAGACCTGTAGGTTGGCCAAGAACCGTACCTTGGCGTACATCGTGGCCGATAAGCTCCAACTGCTGTGGTCGCCAGAACAGATTGCTGGGTGGCTGAAGCGTGCTTACCCATACGACGAGGCTTTTCAAGTGTCACACGAGACCATCTATCGCAGCCTGTTCATTCAAGCCCGTGGCGCCTTGAAGAAAGAGTTGTTGCAGCATTTACGGCGAACACGAGTCATGCGCCGTTCGCGCCATCACACCCAGAAAACAGGTACTCATGGCAGGATAAAGGACACGGTCTCGATCAGCGAACGCCCAGCCATGGCGGAAGATCGGGCCGTACCGGGTCACTGGGAAGGCGACCTGCTGTGCGGAACTCCCGGCAGCCAGATTGCGACTCTCGTCGAACGTCAAACACGCTACGTCATGTTGGTGAAGATTCCCAGCAAAGAAACCGAGACGGTCATCAAAGCGCTGATCAAGAACGCCCACACGTTGCCGCAGGAGCTCTACAAGTCGCTGACATGGGATCGAGGTACAGAGATGGCTGGCCACAAGAGTTTCACGTTGGCGACTGACATCCAGGTCTACTTCTGCGATCCTCATAGTCCTTGGCAGCGTGGGTCAAATGAAAATACGAATGGGCTGTTGAGGCAGTATTTCCCCAAGGGAACCGACATCTCAAACTACTCACAAGCACAACTAAATGCCGTGGCTAGGAAATTGAATGAGCGGCCAAGGAAAACACTAAACTACGAAACGCCTGCTGAACGATTCAGCCAATCTGTTGCATCCACCGGTTGAATCCAAGGTTGCATAGCTGACCTAGGTGGCGCAGTACGCCATCGGCAGCAATGGCCGAACTACGGACGGATAAATGAGCCATCCCAAATGACGGCTTCTGGCCGGGAGCACGTATTTCCAACCAGTACCCGATAGCTGTCATTGGGTATTCTGAACGGCAGGTTAGGGGTTACTACCCCGTCAGGCTCTTCCCGGCCAACAACAGCAGTTTCCAGGTTTTTATTAAATTATGCTGGCTTTACAAAACAGTCAATCAAGCTATAATTCATAAATATCAGCAGGACTGCGTACACTCATCCCGCCTTTAAGGAGATGAACTAATGAAAACATACAGATACGGAACAGTTTTATTATTACTGGGGATTATGTTTTTTTCCTGTTCAGTCGGTAATGCTGCTCCTATTACAGACATATCATTCAGCCTGGCTGACGCTGCTGCTGACCCGGCATGGACTAAAACTGGCGCTGGGGGTACAACTGCCAATACAATTGCCGCAGATTACTTAATTACCCGCTCTGATCCTGATCTACAAAGCATGAGTAATGATTTTTTATTCGAGGCCGATATCAGTGCTTTTCCACCTGCATTAGCAGGTCAAGCAGGCGCCCGTATCTGGGCAAAAATTCATACAGATGACCTGCCAATACCTAATCAATATAGGGAAGTTCAAATGCGGCTGATGAAGGAGGCCAACAACAGTTTAAACTTTATCGGTTTGTATAGCGCTGAAGGGAACCTTGCCAAGGATATATATGGTAATGATGCGATGATTCAGGTACCTTGGGAAGAAACAAATCCACGATACAGATTCAGGATACAGCGGATTTCTGATCAGATTATGATGCAAGTTTTGTCGTCAATTGATAATTCTCTTCTTATGTCAGTAAGCGCATATTTAAATAGCCCGAGTTTCACTACCCAGATTGGTGCTCCGTATACGAGCGAAATCGGTTTTGGTAATGCTTTAGCGGGCAGCACAATTTCCACATGGGAAAACCTGCATTATTCTGTTTGGGAGCATGAAACAGTCCCTGTGCCCGAACCAGCCACAATGCTTCTGTTTGGCACGGGGCTGGCTAGTCTCGCTGGAACCAGAATCAGACGCGAAAAGGAAGCATAACCGATTTAAGATTACTCCTATACATCACAAGAAAATGAGGGAGTAAAAAACTTATGCTTCCACTAATAAATCTTCAAAAAGATGCGGCAGAAATCTCCGAAATATAGTTAGCTAGAAAATAAGGACTGACGACGTCTCCCCGTATTTGAGTAGCAGATTGATTTGGAGCCAATCCTTGTCAACGACTGGTGTGCAGCGCATAGCAGGCCTGGCTTGATCAGAACGCCACCGGCGGCTTCGGCCGATTATGTGGACCGCTCGATTATGAGGACTTGATCCTGTGGATACGCGCCAACCGCTGATGGGCAGAGGTCGACGCGTATTTTGTTCTCCACATAATCACAACGTCTTTAGGAAGTCGATCAGCGAGTCAGGCGCACGGTAGCGTTGAATCTTGACGTCTGGCTCGTGAAGTCTGGCCAAGGCGCGTTCCTTCATCGTCAGATCAGCCTCAACGTAATGATGG
>JAHJJI010000036.1 GCA_018823025.1 Gammaproteobacteria bacterium | reverse complement strand
TGGTTGGTGGGCTCGTCCAGTACCAGCACATCCGGTTCGGCAACCAGCGCCCGAGCCAGCGCAACGCGCTTCTTCCAGCCGCCGGAAAGCGATGAAACCAGCGCGTCTTCAGGCAGCGCCAGACGGGTCATCACCGCATCGATACGGCTCTGCTGGCGCCAGCCATCGCGCGCTTCAAGTTCAGTCTGCAAGTGCTGCATCTGATCCAGCAGCGCATCGGTATCCGCGCCCTCCTCCCCCAGCGCATGGGAAACGGCATGATAGTCGATCAGCAGCTGACTCAAGCCCACCAACCCCTCCGCCACCGCCTCGAATACGGTGTGATCGGGATCGATCTGCGGCTCCTGCGGCACGTAAGCCAGATTCAACCCGGGCGCGCGCCATACCTTGCCGTCGTCGGCAACAGCCACGCCGGCGATAATTTTCAGCAGGCTGGATTTGCCGCCGCCATTACGACCGATCAGGCCTACCCGCTCACCGGGGTCGAGCTGTAAATCCGCCTGATCCAGCAAGGGATGGTGGCCATAGGCGAGAGAAAGTTTTTCCAGGGTAATGAGGGGCATAGAAGTAGCGGGGGAGATTTTAACGAAAGGCGGATTTTACACTGTGCAGGTCGAACCGTGCGATTTAACCAAGAACTTCCTCACCGCAAAGGACGCAAGGGACGCAAGGTACGCAAAGGAAACGAGGTAGGTCAGCAGGGACTGAATTTTATCGACCATCCCGCACAAGCAATCAGGCTGGCATTTCTGAGGATTTGGGTGTCCTTTGCGAACCTTCGCGTCCTTTGCGGTTAAACCGCTTTTTCCGGGTTCAAAGACTTAATGGAGTTTTTCAGGCTTGAACAGGCAAACGATTTCTTCTGGCGGGACCGGGCGGCTGAAATGGTAGCCCTGATATTCGTCGCATTTCTGTACCCCCAGGAATTCAAGCTGATCCCCGGTTTCCACGCCTTCGGCGATCACACTCAGACCCAGGCTGCGCCCCAAACTGATGACAGCCACGGCGATTGCCGCGTCGTTCGAATCGGTAATAATGTCCTGCACAAAAGACCTGTCGATCTTGAGGCGGTCGATCGGAAAGCGTTTAAGGTAGCTGAGCGAGGAATAGCCGGTGCCGAAATCGTCGATGGCCACCAGCACACCGCGAATCTTGAGTTGTCCTAAAATCAGGCTGGTTTCGCTGATGTTTTCCATCAGCAAGCCCTCAGTCAGCTCAAGCTCCAGCAGCTTGGGGCTGATCCCCGTTTCCCGCAAAATGCTATCGATCATTTCCACCAGGTTATCCTGGCGGAACTGGCGAGCGGATAAATTCACCGCCATGCGCAGTGGAGGCAGCCCGGCATCCTGCCAGGCCCGGCACTGGGCGCAGGCGGTGCGCAAGACCCACTCGCCAACGGGAATGATCAGATTATTCTCTTCCAGTAGCGGGATGAATTCACCGGGCTGAACCAGGCCGCGCTCGGGATGATTCCAGCGCAGCAGCGCCTCCACTCCAATTACCTGTCCACTTTTTATGTCCACCTGGGGCTGGTAGTGGAGGGTAAACTCTTCTCGCTCCATGGCTCGCCGCAGAGCGCCTTCCATGGCAAAGCGCTCAATCGCGAGCGCATTCATGTCCGTGGTGTAAAAGCGGAAATGGTTACGGCCATACTCCTTGGCGCTGTACATCGCGGCATCAGCATTCTTGAGCAGGCTTTCGCTGTCGCGACCATCCAGGGGATAGATGGTGATCCCCATGCTGGGCGTGACATAAATCTCCTGGCTGGATGGCGTAAAGGGCAGGGAAAATGTATCCACCACTTTCTGTGCAATTAATGCGACTTCCTCAATCTCCGACACCCCTTCCAGAACAATGGCAAATTCATCACCGCCTATCCGCGCCAAGGTATCATCCACCCGCACGCAGCGGCTCAAGCGATCCGCGATATCCTGCAGCAGCAGGTCGCCATGGGTGTGCCCAAGGGTATCATTAATGTTCTTGAAATTGTCTATGTCGAGCAGCATCACCGCGATCATACGGTGGCTGCGGGCAGACTGGCTGATCGCATGCCCAAGACGATCGAGAAACAGGAAGCGGTTCGGCAACCCCGTCAGCACATCGTAATTGGTCACCTGGACCAGATTCTGCTCAGCCTCTTTATGATGGCCGAGAATACTGGTTATCTTGAGGGATTTTTCAGACAACTCTTCTTCGGTTTCCCGCAAAACGCTGACCAGATAATAGAGGAAGGGAACCATGGCCGTAGTAGCGATAACAGCCGTGATCATGCTGACCCAGAAATTATCGGCCGATCCGTTGCCGGCGAGCAAAATGATAGATTCCGTCAAAAGCACGGAAACCAGAACCGGCAACACGACGAAAACCCATAACCTTCCGGATTTGGCCTTTTCAGCCAGATGTGCTGCGGCCGACTTGATTAATTCCACCCTGTCACCTGAACTTACAGGGTGGGGTGACCTTCATGAGCATAGGCAAGCTCATGAATGGACTGACATGAAATGCAGCGCTCAGCGGTCGGGTAAGCTTGCAGCCGATCAACTGGAATATCTGCTCCGCAGTCGACACAGACACCATAGTCCCCTTCAGCGAGACGATTTAGCGCCGCCTCGATAGCACGCACCTCGATGACTTGCCGGTCGGCCATCGCAGCCCCCAGGTCAGCCAGCATGTCCGCCACCGACGCATCCCCCAGATCAGAAACGCGCCCGGCAAGATCAACATAATGCTGTTCACCTGAACTGGCCAGCTCGTCACGGATTTCTTCAAGCAGTAACTGGCGGCGCTTCTCCAGGTTCTGCTTGAACAGCGCAACTTCATCAGCAGTAAAAGCGGCCATTATTCAAACTCCTCGTAAAAATCCGGCAGAACAAAATTGATATTTTATCACAGGACACAAGACTCCTGTTTTAAGGATTTTTAATAATAAGCTATTCATTTCCAGAGCTCAGATTTCTCTGTGCCCGTTTCAAAATATAGCAGCAAGCGCTGTCGTCCGGGTAATTCCGGAACCAGTCCCGGCACACTCCCCTGACCCATTCAGGTCGACTCCTGGCAGCATCGTTCAACCAGTTAGCAACAGAGTCCTGTACATATCGGCTTTCGTCGCAACAGCACGGCTCAAGCAATGGCAGACCATGCCAGGGCTCGACCCGCAATGGTGCAATGTGTTTCGCCCACACCCCACGTGGCCGCGTAATCTCAATGGCAAATCGGCGCAAATTGGCATCCGGCTCGGACACCCATCCCTGCAACAGAGCAACCGCCTCGAACGGCGCGGTCACGACAACTGGACGCAACGCCAGCCAGGCCCATTCACGCACGCCGAAATGACGATCCGCGGCAAGCTGCCTCATCTCCATGAATTTATCGACGAAACCCAGCCCCGGATGCAAAGCAATCGCAAAACAAGCAAACCCCCGCACCGTATCGGAGGAATGAACGATGAGTTGCCGCAATGCCTCCCTGTCGTCAAATGCACCATGCCGGCCCAACATCCGTCCGGCCAGTTCCATGCACTTTACCAGGCCATGTCCGGAAAAACCCTGACGCGCAGCTTCCTGTGCCAATCCTGCCGCGTTCCCCGACCAGTCATTCAACGTGCCGAGCAGCACAGCAAAATCCATCGCCGTCTGTTCGGTCAGGGTCGCGGTTTCTGCTCCACCGCGGTTGAGAAGGTCGATCAGGTCGGGCGGGATATCGCGCAGCCGGACATAGCCTTTGCGTTTAGGCATGAAGCGGCTGCCACAATCGATTTTATCCATCCATGAATTTTAGCGTAAAATGGCGACCGCGCCCCAGTAGCTCAGTGGATAGAGCGACCCCCTCCTAAGGGGTAGGTCGGACGTTCGATTCGTCTCTGGGGCACCACTTTTATTCACAATCACCGGCTCCCCACTGCGAGATGCGGATTATTTCTGATGCTATCCCTTGCCGGCATCCGCAACCGGTTTTGGCAAGGTTCCAGATGGCTTGAGAATTGGCAAGGACCGTGGAGGAGGCTTGACAGGATTTTCTGGCGCTGCGGCTTTAGCCTTGTCGCCAGATAGGACTTTCTTGGCCGACATGACGGCGGTTTTATCGGTCTCTTTCGATTTTTCGCTCTTCTTCCTGGTTACGGTGACAAGCTTCTTTTCCTCTGGCTTTTTATACTGGCAGGCGTGCTCGAATTTTTTTTCGCCTTCAGTATCGGGAATCACGTAATTCGGCTTGCCGTAGTAACTGGCAGTAATGGTTGTAATCTCGCTACCATCCTCAGCGTAATACACCTTCATCAGCAAATCTGCGGTGCGACTGCTGCAATTGTAGCGCATCAGGGACTTTGCCGACTTGAAGTAGAAATCGCCTGGCCGCGCCTGCTCCAGCACAGCGTAAACTTCCCTGTCCCAGGCAGTCACGATGTTTCCCTGACGCAGCAAACTTGCAATATCGACCTCGGCACGCATTTGTTCATTGGATACGATCGACGACCACACAGCCGCCTCGGCTCCAGGCGGGAATATCAAAAACGCTGCCGCCAGCACAGTTCGCAATGACGTTTTCATGCATCTCTTCAATATGAGCATATCCTGCCAATTCATTACCAATGCCTTTTACGTTAGCCTCCTCGCCCGCTTGCACCCGCGAAGAGTGTCCCCGCCGGGTTCCCGTTGCTTCGCATCGACCACGGCGAGACGGGAGAGGATTGAGGAGAGGGTTTCGTGGTGAAAGGCAATCCCCTACTTTTTTCTTTATGGTGCACCAAAAAGCCTGACGCATATCCATTCAGACAATCGTTCCATGGTTATCGACCATAATCGTGATAAGTTTAATTATGGCAAAAAAACATTTACCAATTAAGCGGTTGTCGATGACAGGAACACGCCCTTTATCTACAATTAATTCACTCTTTGCAGAGGATGGATGTGGATTGGCGGCTAAACCCATGATGCCAGTATCTATTTACGTATCATATTGATTTTATGCATTTAATTTATAGTTGAATTATTGAGCTTCGCAACAAAATCCCTTACCCGCAAGACACTTAAGGATGATTAAAACAAGTTCTCCACAAAGTTATCCACAGTAATTGTGCAAAAGCCGCAGTAACCAACCACTATCCATCCGCTGCTTTTTTTGGTAACTTCAAATGATGAATTATTGCAGCTATTGCGGCGCCAAAGTGGAGCTGAGAATTCCACCCGGAGAGCATCTGCCGCGCCACATGTGCGGCATCTGCGGCGCCATCCATTACGAGAATCCGAAAATGGTCGTCGGCGCGGTCCCCGAATGGGAGGACAAGATTCTGTTGTGCCGCCGCGCCATCGAACCGCGTCATGGGTTCTGGACCCTGCCGGCAGGCTTCATGGAAAACAATGAAACCACGACTCAAGCCGCAGCGCGCGAAACAGCGGAGGAGGCGCACGCCCGTGTGGAAATCGCCGCTCTCTATGCGCTCTACAACATCCCGCACATCAGCCAGGTGCATCTGTTCTTTCGCAGTCGCCTGCTCGACCTCGACTTCAGGCCAGGCAGTGAAAGCCTGGAAGTGGCACTCTTCAGCGAAGCGGATATCCCCTGGGAGGACTTGGCCTTTTCCAGCGTCCGCAACACCCTGCGGCATTTCTTCGAAGATCGGCGTCGCGGTGTTTTCGAGTTACACGTCGGCGACATCACCTTGCCGCTGGATAAGAAAAAGGGCGCCGATTAAAACCGGTGCCCTTTCGCGTGTGTTGTTCCGCTTCAGCGGAATACAATCACGGTGAAGACCCTTGCGATCTTACCATTACCTCCTCGCCCCCCAGGAGAGGGCTGAGGTGAGGGTAGCCCCTCAAGCCAACCCTCTGGCAGGCTAACTTCCTGCCATCGCCAGCAACAGGCCATTAAGGCGCTGCACGAAGGCAGCGGGGTCGTCCAACTGACCGCCTTCAGCCAGCAAAGCCTGGTCAAACAGGATATGACTCCAGTCGCCGAAACGTTCGCTTCCCGCCTCTCCCTTTAGTTTCTGCACGAGCGGATGGTGTGGATTGATCTCCAGGATCGGCTGGGTCTGCGGCGCTTCCTGTCCCATGGATTTCAGCATCCTGGCCAGATTTCCACCCAGGTCGTGAGCATCGGCCACCAGACATGCCGGGGAACTGGTCAGACGATGGGTAATGCGCACTTCCTTGACCTTGTCGCCGAGCACTTCCTTGACCTGGTCGATCAGTTCCTTGAACTCGCCCGCTTCCTTTTCCTGCTCCTCCTTCTCGGCCTCGTCTTCCAGCTTGCCCAGATCAAGTTCACCCTTCGCTACCGACTGCAGCGGCTTGCCATCGAACTCGGTAAGGTGCGACACCATCCACTCGTCCACCCGCTCCGCAAGCAACAGTACTTCGATGCCTTTTTTCCGGAATATTTCCAGATGCGGACTGTTCTTCGCGGCAGCGAAGCTGTCGGCGGTAACGTAGTAGATCTTGCCCTGGCCCTCCTTCATGCGACCGACATAGTCCGCAAAAGAAGCACTCTGTTCGGCTGTATCGGCATGGGTCGAAGCAAAGCGCAGCAGCTTGGCAATGCGCTCCTTGTTGGCATGATCCTCGCCGACGCCTTCCTTGATCGCCTTGCCGAACTCGCCCCAGAATTTGGCGTACTTTTCCTTGTCGTTCTCAGCCAGGTCGTCGAGCAGGCCGAGCACCTTCTTCACCGATCCGGCGCGAATACTGTCGATATCCTTGCTGTGCTGGAGGATCTCGCGCGAGACATTGAGCGGCAGATCGTTGGAATCGATCACCCCGCGCACGAAGCGCAGGTAGCGCGGCATCAGCTGCTCGGCATCGTCCATGATGAACACCCTGCGCACGTACAGCTTGATACCGTGACGCACTTCGCGGTCCCACAGATCGAACGGCGCGCGCGCCGGGATGTAGAGCAGCTGGGCGTACTCCTGCTTGCCCTCCACCTTGCTGTGGGTGTAGGCCAGCGGCGCTTCAAAATCATGCGCCACATGCTTGTAGAACTCTTCGTATTCCTCGGCAGTCACTTCGCTCTTCGGTCTTGCCCACAACGCACTGGCGCGGTTCACCGTTTCATCCTCTTCGGTGATGCGGCTCTCCTGCTTGTCGGCATCCCATTCTTCCTTCTGCATCAGGATAGGCAGGGTGATGTGGTCGGAATACTTCTTGATGATGCTCTTGATGCGCCAGCTGTCGAGCAGATCGTCCTCACCCTCGCGCAGATGCAGGATAACGTCGGTGCCTCGACCGGCCTTCTCCACCGTTTCCAGAGTGTAGTCGCCCTCGCCGGCGGACTCCCAGCGTACGCCATGCTCGGCAGTCAGCCCGGCACGGCGGGTAATCAGCGTGACCTTGTCAGCCACGATAAAGGCGGAATAGAAGCCTACGCCGAACTGGCCGATCAGGTTGGCATCCTTGGCCTGGTCACCGCTCAGCGCGTCGAAGAACTGGCGCGTGCCGGATTTGGCGATGGTGCCGATATGCTCGATCACTTCCTGACGCGACATGCCGATACCGTTATCGGAAATGGTGATGGTGCGCGCCGCCTTGTCCTGGCTGATGCGTATCTTCAGGCTCGAATCACCTTCGAACATCGCATCGTCGGCGAGCGCTTCGAAGCGCAACTTGTCGGCAGCATCCGAGGCATTGGAAATCAGCTCGCGCAGGCAAATTTCTTTGTTGCTGTAAAGTGAATGGATCATCAGCTTGAGCAGCTGACGGACTTCAGTCTGGAAACCCAGTGTTTCCTTGTGTGCTTCTACGGTGGTCATGTTATTTTTTCTCCAGTTGCGAAAACCCTAACCTGAATAGGGGCTGACGCAGAAAATTCAAGAGGCCCATTCATTACGAACAATCTTCTCTGCCCAGAACAGACCGATAATAGTCTTCACATCGCTGATGCGTCCGTCGCGCACCCATTCCATCGCCATGGCCAGCGGTAGCTGAACGTTCTCCAGGAACTCGTCCTCGTCGCGCCGGTGGCCATGCTCGCTCAATCCCTGCGCCAGATAGATGAGTATCCTCTCGTCCGAATAACCGATGCAGGGATGGATGGTTGTCAGGAACTTCCAGTCTTGCGCAGCGTAGCCGGTTTCCTCCATCAGTTCGCGCTGGCCACAGACAAGCACGTCCTCGCCGGCATCGATCTTGCCGGCTGGCAATTCATGAAACTCGCGACCCACCGGATAGCGGAACTGCCTCACCATCAACACATCGCCGTTGTCCAGCAGCGGAACCACCACCACTGCGCCGGGATGGACGATGTACTCGCGCGTGGTGGTATTGCCATTGGGTAGCACCACCTGGTCCTCCCGCACATGCAACAGGCGGCCATCGTAGACCTGACTGGTGGACAATTGTTTTTCAGTTAAATCAGGGGAATCCATAGCATTTCTCTATCCAGGCTAGATGAAGCACAAAACGAACAGGGAATTTTCACGGATGGTGGCCCAACGGCCACCATCCGGCCTACAGGATGTAGAAGGTTCTAATCACAGCAAGGAATGCTGGATACTATAAGCGCACAACGCCATCAAGGGCTGCGGCAGGATGCCCAGCGCCAGCACGGCCATTCCGTTCATGCTCATGAGCAGGCTGGCATCGGGTTGTGCAGTAATTGGCGACTGATCTTCAGGCGCATCGAAATACATCAGCTTGACGATGCGCAGGTAGTAGAAAGCACCAATCACCGACATCAGGACGGCAAACACGACCACCCAGATAAAGCCGGCCTGCAATGCCGCCTGGAGCACCGATAGTTTGGCGTAGAAGCCCACCGTCGGGGGCACGCCGGCCATGGAGAACATCAGCAGCAACATCATGAAGGCATACCATGGCCTGCGCTGATTCAACCCCTTGAAGTCATCGATATTTTCCGCCTCGAAACCCTTGCGCGATAACAACAGAATCATGCCGAAAGTACCCAGGCTCATCAGCACGTAGGACAGCACGTAAAACATGGAACTGCTATAGCCGTTCAGGCTGCCGGAAAGGATGCCGAGCAGCAGGAATCCCATATGGGAGATGGTGGAATAGGCCAGCATGCGCTTGATATTGGTCTGGGCGATGGCGGTGATGTTGCCGATCGCCATCGACAGCACGGCCATGATGATCAGCATGCCCTGCCAATCACTCGCCATTCCCTGCAGGCCTTCGATCAGGAGGCGCATGACGAAGGCAAAGGCAGCGATCTTCGGAGCCGAACCGATGAACAGCGTCACTGCGGTAGGCGCGCCCTGATAGACGTCGGGCACCCACATATGGAAAGGCACTGCACCCAGCTTGAAGGCCAGTCCGGCGACGATAAACACCAGACCGAACACCAGCATCGTCCTGCTGCCGGCACTTTGCTGGACGGCGGCAGCCACCTTGCTCAATTCCAGGCTGCCGGTTGCACCGTAGATCATCGACATGCCGTAGAGAAGCAGACCCGAAGCCAGTGCCCCCAGCACGAAATACTTCATCGCCGCCTCGGTCGCCTGCGCCGAGTCGCGCTGCAGAGCCACCAGCGAATACAGGCACAGTGACAACAGTTCCAGACCAAGATACAGGGTCAGGAAGTGACTGGCAGAAATCATCACCATCATGCCGAGCATGGCGAACAGCACCAGCACGAAAAACTCACCACTGAACAGGTTGCGCAGCTGGATATAACTGCGTGAATAGACCAGCATTGCCGCCACCGCAAGGTAGGTCATCATCTTCAGCACGTCGGCCATGACGTCGTCGACGAACATGCCATTGAAAGTATGAACCACATCTTGACCGCTAGTGCTCACGGTTATCCAGGCGGCACCGAGCAGCGTGAACTGGGTCAGGGCATAGCTGACGAAGCGATTCTTGCCGGACAGAAACAGGTCCACCAACAGGATCAGCGATGCCATGATCAGCACGAAGATTTCCGGCAGTGCAGGCGTCAGGTTGGGCATGGCGAATATCATCTTGTTGAATCTCTCTTAAAGCTTGCTTTGCGCCACATGCGACAGCAGGTTGTTCACCGAATGGTGCATCACCTCGGTAAACGGCAGCGGATACAACCCCATACCGAGCACCGCAACGGCCAGCAGACCCAGCACCAGGAACTCTCGCGGCGTGACATCCTTGAGATGCTCGACATGGTCGTTGGCGACAGCGCCGAACACCACCCGCTTCACCATCCACAGCGTGTAGGCGGCGCCGAAAATCAGTGTGGCGGCGGCGAGGAAGGCGTACCAGAAATTGACTTTGACCACGCCCATGATCACCATGAATTCACCAACGAAGCCGCTGGTCCCCGGCAGGCCCGAATTGGCCATGGCGAACAGCACGAAAAAGGCGGCGAAAATCGGCATTCTGTTCGCCACGCCGCCGTAGTCGGCAATCATGCGGCTGTGCATGCGGTCGTAGAGCACGCCCACGCTAAGAAACATCGCGGCGGAGATGAAGCCGTGGGAAATCATCTGCACCAGCGCACCCTCTATACCATAGGCATTGAAGATGAAGAAACCGAGGGTGACGAAGCCCATGTGCGAAATCGAGGAATAGGCGATCAGCTTCTTCATGTCCGTTTGCGCCAGCGCCACCAGACCGATGTAGACCACGGCGATCAGTGACAGGGTAATCATGAAGCCGGACAGGGCATGGCTCGCATCCGGTACGATCGGCAAGGAGAGGCGCAGGAAACCGTAGGCACCCATCTTCAGCATGATCGCCGCCAGCACCACAGAGCCGCCGGTCGGTGCCTCGACGTGAGCATCAGGCAACCAGGTATGCACTGGCCACATCGGCACCTTGACCGCGAACGCCATAAAGAATGCGAAGAAAATCAGAATCTGCTCGGTCAGTGTCAGCGGCAGGCGGTGGAAATCCAGGATTTCGAAAGTGCCGCCCTTGGTGTACAGGTAAATGAACGCCACCAGCATCAGCAGTGAGCCGAGCAAGGTATACAGGAAGAACTTGACCGCCGCGTATACCCGGTTCGGCCCGCCCCAGATTCCGATAATCAGGAACATCGGAATCAGCATCGCTTCCCAGAATACGTAGAACAGCACCGCATCGAGCGCGGCAAACACGCCGTTCATCAGGCCGGACATAAAGAGGAAGGCTGCCATGTACTGCGCCACGCGTTTTTCGATCACGTTCCAGCCGGCGATCACAACCAGCACAGTGGTGAAGGTGGTGAGCAGGATGAACAACACGGAGATGCCATCCACGCCGAGATGGTAGGTGACCTTGAAGGTCTCGATCCAGGGACTGATTTCGACGAACTGCATGCCCGCCTGCAGGGTGTCGAACTGGGTATACAGCGGCAAGCTCAGCGCGAAGCCGGCAAGAGCACCGATCAGCGCCAGAACACGGGCAAGCCCGGCGTTGCGGTCGCTGCCGGTGGCGAGCACGGCAACGCCGGCCGCAATCGGCACCCAGATAACCAGACTCAACAATGACAGGCCTGCAAACATGCTTATTCTTATCCCTTCACAAACAGCGTCATCAACACGAACACGCCGATGATCATGGCGAATGTGTAGTGGTAAATGTAGCCCGACTGGAGTCGACGGGTCAGGGTGGAAAACCAGCCGATCATACGAGCCGTGCCGTTGACGAAGAAGCCGTCGATCACGGCGACATCGCCGCCTTTCCACAGGCTGCGCCCGATCAGCCTCGCACCGCCGGCGAAGAACCAGTCATTGAACTCGTCGAATCCGTACTTGCGTTCCAGCACTGAGTAAATCAGACTGAAACGCTGTTTGATCGCCTCGGGAATATCCGGCCTCTTCATATAGAAGAACCATGCTGTTCCCGCACCGGCGAGTGCCAGCCAGAACGGCAAGGTGGTCAGCGCATGGATGGCCATGCTAAATGCGCCATGGAATTCATGCATCAGTTCCTGCATTGCCGGATGGTTGCCGGAGACAAAAATTGCGCCCTGGAAATAGTCACCGAACAGCATCGGCTGGATGGTGATGTAGCCAATCACCGCCGAAGGGATCGCCAGCAGGATCAACGGCAAGGTCACCACCCAGGGCGACTCGTGCGGCTTGCCACCGTGTCCGTGGTCGCCATGGGCAGCGTGGGATTGAAAACGCTCCTTGCCGTGGAACACCAGGAAATACATACGGAAGGAATAGAAGGCGGTGACGAACACACCTGCGACTACGGCAAAATAGGCAAAACCGGAACCAGGCAGATGCGACAGCCCTACCGCCTCGATAATGCTGTCCTTGGAATAGAAGCCGGACAGAAACGGCGTCCCGATCAGCGCCAGAGAGCCGATCAGCGCAGTGATCCAGGTGATCGGCATGTACTTGCGCAGGCCGCCCATGTTGCGGATATCCTGATCATGGTGCATGCCCATGATGACCGAACCGGCGGCAAGGAACAGCAGCGCCTTGAAAAAAGCATGGGTCATCAGGTGGAAGATCGCCACCGAATAGGCGGAAGCGCCCAGCGCCACCGTCATGTAGCCAAGCTGGGACAAGGTGGAATACGCCACCACGCGCTTGATGTCGTTCTGGATCACGCCGAGGAAGCCCATGAACAGGGCGGTGATCGCACCGACGACCATGACCACCGACAGCGCTGTATCTGACAGCTCGAACAGCGGAGACATCCGCGCCACCATGAAGATGCCGGCAGTCACCATGGTTGCTGCATGGATCAAGGCCGAGATCGGAGTCGGGCCTTCCATCGAGTCAGGCAGCCAGACATGCAGCGGGAACTGTGCCGACTTGCCCATTGCACCGATGAACAGCAGGATGCAAATCACCGTCATCAGCATCCAGGGGCTACCGGGGATCAGTTCTATGGTGGCATTCATCATTTCTGGCGCACGAGCGAACACTGCGTCATATTGCAGCGTGCCAAAATGCGCCAGTACCAGACCAATGCCGAGCAGGAAGCCGAAATCGCCGACACGGTTGACCAAGAATGCTTTCAGGTTGGCATAGATCGCTGTCGGGCGGGTATACCAGAAGCCGATCAGCAGGTAGGACACCAGTCCCACCGCCTCCCAGCCGAAGAACAGCTGGACGAAATTGTTAGCCATCACCAGCATCAGCATCGAGAAGGTGAACAGCGAAATATAACTGAAGAAGCGCTGATAGCCGGGATCGTCACGCATGTAGCCAATGGTGTAGATGTGCACCATCAGCGAAACGAAAGTCACCACCAGCATCATCACGGTAGTGAGGCGATCGATCAGAAAGCCCACCTCGAAACGGGTATCGCCCGTAGTCAGCCAGGTGTAGACGCTGCCATTGAAGGTGTGGCCGGCAAGCACGTCCTGGAAGATCACGACCGAAGCGACAAAAGAGATCGCCACACTGAGGATGGTCACCCAGTGCGAAGCCGCACGCCCGATCAGCCAGCCAAACAGACCGGCGATCACAGCCCCGGCCAGCGGCGCCAGCGGTACTAGCAGATAGAGTTTTTGCATTTCAGTCATAAAAGCAGTCCTGAGTCCCCAGTGCTGAGTGCTGAGAGTACCTGGGACTCAGGACTCAGCACTCAGGACTTTATCCTTTTA
The DNA here is from genome assembly GCA_018823025.1 of Gammaproteobacteria bacterium. Lineage (GTDB taxonomy): Bacteria > Pseudomonadota > Gammaproteobacteria > Burkholderiales > Sulfuricellaceae > Sulfuricella. The sequence continues at coordinate 4,428 of JAHJJI010000036.1, read as the reverse complement.
AATGATCCAGCTCGGCCACATTAACGGTGTTCAGGTTGCGGAACAGCGCTACCAGTATCGCCAGGCCGATGGCCGATTCGGCCGCAGCAACGGTGAGTATGAAGAACACGAATACCTGTCCGGCGGAGTCGTGCAAATAATGAGAAAAAGCAACGAAGTTCATATTCACCGCCAGCAGCATCAGCTCGATAGCCATCAGCAGGACGATCAGGTTCTTGCGGTTGAGAAATATGCCTACCACGCTGATCGCAAATAGCAGCGCGCCGAGGATCATAAAATGGGTCAATGTCAGCACTTTATTCCCCTTTCTTCTCTGCCGGCATCGAGATCAGGCGCACTCGATCTTCGCGCTTGACGCTCACCTGCCATGCCGGATCCTGATGCTTGGTGCCGGGACGTCGACGCAACGTGATTGCGATTGCGGCAACGATCGCCACCAGCAGGATCACCGCAGCAAGTTCAAACGGGTAGACGTAGTCGGTATAGAGCAGGCGACCCAGTTCCTTGGTGTTGCTATAGCCTGCGGCATGCGACTCCGGACTGGTGGTGACAGAGCGGCCGACCACTGTCAGCACCAACGTCATTTCGATCGCCATCATGATACCGACGAAAGCGGCCAGCGGCAGGTTGTCCCAGAAGCCCTGACGCATTTTCTCGATGTTCAGATTGAGCATCATCACCACGAACAGGAATAACACCATCACCGCGCCGATATAGACCAGCACCAGGGTGATCGCCAGGAACTCGGCCTCCAGCAACAGCCACAGTCCGGCCCCGGTAAAGAACGAAAGCACCAGGAACAGGGCAGCATGCACCGGATGGCGCGCGGTCACGACGCGTAACCCTGCGAAAAGCAGGATGCTTGCGAGGAAGTAAAAAACCAATGTTTCAAAGTTCATTTAGACATTCCAGTAAAAACCGTTTCACCGCAGGGGAATCTTTTCTCAACGGTACTTTGCATCTGCCGCCCTGTCCTGGGCGATTTGTGCTTCGTATTTGTCGCCTACAGCCAGCAGCATGTCCTTGGTGTAGTAAAGATCGCCGCGCTTTTCGCCGTGGTAATCGAAAATCCGGGTTTCGACGATCGCATCCACTGGGCAGGCTTCTTCACAGAAACCGCAAAAAATACATTTGGTCAGATCGATGTCATAGAGTGTGGTGCGCCGGGTGCCGTCATCACGCTGCTCCGATTCGATGGTGATCGCCAGTGCCGGGCAAACCGCCTCGCACAGCTTGCAGGCGATGCAGCGTTCCTCACCATTGGGATAGCGGCGCTGAGCATGCAGGCCACGAAAACGCGGTGACATCGGCGTGCGCTCCTCGGGGAACTGCACCGTGATCTTGCGCGAGAACATGTGACGCCCGGTCACCGCCATGCCCTTGAGCAGCTCGATGAGCAGGAAAGTCGAAAGAAAGCTTTTGATCTTGTTCACGCTTTTCGCCTCAATGGAACAGGTAGCCGAAAGGGGTCTGCATGGCGGCGCCAACCACCACGATCCACACCAGGGTCACCGGGATAAACACCTTCCAGCCCAGACGCATGATCTGGTCGTAACGGTAGCGCGGAAAGGTGGCGCGGAACCAGAGGAACAGGAACAGCACAAACAACACCTTGGCCAGCAACCAGAAGAAGCCTGGAATCCAGTTGAATGGCGCAAAATCGAACAACGGATTCCAGCCACCAAGGAACATCAGCGAGGTCAGAGTCGCGACCAGGATCATGTTGGCATACTCAGCCAGGAAGAAGATGGCGAAGGCCATGCCGGAATACTCAACGTGGAAACCGATGATTTCGGATTCCCCCTCGACCACGTCGAACGGCGCGCGGTTAAGCTCGGCCAGGCCGGAAATCAGGTAAACGATGAACAGGGGAAACAGCGGCAGCCAGTACCAGTTCAATACCCCGCCCTGCTGGGCCTTGACGATCTCCCCCAGATTCAGACTCTGTGCCGCCATCAGTACGCCGACCAGTGCAAAGCCCATAGCGATTTCGTAGGAAACAATTTGCGCCGCGGCACGCATCCCGCCGAGGAATGCGTACTTGGAATTGGATGCCCATCCCGCCAGCACGATGCCGTACACGCCCATCGAAGTAATCGCCATGATGTAGAGCACGCTTGCATCGATATTCGCCAGCACCATTTCTGGTGAGAATGGCACCACCGCCCAGGCCGCCAGGGCCGGACCGATGGCCAGTACCGGAGCGAGCAGGAATATTCTCTTGTTGGCGCCGGCGGGAATCACGATTTCCTTCATCAGCAGCTTCAGTCCATCCGCGATCGGTTGCAGCCAGCCCTTGGGGCCGACGCGATTAGGCCCGATGCGCACCTGCATGTAGCCGATGATCTTGCGTTCGGCGTAGGTCAGATAAGCCAACCCAAGCATCAGCGGTGCGACGATGCCGACGATCTTGGCCATGCTGTATACCAGCGGCCAGGCAAAGCCGAAGAATCCTTGAAGCGTCATGATTAATTCGTTCATAATCTACCCCACCCGCCCTAGCACGATCTCGTCCAGCATGCCGCCGAGCATGGCAGTGGCCGGACATCCGGCAGCCACCCGCACGCAACCTGCCGGCAGTTTGTCGTCGCGCATCGCCTTGAGAACGACGCTGCCTGCTCCCTGGCTGACGCTCACCTCCGCACCCTCGGCAACGCCCACGCTGGCTAGCGTTTCCGCATTCATCCAGGCGCCCTGCAGCGCTGCTGCGGCCGTTTTCTGCAACGCGGGGGCACGGCGCACAATGGCGTCGGCGTGGTAGGCCGGCACTTCGCCGATGCGCTGCAAAACGCCCTTCGCACCTGCCGGCTTGGCAGCAAATGCTTGCAGCGAATTGTTCAATTTTGGCGTAATGTCGCCATTCAGCACTTCGGCGCGCACCTGCTCGGAGCTGTCGTAATCAAAGCCCGCCACTTCCATCAGGTTACCCAGCACGCGCAGTACCTTCCATCCCGGACGGGTTTCACCCAGCGGCTTGACCACGGCGTTGAAACTCTGCGCCCGACCTTCGGTGTTGACGAAGGTACCGGAGGTTTCGGTGAACGGCGCGACCGGCAACAGCACGTGTGCGTAATCCAGCGCCTTGTTCTTGTAAGCACTCAAGGCGACAACCAGTTGCGCTGCCTGCAGCGCAGCCAGCGTCTTGGTCGGATTGTAGGTATCCAGTTCCGCTTCGACGCCGAGCAGAATGTAGGCGCGACGCGGATCATCGATCATCTGCGCGGCGTTCATGCCTCCTGCGCCTGGCACTGCACCGGCCAGATGCGCGCCGACACTGTTCGCCGCCTCGCCGAGGAAACCGAGTTTGGCGCCGGCCAGCTCCGCAACCTGCTGCGCCAGGGCATGCAGTTCGGCGTAGCGTGGGTGATGTTGCGCCAGATTGCCGAGCAAAACCGCCTTGCGCTCGCCCTGTTTGAGGCTGGCAGCAATCGCTTGCGCGATTGAGTGCTGAGTGCCGAGTCCTGAGTGCTGAGTTCCATTGGGCATTTCAGGACTCAGGACTGTGGACTCAGGACTGCTTTCAGAGCCCGCCAGCGCGCGGCGCACCTGGTCCAGCTTTGCCACCATCGCATCGGGCGCGACGATCATCTTGTTGGCGACACGACACAGCAGGTCGTCATCCACCGGATTGATCAGGTTCAGATCGGCGCCGCACTTGACAGCCTGGCGCAGGCGATGTGCCAGCAACGGATGGTCTGCGCGCAGGGTGCTGCCAACGACCAGCACGCTGTTCAGCTGGTCCAGCTCGGCGATGCTCATGCCCAGCCAGGGTGTGCCCTGCATTGCCGCATCGGCGCTAAAGTCAGACTGGCGCAAGCGGTAATCGACGCTACCGCTGCCAATGCCGCGCAGCAGTTTCTGCAGCAGATAAAGTTCTTCCAGGGTGGCATGCGGCGATGCCAGCGCAACGATCTGATCCTCGCCCTGCTCATCGCGGATGCGTTTGAGGCCGGCGGCAACGAATTCCAGCGCCTCGGGCCAGTCGCATTCGTGCCACTCGCCATTGCGCTTGATCATCGGGCGCTGCAACCGGTCCTCGGCGTTCAGGCCTTCGTAAGCGAAGCGCTCTTTGTCCGACAACCAGCACTCGTTGATCTCTTCATTGTCGCGCGGCAGCACGCGAAAAACGCGATTGTTCTTGGTCTGCACGCTGAGGTTGGCGCCCAACCCATCGTGGGGGCTGACGGAGGGGCGTGTGGTCAACTCCCAGGCCCGCGCACTATATCGAAACGGTTTGCTGGTCAGTGCACCGACCGGGCACAGGTCAATGATATTGCCGGACAGTTCGGAATTGATCGAACGCTCGATGAAGGTGGTGATTTCGGCGTGCTCGCCGCGGCCAATCTGGCCCATTTCCATCATGCCGCCGATTTCCTGGCCGAAGCGCACACAACGGGTACAGTTGATACAGCGAGTCATGTCGGTGGT
>JAHJJI010000035.1 GCA_018823025.1 Gammaproteobacteria bacterium | reverse complement strand
GGCATCACGCTACAAGCCCAGCCCGCGCACCTATCCGGAGATCCTTCCCGCCATAGAGTATGGGCCTGACGACACTGTTGTGCGGGTGAAATGGGATGGCAAATTCCGAGCCTTCGGACGGAGTGGAAAGGTGTCTAATGCATTGATGGGTTTCGATATTGCCTTGCGTCCAGCATCGCATAGCGCGGAGGGCGTTTACGATCTGTTCTTCTGTCATCAACGCATCGGAAAATTGGATTTGCGCAAAACAGAGAAATGAGAAAAACTGTTACCTATGTCTCCGAACAAGTGTTACCTATGTGTCCAGTCTGTACACTTCGCCAAGAAAAGTTAACCAAAAGAAGGCGACCCTGCCGCGCCGGCCCTTCGGGCTTCCCTCGGTTTTCCTGAAAATCCGGGCGGCTGCGGAACTCGCGCTGCGCGCTCAGACAGTCCTCGCCGACGGCCCCCGAATTTTAAGGAAAACCGAGGCGGTGCAGAAGGGGATTTGGGTTTTGTGGGCGATGCTCGCCGTTGTTCCCCCTCACCCTAACCCTCTCCCCGTTGGGGCGAGGGGATGGTGTTGTGGTGGTTAGGTTTTTTTGATTCCTTCCCCTTCAAGGGGAAGGCCAGGATGGAGATGGGGTGGTCTTGATGTTCGGTCCCCTTGGGCCGCCGCCGAGTAGCGCAGACGAGCCGGGGGATTTCTGCGAGGACTGTTTGAGCGCATAGCGCGAGTTCCGCAGCAGCCCGGCTTGGTGAGCAACGCAGGGAACCCCGCAGGGGCGGCGGATAGGGGCGACTTTCTTTGGTTACTTTCTTTGGTCGTACAAAGAAAGCAACTAGCCCGCCGGGCTACCCCCGGCACCCAAATAATCGGTGCGCATGGCGCACCCCACGAAACCACATTAGATAAAAAGATAGAACCACCCCAACCATGACCCCTAAACCCAAATCCCTCCTCGCTGTAATCGAATTCATCACCCACGGCCGCTTGCCCGATCTCTACAAGCAGCTCGGTTTCGAAGTGACAACCGAGTGGCGTGTGCGCAAGGCGGTTTCGCTGGTGCGCAAGCTGAAGCCTGACGTGATCGTGGCGGATTTCTACTTCCAGTCGGATTTTCGCGATCGTTTGAGCAATCTCGAATCCCTGCTGGCGACGGCACAACCTTTCAAGGACACCCGGATACTGGTGCTTTACGATCCGCAGGATACGCATGCGCTGGACCGGGTGCGCCAGCGCATGCACATCGATGCAGTATTGCCAACGCCTGTTTCTGACGAGGCGATCAAGGCTGTGCTGAGCGAGTGGCTATAATCCGGGCTGAATAAGAAACGATCATGTCCATAAAATTGTTCTCCCTGCATAACGTGCCCGATGACGAAGCCGAAGAAATCCGGGAATTATTGCGCAGCAATGAGCTCGACTTCTATGAGACTCCTGCGGGAAACTGGGGCGTATCGCTGCCTTACCTGTGGCTGCACGATGAGAATCAACTGGAGAAAGCCAAAGTGCTCATCGATCATTACCAGCAAGAACGGCTGATCCGGGTCAGGGAGGAATATGCGCAACTCGAACAAACGGGAAGGCATCGAACGTTAGGCGATGTGATCAGGGAAAATCCGCAACGCTTCGTTGTCTATCTGGTGGTTATTGCCACCGTGCTGTATTTGTCCATCATGCCTTTTCTGGATATCGGGAAATAGCGCAATGCAGCCCGGCTGGCACATGTGATCCCCCGCCAGTCGGGCATCTGGAATGGTATTGGCATTCTTACGGGAGGTAGACCGGAAGTCTCGCTGGTGCGCTCGTTCGATTGGCGCGCTCTATCCGTATATGACGACTTATTGGTCTGAATATATAAATAATAGAAGCACTTGCATTTCAGAATGAGATGGGTATTCTTCAAATTGTAGGGTTTGCTGGATCGCTGGATCAGGGATTTGGCGGGTTAAATAAAATCAGAGTTGAACCGGAGAACAAGAAAACAAAAAACTATTGTTTCACCTAAAGGAGAACTGGAACATGAAGGACATATCCGATTACCTGTGGCGCATGTTTATGGCAACTTTTCTTTGTCCTGTGGCCGCCTTGTTCTGGCTGGCGTTTGGAAGTTTTGGGTTCGACCCGGGCAGGCTCATGCTGTTTATCGGTTCGCAGGGGCAGCACTATGTTGCGCTGGATAGTGACGGCCAGATGGCTTTCCTTCTCCAGGTGTTTTTCGGCTGGGCCGCGTTGGCCTTTGTGTTCATGCTGATTTCTTTTGTTGCGAATCCGCCCCGCTTCAGTTATGCCCTGAACAAGAAAAGCGGGAAAACCGATGTTTCCGTAGTGTAATAAGCCAATCCAGGGTGCGTTCTGCGCACCCTGTTCATTTTCTCCCTTGTGGTTTTCTGGGGCCGTTTCTGACTTTTCCGCCCGGATTGCTGTTACTGTTGTTGTGTCGCTCGCAAAGTCCAATCCCGTGTCTGGTGCTATGCATTAAGCATGGGGTACAATTTCAGCCTGATAATATCCATATTCATATAGATAAACGTGGAACAAAACCCCCTCGGTAGATCCGTCATCATCAAACGCACACTCAAACACATTTTCTTCGTATTTCTGATCCTGGCTTTTCTCGTCCTCGTCATACTGGGTATCCTTATTTTCAGGGAGACAGAATCCTCGGAATTTCAGGCGGACTATCTGTCGCGGCTTGCCAAGGACCTTCGCTGGACAGTCAAGAGCGGGCCTAATCCGGCGCTGTCCATTCCGCAAGCCGGGCCTTACGACGAGCGCCTGGGCTACAGTCGGTTGCCGGCCATGATCCCGCGCCTTGCGGGCCAGGGTTTCCAGGTTGGCGCTCAGGCACGGCTGTCGCCGCGCATGCAGGAGATGGTCGATCTGGGATTGTTCATCCCCTACCGGGAAAAATTCCAGGCCGGTCTGCTCGTCACGGATTCCAGTGGCCAGCCATTTTTCAAGTCGCTTTCCCCGGGGCGCGTCTACGAGAATTTCGAGGTGGTTCCTTCGATTCTTGTGAATAGTCTGCTCTATATCGAGAACCGCGATTTGCTGGACCCCCGCCACGCCATGAAGAATCCGGCCGTGGAGTGGACCCGGCTCGGGAAAGCCGTGCAGGACAAGGCGATCCAGCTTTTCCGTCCGGAACATGACGTGCCCGGAGGCAGCACGCTGGCCACGCAAATCGAGAAGTACCGGCACTCTCCCAATGGCCTGACCCTCACTGCCGGCGACAAGCTGCAGCAGATCGCATCCGCTTCCGTGCGTGCCTATCTGGACGGGGAGAACACGCTGCCTGCACGTCGGCGCATCGTGTTGAACTACCTCAACACGGTTCCGCTCGCCGCGGTTTCCGGGTTCGGGGAAGTGAACGGCATCGGTGACGGGATGTGGGCCTGGTATGGGTGGAACTTTAATCACGTCAATCGGACATTGCAGTCGATACCGGCGAGCGGGGCCGACCTGGGCGAATTCGCAAGGGTCTACAAACATGTGTTGAGCCTGATGATCGCCCAGCGTCGGCCATCGGCTTACCTGCTGAAAGAGCACAAGTCCCTTGAGGAGTTGACCAACAGCCATCTGAGGGTGCTGGCGCAGGCTGGCGTGATTTCGCCTGCGGTCAGGGATGCCGCCCTGAAGGTGAAGCTCCAGTTTCTTACCGCTGCAGTGCCGGAAGAAACCGGGGATTCCCTGCCCCGCAAGGCGGCCAGTGCGGTGCGTGTAAAACTGGCTTCCCTCCTGGGGTTGCCCCGCCTGTATGAACTGGACCGCCTGGACCTTTCCGTGCAAAGCACGCTCGACGGGGAACGGCAGCAGAAGGTCACGGATATCCTGCGCGGTCTCAGGAAGCCGGAGGCTGCGAGCGTTGCCGGGCTCTACGGCAGCCGGATGCTGGGCAAAGCCGATCCGGGCAAGATTATTTACAGTTTTACGCTCCATGAGTTGACGCCGCAGGGCGCCAAACTTCGGGTTCAGGCCGACAATTTCGACCAGCCGTTCGACATCAACCAGGGCGCCAAGCTCGACCTGGGTTCCACCGCCAAGCTGAGAACGCTGGTGACTTACCTGGAAATCATCGAAAGTTTGCACGGACAATATGCGTCTTTGCCGCCGAAAGAGCTGCGGCAAGTCAAGGTGGAATCTGGTGACAACCTCACCCGCTGGGCAATCGACACTCTGCTGCAAGGCGGGGACAAAAGCCTCTCGGCCATGCTCGATGCCGCCATGGAGCGCAAGTATTCCGCTAACCCGCAAGAGCGGTTCTTTACCGGCGGTGGTGTACATGTCTTCCACAACTTCAAGCGCGAGGACGACAGCAAGGTTATCAGCGTGCGCGAAGCCACCCGCTTTTCCGTCAACCTGGTTTATATCCGCCTGATGCGGGATGTTGTGCGCTACACCATGTACCAGACACCGGGGGCGAATATCCTCAAGGACATGGACGACCCGCAGCGCCAGGAATACCTCAAACGTTTCGCGGACAAGGAAAGCAAGGAGTTCCTTATCCGCTTCTACCATAAATACAAAGGCAAATCGGCAGCGGAGATCGAGGATATTTTCTTTTCCGGCATTCGGGCCACTCCGCGCAGGCTAGCGGCCGCTTACCGCTATCTTGATCCGCAGGCGACCCTGGAGCAGTTCGCCAAATCCATGGAGTCTCGCCTGCCCGGATTCAAAGGTTCTGACGGGCGTGCCTTGCGTGCCATGTATGAGAGCTACGGCCCGGGAAAATACTCGCTGGCTGACCAGGGCTATCTTGCGAACGTCCATCCGCTGGAGTTGTGGCTGGTGCGCTACCTGAGCACTCATCCCGGCGCACAGTACAAGGATATGATCGCGGCCAGCAGCGCCGAACGTATTGACGTCTATGACTGGCTGCTCAGGACCGTGCACAGGAACGCGCAGGATATCCGCATCCGCAGCCTGATCGAAGTGGAGGCCTTCCTGGAAATCCATCGTCGCTGGAAGCGGCTCGGCTACCCGTTCGACTCGCTGGTTCCCTCGCTGGCCACCTCTATCGGCAGTTCAGGGGATAGACCCGCTGCGCTCGCCGAACTGATGGGCATCATACTTAACGATGGGGTCCGGGCTCCGCCAGTGATGATTGAAGGCATGCGCTTCGGTGCGGATACACCCTATGAAACCGTCGTCGAGCGCGCCCCCGTCAAAAACGAGCGTCTGTTTTCACCTGAACTGGCGACTACGGTACGCAGCGTGCTGATCGACGTGGTGGAGGGGGGAACGGCTTCGCGTCTTGCCCACGCCATCGTGAGAGAGGACGGCACGCAGATTTCGCTGGGGGGCAAGACCGGTACCGGCGACCATCGCTACGTCACTTTCTCAGCGGCGGGCGTGATCAAGGAATCTCGCGCGGTGAACCGCTCCGCCACGTTCGTGTTCTTCATCGGGGATCGCTTCTTCGGCACGCTAACCGCATTCGTGCCAGGCGCAGACGCCAACGACTATGAGTTCACTTCGTCGCTCTCGGCGCAAGTCCTGAAGCACTTGCTACCCACGCTGAAGCCGCTCACCGATACGGCCAAGCCCCTTCCTGAGCAACTGCGGATGGCGGCCGAGAAGAAAGGCAAGGCGAAAAAACCGGTGCCCGGAGCGGAGCAAAACGGCGATGGGGCGGTCAATTCCACGCAGCAGGCGGAGCCTGAGACGGAATAACTGTCCGGCTTCAACTTGAACGCCAGCGCTGCTTCCGCTATACAGAAAAATCCGGAAGTATTGCGCTGCACGGAAATGTTGCCGTTGCGGGGTGATCATCGAGCCCATGCAGGGCCGACCAGCGAAAGGAATCCATGATGAAACGCATTCTGTTGCCCATGTTGTTGGGCTTGGCATTAACCGTGTCCGCAGCCGAAAACAGGGAAGAAGGCGCACCGCCCAGGACGGACTCCGCCGATGTACGGAAAGAGACCGGGGAGGCCATCGATGCCATGGCAGCCAAGGCCAGGCAGGAGCGCGACGAGTTCGTCGTCAAGGCGCAGAAGGAAATGGCGGAACTCAACCTGAAAATGGCGGAACTCAAAAAGAAGGCGAAGAAGCTTAGCGGGGAGGCGAAAGCCGAGCTTGACCGGCAGATCCAGAACCTGGAGCCGGAACTGAAGGCAGCGGAGCAAAAGCTTGCCGACCTGAAGTCCGACACCAGTGAAAAATGGGAAGAACTAAAAGCCGGCGTCTCCGGCGCCATTGACCGCCTGAAGCAGTACATGCAAAAAACCAGGGAAGGCGACCGCTGATCCGGCAAGCCTGGCCACGAACTTTCTCGGCGCCTATGCCGCATCCATTGCGGTCACCGTGCCGGCCTTTCCGCCCAGTGCAATCACGATGCACATGGGTCACTCCTGGGATGGCATCGCCTGTCGGTCCATCAGGTGCAGCCAGCCCCGCACGATGCGGTACAGCACCCACAGACCGGCGATGATGAAGACCGCTATCCCGAAGGGAATGCCGAACAGGGTGATAATCAACAGCCAGGCGATGGCCACCCACAGCAGCGCAAACCAGAAAGTGCGGATCTGCCAGCGGAAGTGGGATTCGAGATAGGTGCCGCGCGCCTCGTCCCGCTTCAGGTAGTTGAGAATCACCGCGAGGATCGACGGCCAGCCGGTGAGGAACGCGGTCAGGATGAAGGCCGAGCTGATGATGCCGGTGACCACGGTGAATGCGTGCAAGGCGTAAATCACATGGGTGAGGGTTACGAGCGAGTCTGCAGGCCGTGGGTTGCCGAATGTCGCATCGATGTCTGTCATGATTCCTCCGCGCTATAGTGGGGTGTACGAACTTTCCTAAGTATACAGTCACGCCAGCGGTGCGGCGGGAAGCGCGCGACCGTAGTAAAATGAATCTTCCTGATATGCTACGGGCGGAACAACCCCCTGGACCCAACGACCATGAAATCCTCCCTGATCGACCCCGATACCGACCTTGCCCACGAATGCTACGCGCTGGTTTATGCGCCGACCCCCAATCGCAAGCGTTTTCCGGAAAACTGCGTGGAGGTGAAAGCGTCCGAGGAGGAGGCGCGAACCGGCGCCGATCCTGCCAAGCGGCTCGTGCCCGCCGTGGTGTTCGGCCCCTCGCGTTCGTCCGAGGGCTTCCGGCTGTTCTATCTGGTGCGCTGGCTCGATTAGCGAACTCAAGGCCCGGATTTACGACTTTTCGGTTCGCATCCAGATAAGGGAAAACCCTAGGCAGATGTGAGGTTTTTCTGGTAATTTGTCAGTACTTTCAAAAAATTAGCTGGTCAATTAAACAATAAAAACTGTGGCCTGGGAGGGTTACGTGCGCAATTCCACTATTGTTTTTCGCTTCAGCTCCGGGTGCGGCTTGCTGGGGGGCGCCCTGTTGCTCTCTGTCGGCATGGCATCAGCGGCTGAAAACCGTGTGCTTTCGGAAGACGCCTATCTGGACGAGATGCCTGTCGTGCTCAGCGTCTCGCGCCTTTCTCAGCGGGTGGATGAAGCGCCCGCGGCAGTGACGGTGATCGACCGGCAGTTGATCAAGGAATCCGGCGTCTGGGATCTGGCGGAGGTGTTCCGGCTGGTGCCGGGCATGGTTGTGTCTTACCATTCCACCAGCGCCTATACCATGGACAACACCGTGGCCTACCATGGATTGTCCGATCCCTATGCGCGTTCCATGCAGGTGCTGGTGGACGGCCGTTCGGTGTATTCCCCCCTGTTCGGCGGGGTGCTGTGGGGCGACATTCCTGTTGCCCTCGACGACATCGATCGCATCGAGGTGATCCGCGGTCCGAATGCAGCCAGTTATGGCGCCAACTCCTTCATGGGGGTGATCAACATTATTACACTCCATCCTTCGGAAACTCAGGGCAAGTTCGTTTCTCTCACTACCGGTCGCAACCGTGAGGAAGTCGTGGCGCGTTACGGCGGACGCAATGACTCTGGCGACCTGACCTACCGCATCACGGCGGGCGTGCGCAACGACAAGGGCGAGGATTCCATTATTGTGAATTCCCTGTCTACTAAACCCTCTGATGGGTATGACAAGAACAAGTACGACGACAGAAAAGTTCAGCTGTTCACCCTGCGAGTCGATTATCGGATCAATACGACGGACGAACTGGAATTTCAGTTTGGCTACAACGGCGGTGATCGGCAGGAAGGGGAGGCCGGGAATCCTGAAAAAAGTACCCCATTCTGGAAGCGCGCCGACAATCATTTCGAACAGTTGCGCTGGCGGCGTGCCCTGGAGGATGGCGGGGAACTGTCGGTGCAGTACTACCATGGTTACGAGAGCAGCTATGGGACCGATACCAATAAAGGGATTAGCTACAACATGGATGTGATTGCGCAACGCCATGATCTGGAAGTCCAGCACACCTTCTCGCTCAACAAGAGCACGCGCATGGTGTGGGGCGGCAGTATGCGCTATGACAATGTTTATGCGCCGTCATATTTTGGAAATAGTATTGCCAAGAAGCCATTTCACCTGGGCCGACTGTTCGGCAACCTGGAGTGGCGCGCGCATCCCGATCTGGTATTCAACCTGGGGGCGATGCTGGAGGAAAACAGCTTTACCGGAACGGATATCAGACCTCGTGTCGCGGCCAACTGGCATTTCCTGCCCGGGCATACTCTGCGTGTCAGCAATTCCAAAGCCACGCGCACCCCGACCAATTATGAGAAAGTCCTCGCCGACCCCTACCTGGCCTTGGGTAAGGTCAAACAAAAACTGCGGCCGGAGCGGGTGGATTCGACCGAAATCGGTTATCTGGGCAAATTCTCCGATTTGAACGTGGACTTCCGGGTTTTCAGGGATGAATTCAGCGATCTGATCGTCGAAAACGGAACGTCGGTAAGTCAGGGTTACCTCAACCCCGGCAATGCTACGCTCAAGGGCTTCGAGACCCAGTTGCAATGGAATGTCGGGCCCCGCACCAGGCTGGTTTATGGTTTTTCTCACAGCCTGGTCTCCAGTCTTAACCAGGCCCAGATGCCCTACACTGATGCTGTACCCACCACCGTCCAGAGCATGATGCTCACCCACCGCTTCGACCATCGCTGGAGCGGCAGCCTGATGGGGTACCAGATGGGCAAAGTACATTTCCCGGAAACAGACCGCGGGCCCGATGGTAACAAACGCTATTATGTCGACAGCTACCAGCGCTTCGATGCTCGCGTGGCTTATGCCTTCCAGGCAGGAACAACCCGGGGTGAGCTAGCCTTGGTGGTGCAGAACCTGACCGACGACCATCACTTCGAATTCCGCTTCGACAACGAGCCACCTGGCCGCAGCGCCTGGCTTAATCTGAAGTTTGATCTCTGATTCTTATGGATGCCTCCATAGTATGAGGGAATCCCCTATACGAATAGGAGAGGGTTTCTGGTACTTTGATTGTTCATTACGAAATCTGCTGGCTTGACCAAATCATGAACCGGGACCGGTATCTGTACGTAAATCACCACTATCAAGGCAAGGGCCGCACTGCTTGGCTCAGCCTGAAGTTGGACCTTTGACAGCCTGATGCACTACTGGCGCTTCCTTTTCGCTCTATGCCTTACCCTGGCCATGCTCTGCCTGCCGCTCACGGCGGCAGCGCTGGATGGGGTGACCGTGGTGCTCAGCGAGGAAGGCGGCGCCTACGCCCAGGTGGCGGACAAACTGCGCGCGGTCCTTTCCCAGAATGGCGGCACAGCCAGGCTGCCGGTCAAAATGATAGCGTTGAAGGAAGGCGACTCCCTCCGTGCTGAACCCGGACAGCTGCTGCTGGCGGTCGGTACTGAGGCAATGGATGAACTGGCGAAAAAAAAGCTACCTCAACCCATGCTCAGCGTGCTGGTGCCGCGCGCAGCGTTCGAGAAAACTGCCCGGCAGAACGGGCGCCTGGGCGATCCGCGTAATTTCTCCGCGATCACCCTGGATCAGCCGTGGGCACGCCAGTTTGCCCTGATTCGCCAGGCGCTTCCCGGCCGGACGAAAGTCGGTGTCCTGCTGGCCCCAAATTCCCCTGAACTTGCCACGGCGCTGAGTGCGGCGGCCAAGGTTGCCGGTTTTGTCGCGATCATCGAGACGGTGGATGGCGAAGCCGACCTGTTGCCGTCATTGAAGCGGTTGCTGGGTGAATGTGATGTGCTGCTGGCGGTGCCCGATCCGCTGATCTACAACCGCAATACCGTCCAGAGCATTCTTCTGACCACCTACCGCCATCAAGTGCCGCTGATCGGGTTTTCACCTTCCTACGTCAAGGCGGGCGCGATTGCGGCGGTGTTCAGCGTGCCCGAGCAAATCGGCCAGCAGGCAGCGGAAATAATCCAGCGCCTGGCGGCAGACCAGCGTTTGCCATTGCCCCAGCCACCCCGCTATTTCTCGGTCGGCGTCAATACTCAGGTTGCCCGTTCGCTCGGGATCAGTATCGATGATGAAGCAAGCCTGAACAACAAGCTGAAGCGCACTTCAGAGGGCGAGCCATGAAAAACTGGGGCATTAAATACAGGGTTCTGTTCCTGGCGATGTTCCCGGTGGTCGTTATTTCCGCTCTGCTGAGCATACTGGTGGTGATTGGCGGTATTACCGAAATGGATGGCGCCCTGAAGTCGCGCGGCATGTTGATTGCCCGTCAGCTTGCGCCGGCCAGCGAATACGGTGCGTTTTCAGGCAACCGCGAAATTCTTCAGGCGCTCTCTCAGGCGGTCCTGAAGGAAGAAGGCGTCAACGCCATCATCATTACCGATGACCATGACAATATCCTCGCAGTGAGTGGCCGCCCCAGCCATTTTGATTATAAATCGGCAGGGCTTGCCGGCGTCAGCCAACTCGAATCGACCGGAAAGGACTCCCTGGTTTTTGCAGCGCAGATTTACCAGAATGAAAGCGATATCGACGAATATGGCTTGTTTGACAGTGCGAAACCGCCTCGCGCCGAGAAAAGGAAAGTACTCGGGCGGGTTTACGTTGAGCTGTCCACGGTTGCCACCCAGCAGCGCAAAAATCATTTCATTCTGATCAGCATAGCCATCGGTTTACTCGGCTTTTTCGGGGCGTTGTTGCTGGCGCTACGCCTGAGCCGCGATGTCACCCATCCGCTGTCGCGCCTGCTCGATGCGGTCGTGCGCATGTCCCACGGCAAGCTTGATGCTCGCGTCGCGGTGGATTCCGGGGGTGAACTGGCGAAACTGGAGCAAGGTTTCAACGAAATGGCAGGGGAATTGCAATCGGCCTACTCTGACATGCAGGAACGCATCGAAGAGCGGACGCGAGATCTGGCAAGGCTCAAGGATGAGGCTGAGCAAGCGAAGGCCAGCGCGGAATTGGCCAATCAGGCCAAAAGCCAGTTTCTTGCCCACATCAGCCATGAAATCCGCACGCCCCTGAATGGCCTGATCGGATTTCTCGGCTTGATGGGTAAGACCCGCATTGACGATGTTCAGCAGGAGTATCTCAATATTTGCGAAACTTCATCCCGAAGTTTGCTGGCGATTATCAACGATATCCTGGACTTGTCCAAGATCGAGGCGGGCAAACTGTCGATTGAATGTCTGGCATTCGACCTGGGTTACTTGATCGAGCAATGCATCCTCTTCTATTCACCCAGCGCACAGAGCAAGGGATTGCGCCTGATCCTGGAGATCGATCGAGATATGCCCGCCAACCTGATCGGCGATCCGTCCCGCATCCGCCAGATCCTGGCCAATCTCCTCGGCAATGCCATCAAGTTTACCCATGCCGGCACCATCACCGTCACGGCGAAGCATCTGGATGGAGGCAACGGTTCCACACAAGTCGAAATCAGTGTGGCTGACACGGGCATAGGCATAACCGATGAGCAGCTGGGGCAGTTGTTCCAGCCGTTCAGCCAGGGGGATGCCTCGATTACCCGCCGCTACGGAGGCACCGGGCTGGGGCTGGCAATTACCCAGCGCCTGGTCGAAATGATGAATGGCACCATCGCGGTTGAAAGCGAGTCAGGCAAAGGATCACGATTCACGATTTCGCTGTGCCTCAAGGAGGCGGGCGGGGCCACGGCTTTACATCCTTCACGACCTGTTGAAAGCCAAAGTGTCTCAACCCACTTCCCCTTGCCGGGGAAGGAGGAAAATCCCCTGCCCGACCAGTTACGGATTCTGGTGGTGGATGACAACGAAATCAACCGCAAGTTGAATTTGATTTTGTTACGTCAGTGGGGTATTGCCGTGGACGAGGCAGCGGATGGCGTTGCTGCCATGGCGGCTTGTGGCAGGCAGCACTACGATCTGATCCTGATGGATGTGCACATGCCGACAATGGATGGGATCGAGGCGACGAGACGCATCCGGATGTTGCAGGAAGGAGGGAAGCGGGCTCCAGTCGTTGCGCTGACCGCCAATGCGCTGAGCGGGGACAGGGAGCGCTACCTGGCTGCCGGGATGGATGACTACCTGGAAAAACCCCTGACTGAGGAAGCTCTGCGCAAGACCATAGAGAAATGGTGTCCGCTCACGCCTCTTTATATTCAGGACGCCGGAAAGAAAGAGGAGTGGGCTGTTGAGGAATATTTCCCCGATTCACCTCACTCCGATCTGCCGATTATCGATGCCGAACTTGGCATGGAACGGGCAGGCGGTTGTAGACAAGACTGGCTGGCTTCATTGAGGATGCAGCTTGCAGAATTGCCATCCTGCCTGGATTCCTTTGAGACAGCCTATTCGGCTGCGGACCTTGAAAAAGTAGAGGAACTGGCTCACCGCCTGCGTGGCGGCGCGCTTTACTGCGGTATTTCCGCGCTTGAAATTGCCGCTTTGCGCCTGGAAGTGGCGTGCCGTAATCGTGCCCCGGATGTGGCTGACAAGCTCACTCTCCTCCAGCAGGAGGCAGAAAGTCTCCTGACACTGGAAGCAAGCGGAGCCATTCCGGAAGCTTAGGGAAACGCTGATTTATTTGTCGCACCGTCGAAAGTCGGTGTTCTATTGAATTTTCTATATTCCGGCCTTCGCCTGAATAACGATTGGTCATTTCATCGGCGCTTCTTTAGGAAAAGAAAAACCCGCATGCTTTCCAGCATGCGGGTTACAAGTAACGCTTACTAGCAGCTTGGCAAGCTGCTGGATGACGTCAGTACATCAGGCTGCGCCAGCCTTGCGCTGGTTGGCCTTCTCGACTTCCTCGTCCCAGCCGTCAGTCCGCACATAAGGATTGGCACGCGGCTCAAGAATCATGTTCGCGTCGATATCGCGACCGATACCTTCCAGGAAGTTGACCAGGCCGATACGGTCGATCATTTCGCCGGTACGCTCGTGCTCCAGCGCGTTTTCGGCGAAGAAGTCGATGGTGTTCTGAGCGAGTTCGACCAACTGTTCGAAGTCCTCATCGGATTCCAGCTTCATGAACGGCACGATTACGGTCCCCATGGTGGTACCGATCTTCAGCACGCTCTTGCCGCCCATCAGGACGGTCACGCCCTTGTCCTTGCCCGGAGCCAGAGCGCCGGTCATGACGTTGATGCAGTGCATGCAGCGTACGCAGCTGTGGTTTTCGATCTGCATCGACTGGGTG
>JAHJJI010000034.1 GCA_018823025.1 Gammaproteobacteria bacterium | reverse complement strand
TTGCACCTGAAAGAAACTGAATATCGCTTTAATCATCGCCGTGATAATCTTTACCTTGAACTACTCAAATTATTGAGATCGAATCCGCTTTAACTTCCTAAGACCCTTTTTATATTATCCCCGTCCAAGTAATACGGGCGCTACGGATACATTACCCGCAAAAAACCTACTTTCCTATAGGGGTTTCCCTATATCGTTCTGGCCCACATAAACCAACCTCCGCCATACATTCCAATATGCCGCATTGAAGATGTAACCTTTTCCCGCTACGCTCCGAATACCTCAGCAAAGATGGCTTGCCATCGCTTTATCAACACTCACTACGATGAGGTGGAAGATCATGGACAGACGGATGTTTATCAGACTGGCGACCGGCGGGGCAGGATTACTAGCCTTGCCGCAGATTTTCATGTCTGGCACGGCGATGGCGGCGGAGCGTACCGCAAAGCTCAGCAAGACCGATGCCGAATGGAAAAAGCTGCTGACGCCGGCGCAATACGATGTGCTACGCCAGGAAGGCACCGAGGCGCCGTTTACCAGCCCGCTCAACAAGGAAAAACGCGGCGGCATGTTTGCCTGCGTGGCCTGCGATCTGCCGCTCTTCCCTTCTAAATTCAAATACGACAGCGGCACCGGCTGGCCGAGTTTTTTCGATGTGCTGCCCGGCCATGTAGAAACCACCACCGACTACAAGCTGGTGCTGCCGCGCACCGAATATCACTGCGCGCGCTGCGGCGGCCACCACGGCCATATATTCAAGGACGGGCCAAAGCCCACCGGGCTGAGGTACTGCAATAACGGCGTGGCTTTGAAATTTATCGCGGACAGTGCTTAAAAAACCATTCACCGCAAAGGACGCAAGGGTACGCGAAGGAGTTCAAAAACTTGAATAACCGAAGCCGCTTTGATGAAAATAATTCATTGCCCTCCCTTGCGAACCTTTGCGTCCTTTGCGGTAAAAAGCCGTTTAAGGATCAACCAAATTTCAGGATAAACACATGATCATTGATCTGGGATTAGCATTTCTTGAAGGCCTGGCGCTGATCGCCTCGCCTTGCATTCTGCCGGTTTTGCCGCTGGTTCTGGCGGCCTCGGTCGAAGGCGGCAAGCGCAGGCCTTACGGCATCATCATCGGTTTCGTGCTGGCGTTCAGCCTGTTTGCGCTGGCTTCGCGCCAGATCGTGCTGGCGCTGGGCGTCGATCTCGACATCATCAAGAACGTTTCCCTGGTGCTGCTCGCCTTGTTCGGCCTGGTGCTGCTGTCGTCCAAGCTGTCGGAAAAATTCAGTTCGATGACGCAAGGCGCGGCCAACTTCGGCAATGATCTAGCATCTCGCGGCGGCGATGGCCTGCTCAGCGGCATCCTGATCGGCGCGCTGATCGGGCTGGTGTGGACACCCTGCGCGGGGCCGATCCTGGCTGCCGTGCTGGTGCAGGTGATCCGCCAGGAGACCGCCCTCGCCGGCAACCTGATCATCGTTTCATTCGCACTCGGCGCTGGCGTGCCGATGTTCATCATTGCCATGACCGGGAGAAAAATGATGAATAAACTGGGCTTTCTCACCCGCCATGCCGAAGCGGTGCGCCGGGGGTTTGGCGTACTGATCCTGCTGTCCGTGGCCTATATTGCCTCCGGTGTGGATGTGGAATCCCTGCTGACGACCCAGAGCACGAAAGCCCAACTGCCTGCCGGTGAGCTGGTGCTGCAGGATGGCCTGAGCACGCCCTACGCTGCGCCGGAATTCAAGGAGATCGAGGCCTGGGTCAACGCCAACCCGCTCACCATGCAGAGCCTGAAAGGCAAAGTCGTGCTGATTGATTTCTGGACCTATTCCTGCATCAACTGCGTGCGCACGCTGCCCTACATTACCGACTGGGACAGCAAATATCGCGACCATGGGCTGGTGATCGTCGGCGTGCACTCACCGGAATTCGAATTCGAGAAGAAGCTCGATAACGTCAAGGCCGCGATTGCGCAGCACGGCATCCGCTACCCGGTGGCGCAGGATAACCGTCTCTCCACCTGGCTGAACTTCAAAAACCGTTACTGGCCTGCGCATTACCTTATCGACCGGGATGGCAAGGTGGTCTACACGCATTTCGGCGAGGGCAAATACGATGTCACGGAAAACAACATCCGCTATCTGCTGGGGCTGAAAAACGGCGGCGCAACCGTCAAGGCATCGGCACCCGCCGTCAACCCCGAGCAGACAGCGGAAACCTATCTCGGCTATGGCCGGGCGAATAGCTACGATGGAGATGCGCCTGCCATGCATGACAAGGCACAGGCTTACCGCTTTCCGGACCCCCTTGCCGAAGACGGTTGGGCGCTGAACGGGAAATGGAAAGTGGGGGCTGAAAATATCACTGCGCTCGAAAATGGCGCGGCGCTGCGTCTCGACTTCAATGCGCGCAAAGTGTTCCTGGTGCTGGGCACATCCACCGGCAAGCCGATCAAAGTTTCTATCCGGCTGAATGGCGAGGCCGTCGGCCTCAACGCCGGCAAGGAGGCCCCCGGCGGCGTGGTGACGGTCGAACGCAACACGCTCTACGAACTGATCGACCAGAAAATACCGAAGAAAGGTGTACTGGAAATTCAGTCAGACTCTCCAGGGCTGGAGGCTTATGCCTTTACCTTCGGCTAGTAGTCGGTCAAGGGGAATCGCATGGATGCAATACAGACAAACCACTTCCCCCTTTTCAAAAGGGGGATTGAGGGGGATTTGGCAGAGCCGGAACTTGTCGCCACGGCTAAATCCCCCCTGCCCCCCCTTTGTTAAAGGGGGGTTATCTCGCCGGTTTAATTTAATCGATTACCCGCTATCAAGGAGTGACATCATGACTACCATCAAACGTTTCCGCCGCTATTTACTCGGCAGCCTGTGCCTCATGCTCAGCCTGACCGCGCTACCCAACGCCACAGCCGCACCCGCCGAACAAACGGCGGTATTTGCCGGCGGTTGTTTCTGGGGCGTGGATGCGGTGTTCAAGCACGTCAAGGGCGTGTCGGAAGTGGTGTCCGGCTATGCCGGCGGCAGTGAAGCGACTGCACATTACGCACAAGTCAGCGACGGCGACACCGGGCATGCCGAAGCGGTGCGCGTCCGGTTCAACCCGGAGCAGGTTTCCTATCAGCAACTGCTGCAAGTATTTTTCAGCGTGGCGCACAACCCCACCGAGCTTAACCGCCAAGGCCCGGATACCGGCAGCCAATACCGCTCGGCGATTTTTTTCACTAGCGACGAGCAACAGAAAATAGCGCAAAGCACCATTCAGCAACTCACCGCTGCGCGCACTTTTTCCAGGCCCATCGTCACCCAAGTCGTGCCATTGCAGCAGTTCTATCCCGCCGAGGCCTATCACCAGAACTATCTGGCATTGCATCCAACCCAACCCTACATCGTGATCCACGACAAGCCCAAGCTGGAGCAATTGCGCAAGCGATTCCCCGCTTTGTACACGCCAGCTGAGGCCGGCCGATAAGGATTGGAATTCGAATTACGTTTCAAAGCAATCATTCTCCAAGGCGCGTCCCCATGCACCACTATCGCTGGTGCATGGGATTGCGCCTATAATTGATATCTCAGGGATCACCACGCGGGGCAAGGCGAGACACCAACGGCCTGTTGCGGCAGTAACCCCCCAAGGGCAATGACTTGGGCGGCTGCGCCCAGAAATAGCTGGATAGGGTTACCTGAAAACCGGACACCCAGCCATGCTGGTCGCCAGGCTTCATCTGTTCCGCAGAATTGTTCACTCCGGACGCTTTCGACTTCAGGCAGCGCCATGTTGCGCAAATATACCTGGCCTTCGAAACCATCTTGCTCTCAGGTTGAATCGTGTTGTAGAAATCAAAAGGAATTGAGTTGAAATATTCTTTGTTAATCGCGCTGTCCTTGGCATTAGGTGCCACGATGGCTTTTGCCGATCCTCAGGCAACGCATAAAGACGTCATCCAGAAAAAAAACAATGTCTGGAACGCTCAGGAAGGCGAGAAAATCGAGGCCCTGAAGCTCAAGGGTGATGTAACGACTGGCGAGGACTCCTATTTAATCTGTGGCACTTGTCACCTGTCTAGCGGCGCAGGGCTTCCTGACGGCAGCTACCCACAGTTGGCCGGCCAGCATGCCAGCGTGATCATCAAGCAGATTTCCGACATCCGCGAAGGCTTGCGCGACAACCCGGCCATGTACCCGTTCACTCTGACCCTGAGCGATGCCCAGGAATTGGCTGACGTGTCCGCCTACATTCAGACCCTGTGCATTCCGCCAGGGAATGGCATGGGATCGAACGATCCTGCCATCCTGAGGAATGGAAAAAAATTGTACAAGAAAGAGTGTACCTCCTGCCACGGCGCCAACGGCGAGGGTGACAAGGCGAAGTTCTACCCTGTTCTGGCCGGCCAGCACTACAAGTACATGCTGCGGCAGGTCACAGAAATTCGTCATGGCAAGCGCCGCAACGCCAATCCAGACATGGTGAAAATCTTGAAAAAGTACAGCGACAGCGATCTGGATGCGGTGGTGGCCTATATATCCACCCTGACCATGCCCGGCACACTATGCACGGAGTAAGCTGTAGTGGGCTGCAATTTCCAGACCCGAAGGTAGCCTGCGAATAACAAGGAGCGGGTTGTTAATGCGCCGAAGCGCAAAGAGCAAACAGGGGCAGGTCTATAAAAAACAAAGCCGCTCAGCGAGACAGAGCTGGCAAGAAATTCTGGCTAGTGCTTCCAGTCTGTGTCGCGGCGTTGTTGCGGACTAAAGATTACCCGCGTTATCACATCCGGCGGGACGCCTTCATCTCTCATAATCTTGATGCCCTCGGGAATATTGCCCAGCAGCGCTGCCGCTATTCCCTTATTTACCACTGCATCCAGCTTTGTGTCGATGCGGTCGAGTCGAAAGTATTTCATGGTTTCACTCCTTACCCGGGTCCGCGCTCCCAGCGCTGCGCTGGATGCGCTACGCCGGGAAACATATGCTTGCGGAATTATTTTGAACAACTTTTTGACGCTGGTTGTCGCAACAAACTCCCCTGGTGGGTGGAACGACAAACCCCAATACATATTCTGATTATAGACAAATCAAGGGGAAGCACTTATGCATCCCATCCGTCAGGATGTAAAACCCTGGTCAGAACCGGTCAGACGTTAAACAGGAAATTCATGACGTCTCCGTCATGGACCACATATTCCTTGCCTTCCGAACGCATCTTGCCGGCTTCCTTGGCGCCATGTTCGCCGTTGCAGGCGACGAAGTCCTCATAGGCAATCGTCTGTGCGCGGATGAAGCCACGTTCAAAGTCAGTGTGGATCACGCCCGCAGCCTGGGGTGCGGTGTCGCCGATGTGGATAGTCCAGGCGCGCACTTCCTTGACGCCGGCAGTGAAGTAGGTCTGCAGGCCGAGCAGCTTGTAGGCGGCGCGGATAACGCGGTTCAGGCCGGGCTCTTCGAGGCCCATGTCGGCAAGAAATTCCTTCTTGTCGGCCTCGTCGAGGTCGGCGATCTCTCCCTCGATGGCGGCGCAGATCGCCACCACCGGCGAGCCTTCGCGCGCGGCCAGCTCCGCCACCTTGTCGAGATGGGGGTTGTTGGTAAAGCCAGCCTCATCGACGTTAGCGATGTACATGGTAGGCTTCATGGTCATCAGGCATAGCGGCTTGAGCAGGGCAGCCTCTTCCTTGTCCGAATTCAGGTTGCGGGCGGGTTGGCCCTGGTCCAGCGTGGCGCGCACTTTTTCCAGCAGCGCCATCATGCGCACCGCGTCCTTGTCGCCAGACTTGGCCAGTTTATTGGTGCGCAGCACTGCCTTTTCGACGGTTTCCAGATCAGCCAGGGCGAGTTCGGTGTTAATTACCTCGATATCGGAGATCGGGTCGATCTTGCCCGCCACGTGTATCACGTCGACGTTCTCGAAGCAGCGCACCACATGGGCAATGGCATCGGTCTCGCGAATGTTGGCGAGGAACTTGTTGCCCAGACCTTCGCCCTTGCTCGCTCCGGCTACCAGGCCGGCGATATCGACGAACTCCATGATCGCATGCTGCACCTTCTGCGGCTTGACGATGGCCGCCAGCGCATCGATGCGTGGGTCGGGCACTTCGACGATGCCGACGTTGGGCTCGATAGTGCAGAAGGGATAGTTCTCCGCTGCAATTCCGGCGCTGGTGATGGCGTTGAACAGGGTGGACTTGCCGACGTTGGGCAAACCGACGATACCGCATTGCAGACTCATGAAAATCCTTTAATTATCAAAGCACCATCGAGCCCAACGTCGGCATCGTCGAAGTGCCTGACCCGCGATGGGTTGCGTTAATGACATTGACCGACTGGACGACAAAACCGCAAAAACCAAGGGGTGTTCACTAAATTTTGTACTGGTTTTGTATCGGAAAATGAGCATTATAACTCTCTCAGAAGCCTTACTCCAAAAGCTATCCCCGAAGGATGGATTAATCATCAGGGATCGGGTTTTGTGTGGACTTTGTATCAAAATAGGGCGACGCAACCGCACATTCCTTATTGCAACGAGCGTTGGCGGGAAACAGCTCAGAATGACTTTGGGCAGATGGCCGCTAATTTCGGTTGAAGAAGCTCGTGCTCTTGCCCTCCCCATTCTGAAGAATTGCCGCAACGGGCAGATGCCATTGAAGCGACTGCCGCCAACGCTCCCCACCCTCAGCGCGGCAGTCGTTCGCTACACAGAAACAAAGGGGCTGAAAGCATCGAGCCTGAAGCGTTATCTTTCGATCATTCGGACGCACTTTCACGAATGGCAGGACTGTAGCGTTACTTTACTCAAAACACCCGCTTTTGCTGAACACTGCCACGCCTTCTCTCAGACCAGAGGTGCCGCCATAGTAGAGGTCGGACGGGGATTAATCAGCGCTCTCATCAAGTATCTGAACGCGGTTCACAGACTCGACATCGAAAGTCCATTCGATAGGCTTGCAGCGGCGGGACTGATGCCAGACAGAGCGAAACCACGAGCACGAAAGCTACAGGAGGCAGACCTACCACAATGGAGAAAGGCCGTGGATTCAATACCTGAGAAACAGCGCGATTGCCTGCTATTGATCGCCTATACCGGCCTAAGACGCAATGAATGCTCTGAAATGATTCGCAGCCAGGTTGATTTAGTGCGAGGTGTAATTGCAGTACCGGAAACAAAGACTGGGCGCCCTCATTCACTACCAATCACGGCCAGGATGCGGGACATACTGGATAGGCGATGCACTGATCTTGGTGCTGATGATCTGCTCTTTGCAGGGGTGGCTGCCGACCACCTATCGAATATGGCTGAACGAGCTGGAGCGCCCAAGTTCATGCTCCACGACCTACGCAAACTCCTCGCCACTACCGGCGAAAAATTAGGTTTCAGTGCAGCCATTATGCGGCGCATTTTGAACCACACAGCAAAGCGGTCTGACACGCTATATCGCCACTACATCTCACTCAACGAGGCTGATATTAGTGATCCGCTGGTAGCGATCCAGGAACGCCTAGACTCGATTATGCAGCGCAACTCCGACCAGCCGTAATAAACATTCGATTCACCTTGTCAACCGCAACCTCTCAAGTTCTACACTCATTCGCCAAATCATGAATGTCATGTTCGTACATTTTGACAAGAAGAAGCAATGCGTCACTCCTCTAAATTCAACAAACCCACCTGCATTCACCTCGTTGATCGTTATTCCGCGCCAGGCAACTCGAACTGACTAATATTCTGCAACTGTGGCAACCCGTCTTGGGCGATCGCCTGCAATTCACCAACGAAACTCGCCATCGTCTCGGTCACACGGTTAATCTGCATTTCGCGTGTACCCCACTGCTTCTGCATCGCACGTTTCTCAGCATCAAGCTGGCTCTTCATGGATGCAAAAGATTCAACTACAGTGCGAATCTTGCGAGCGAAATTTTCGCTGGTCAGGTAGGAATAGAGCAGCTCCTTTTTCTCTTCACGACCCGTATTGATCATCGCCACCTTATGCGTCTCAAGCAACAATGTACGCAGCGCTTCCGCGACAGGACGAATTAGGTGAGGACTGACAACCCACACACCATCACGCAGGAAAAACGGCTCCTGACAGCCCTTGGGTAAGGCAGTAGTCACTAGCACGGCAATCCGCGCATCAGCGCCCTGCTGGTCGTCCTTGAGCTTCTGCAACCACCCTTCAGACCAGTTCTCGGCACGCTTGGCCTCCCAGATAATTCTTCCACAAACTTGCCCTGCAGGTGTACAAACTGTTTGCAATACGTCTGCGCCACGCACCCCCTTCTTCACTTCTTCAATGCGGTCATGACGGAACGCATCAATCAGGGTGTGTTCCAGTTCCAGTTCCAAAACCTCGCCCTGGAGCTGCTGGGAACCTTGTTCCAGTTTTCGACGCAAATCTTCGTTTGATTTCTGGGCATCCTCAATTTTTTTCTTGTATTCAGCCTCGATCAGAGCAAAACGATTACCTTCCTTGCGCCCAATCTCTTCTACCAGTTTCTTCCGCTCGTCATCGAGTTGACGTTGTATCTCAAGCTGAAGATTATCTTGCGCCTCTTCCAGCACTTTCTTCTGCTTACGCAGATCCAGTTCCTGTTCCCTGAACTGTTTGAGCTTGCTTTCCTTATCCGCAAGTTCATCAGCCAGCGCTTTTTTCTCTTGCTCGAATTCTTGAGCTGCTTTTTCCTTGGCCTCAACCTGTGCCTTGGTGATACTTTCTTTCGATTCTCTTTCGGATTTTCGCGAGTCAGACAATTGCTCCTGGAGTTTGGCTATCTGTTCCGCAAAGAGCCGGGTAGCCTTGCGCTCGGCCTCCTTGGCTAGACCTTCTTCAAGCGCCTTACGCTGAGCGGCGAATTCTTCATCAAACTCCGTCTCATACCGCTCAATCGTTTGACGGGTGATTCCCTGATCCAGGGTGAAATGGTGATCGCATTTCGGACAAACGATAGGTTCTGTTGCGGCGATAATAATTTTGTTCATCATTGGCACTCACAGTGATTACTGCTAATCAAATTGATAATTCGCTAGGTTATTTTCACCCAGCGCAGGCTCACTAAGTGAGCCACTATAATTATTTCTCAAACAACTTTTTTCACTCTGCCGAAAACACCGGCGCTCCATCCACACTCGACAGATCAAGAAAATCAGAAATGCGGAGTTCTCCAGCCCCGTTGAGCATGTCGGAAGACAAACCACGCTTCCAGTCCAATAGCTTGTCCAGCTTTTCGTCGAAGGTCATAAAGTCTTCGGCAACGATCACGGGATAGTAGACGAATACATCCCGTTTCTGCCCGATGCGATAGGCACGGTCGGTAGCCTGGTCTTCTTTTGCAGGGTTCCAGGTTCGCGTGAAATGAATGACATGGTTCGCAGCCTGAATATTGACACCGAAACCCACCGCCAATGGAGACAGGACGATAACGCCGAATCCAGGCTTTTCCTGGAATGCACGTATCCGCTTTTGACGGCTCGCAGCGTGATCGGCTGCTGCCGAAGTGTCGCCGTTGATAATATCTGGATGAACATTGAAGTTGCTGGCGATACAGCGCTGCAAGGTGCGCTGCAAGTCTCGAAACTCACAGAAGACAATCGCCTTTTCCTCTTTGCGCTGAATCTCAGCCAGCCCCTTCATGAGCCATGCCATCTTTGGTGAGTGTTCGATAATCTCAGCTACGGAGGAGCGATCTGCCTGGAAACGATCCTCGATCTGCGGGTCTGAACAAAGCCGCCGCAGGAACTGAAGCAGACCCAAATGGGCTGTGCCTCCGGTGACAGGCGAATTTTGAAATGAAGAAATAGCTTGCCCATAGAGTGATCGTTGTCGTGGCCCGATTGGCAGGCGACGACAGGCGCTATCGAAAATTTTATCAGGAAGATCACGCGCTACATCCTTCTTTTCGCGCCGAAGTAGTTGAGGGAAGATGATCGTGCGTAGTTCCTCGATCCGCTCTTTTTCCTCCTCTGACTCCGCTTCAATAGGCTTCCTGTAACGCTTTCCGAAGTCACTTAGCGAACCCAGCAGCCCTGGCTGAATGAAGTCGAACAGACACCACAGGTCAGTCAACGTGTTCTCGACGGGAGTCCCTGTACATGCAATGCGAAATCGAACATTCTGCTTCTTGGCCGCACGTGTCACCATCGCATTCGGATTCTTGATCTTCTGTGCCTCGTCGCAAATCATCAGCGACCAGTGCTGCGCAGCCAGAGAAAACTCCAGGTCACGTAGTGTTTCATAAGTCGTCAGCACCACCTTGGCACTGCCAAGCCAGTCACGTTTGAGCAGCCTGGTGATGCCCTGCTGGGCAAGCTGCTCATCAAGCTGTGACTTGGGCAATCTTTTCCCGGCCAGTGTTTCGCCATAGAGCGTTAAAATCGGCAACGAGCCAGGGAGAAAAAATTTGTCGATTTCTTCCTTCCAGTTCTCCAGCAGGGCAACCGGAGCCACGACCAGCACTGGATCGAGTTTGGGGTCATCTTCCAGACACGCGGCAATGAAGCAAAGCAACTGGATCGTTTTGCCCAGCCCCATATCGTCTCCCAACAAAGCCCCACGGCAATGCGAGGGGGACAAACGCCAGAGGTGCTGGAGCCAGCTAACCCCATAAAGTTGATGATCCATCAGCTGAATATCTGCTCGCAGCGAAGATGGCAGTCTGGGTTGCGCATCCTGAGAGAGCCCTAGTAAGTCGGCACGCTGTTCGGTGTAATCAACTGAGTCTATATTGGCCTTGACCACCAGATGCTTGCGCTCGACCTTTTTGGCCTCACCTGGGGGGTGGGGCGTGAACTTGCCGTCGGTCACGTCTTTCTGCGCGGCTGCAAAAGTGCTAATCAGCCTTTCTGCTTCGGCCACAGGGATAGGGTGCGGGCAATCGGGAAGGGTTACCTCGGTGCGTCCTTTTTCTCGTGCATCCCGAACCAGTTCAGCAAAATCCGCAGCCCTGCTGGCATCCATCGGAATGGTGACGGTGTCCATGTCAGGAGGGGTAAACGCAAAACCGAACAGAACATTGTCTGGGAACCAGCCTGCGTCGTCCTGCTTGCGGGCAATGAACGGGGTGTAATACGGTTTTTCTGCTCCAATACCCTCAATGCGCTCGGAGTATTGAGAGAGATCGTAAATATCAGTCAGCGACGTAATGGTAGGTGCAATCCACTCAGCATGAATCTGACGCAACTGAGCTAGATGTTCGGGAGTTTCACCCAGAATTTCGAGCTCATATCCATCCCAGATACAGCACTGCGCTTCACGTGAAATTCGGTCAGAAAGTTTTGTGATGAAATTGTCGAGCATTTCTGGCGACTCAAAAACATATTCTTCACCATGAATCTCCCCCTGCCGTGCCTCCTCGATCAGCAACCCTGCACTGACCAGCTTGCCGTTGTGGTCACGTTGAATACTAGGCATGAAACGCTGAAATGTAATTTCAGCCCGCTCACGCTCAGCCTCAAAAGCAGCAGCATTGACGACCGTCACCGCATCGGGGCCGAGCAATGCAAAAGGGTTACGAACGAACGCTTCAGCACGCTCTCCAGATACAC
The DNA here is from genome assembly GCA_018823025.1 of Gammaproteobacteria bacterium. Classification (GTDB taxonomy): domain Bacteria; phylum Pseudomonadota; class Gammaproteobacteria; order Burkholderiales; family Sulfuricellaceae; genus Sulfuricella. The sequence continues at coordinate 1,190 of JAHJJI010000034.1, read as the reverse complement.
GCCGCCCTGGCATCCGTTTAATCTCAGACAATACCGTCTTCACTTCAGGCGAAATCAGGACGTGTGCTAGACCCTGCCCATCAGGGATTTCATATCGATCCTGAACCGTAGAGAAACGGTCAAACATCTCAATCCAACGTGGAGGAGACGCATCAAATTCCGGCATGACCTCTACGGTCTTAATATCCCCTGCATCGCTTTTACGAAGCCCAAGTCGCAACTGGTCCGGCGTAAGAACGATGGTTTTATGCAGAAAGTCGGAAAGCAGCGCATTTGCGGCCAACGCTTCTTTGCGGATTTCTGCCCAGTTGCGCTGATTACTATCGGGGGTACGTAGATCGGCAGAGCGCTGGTGAAAGTGAGCGACGCTCTGTATCAATCGCCATGTGCTGGATGGAAGCAGAAAATCCTTGCCTGCGACCGTAATCACACCGCCATTTATAATCGGCGCTGAACCCGTCGGAACGCCCTTCGAATCGTGCCAGCCAGATAGCACAATGGAGAAATCCTGGTCGCTTAAGCTGCCTTTGCTCGCCAGCGCCGGCCGGATGTCAGCCGTTGGGGGCAAATCCAACAGACCCAAACTGTCCTGATAGGCTGCGTCATCCAGAAGGCGATAAATATCACTCCAGGAAAGCAGAACACTTCCATCTTCACGAGAGGCGTAACCCTCCTCAAATAACTGCGCCAACAACGCACCTAACTCAGCGTAATTGGGAAAGAGAAACGGCGTAGCAAGCCACTCAGAGGCTAGAATGCCCTTGATGTTATAAACAAGCCCCAAATCGGTATATCCGTTAGATACGATCACGCCCGACTCAACTACGACTTGTTTTTCTGGTTGCCCGAAGAGCTTTCCAAACATGCTTTACTCCTTCCACCAACCACGATTCGCTTTATATCGAAAGCCCCAACGTATCATCTGCGTATTGACTTCGAATACCTGGTTATCGGTCAGCGCCCAAAGTGCTCCGCCTTTTTTCCTCAAGTCTTCATGTTTAATGTGATGCTTAAATAGAAACCCCGCAAACTTATCCATATTGAAATCAATTGATGTTCTGGGAGGCAACGTTGAATTTTTTGACGTAGATATACGGGCTATAGAGGGTGCAGCGAGCACGGTTCCCACAGGTAGACTAGGCTTCCACCCCAATCGAGGACAGAGCCACGAATCAAAGTTAGACTCCCAC
>JAHJJI010000033.1 GCA_018823025.1 Gammaproteobacteria bacterium | reverse complement strand
CCTTGAGGATGGTGACACGCGAAACAATCGCAATGCCCAGCCCCGCCTCAACCGCCCCCTTGATCGCTTCCGGGCTACCCAGTTCCATCGCGATATTCAGGTCCTCCGGCGCAATGCCGGCACGCCTGAAGTAATCGTCGACCACCTCGCGAGTGCCTGAACCGGCTTCGCGGCTGATGTAGGGCTGAACGGCAAGCTTCTCGGCCGATACCGAGGAAAGCTTGGACAGTTCGTGCTGAGCCGAGCAGATCAGCACCAGTTCATCTTCGCAGCAGACTTCCGACTTCAGGCTGGGATGATGGGAAGGCGCCTCGATCAGGCCGATATCGAGGGTGTGGTCAGCGACCTTGGATTCGACTGTTTCCGAGTTTGCGACCGTGAGCCGTGCCTGGACTTGTGGGTAGCGCGCCTTGAAATCACCCAGCATGCGCGGCAGCATATATTCCGCGATGGTCGTGCTGGCACCGATCAGCAGCGTGCCGCCGACCTCCCCCGTCATTTCCGTCAAACGGGTTTCCATTTCCGCAGTCAGGTTCAGAATGCGCTCGGCGTATTCCATCGCCAGTCGCCCTGCCGGCGTCAGTGCAATTTTACTGTGACTGCGCTCGAACAAGCGGGTATTGAAATGCTCTTCCAGCTGTTTGACCTGAAACGTAACCGCAGGCTGAGTCATGAACAATATCTCGGCCGCCTTGGTGAAACTCAATTGTTTAGCAACAGTAAAAAAAACCTGTAGTCGTCGGTCTGCCATAACGAATCATAAGAAAATTTAATGGACGCATATTCAATCACAAATCAAGGTTCAAAGATAGATAAAAATCCAACTTTGATTGGCCACATGGCACCCCGCACGGTTTCATGGTATAAAGCTGAGGACTTGCTTTCTGCCCCTGAAAAACGAACGGAACCTTACCCAAAATCAGCAGATGAAGCGTGGCTTTTATACTATTCTGTCGGCCCAGTTTTTTTCCGCACTAGCCGACAACGCTCTGCTGATCGTCGCCATCTTCGCCCTGCGCGACATGCATGCACCGCAGGAATACGAACCCCTGCTCAAGTTGTTTTTCACCGTTTCCTACGTCTTGCTCGCCGCGTTTGTCGGCGCTTTCGCCGACTCCATGCCCAAAGGCCGGGTGATGCTGATCAGCAACGGCGTTAAAATCATCGGCTGCCTGATGATGTTGTCAGGCGTACACCCGCTGGCCGCCTACGCGGTCGTCGGCCTGGGCGCCGCCGCTTATTCCCCCGCCAAGTACGGCATCCTCACTGAACTGCTGCCACATCGCCTGCTGGTGGTCGCCAATGGCTGGATCGAAGGACTGACGGTGATGGCTATCATACTCGGCACCGTGGTAGGGGGTCTGCTGGTCAAAGCGGACATCGCTCTAACTCTGTTGAACTTCGATTTCCCGATGATCGACACCGGCATCGACACGATCCCGGAAATGAGCATAGGCATTATCGGCGGCATTTACCTGATTGCCGCAGCTTTCAACCTGTACATCCCAGATACCGGAGTGGATCACCGGATCCTGAAAAAAAACCCGCTCTTTCTGATACACGATTTCAACCACTGCCTGAAGTTGCTATGGCGCGACAAGCTGGGCCAGGTGTCGCTTGGTGTCACCACCCTGTTCTGGGGCGCAGGCGCAACTCTTCAATTCATCGTCCTGAAGTGGGCCGAGGTGGCGCTGAATATGGATCTGTCCAACGCCAGCATGCTGCAGGGGGTGGTGGCTATAGGCGTCGCGGTTGGTGCGGTACTGGCGGCAAAAATAATCACCATGCGCAAATCGGTGAAAGTCATTCCGCTTGGCATCGCCATGGGACTGATCGTTCTCGGCATGAATTTCGTGCACGACCTGTGGATTGCTGTGCCACTCCTGGTTCTCATCGGCGCTCTGTCGGGCTTTTTTGTTGTCCCGATGAATGCACTTTTGCAACATCGTGGCCACATACTGATGGGCGCAGGCCATTCGATTGCGGTGCAGAATTTCAACGAAAACCTCTCGATCCTCGCCATGACCGGCCTCTATGCGTTGCTGATCTATTTGAATTTGTCGGTTTACGCAATCATTGCACTATTCGGGCTATTCGTGAGTGGCATGATGTATTACCTGAAAAAACGGCACGAGAAAAATCAGCGTCAGTTCGATGATGTCGCACTGCTCGACGACACCCGGCACTGATTTTTCATCAAAGTTTTGTGCCGTAGAGTTCCGTTATCGAGACCAGCTCATTTTTTATAAAATCATTGATGTAGATCAATATTACTTCTTAGCACTTTGTTATTATTTAATATTTACTATCCTGAATAATAACTTGTTAACATCAATTCAGGCATCGTAAACACTATGGATCATACCAATGACGTTGCCACCTTACTCGACGACACCCCGCCTAGAGTCACCCACGCAAGATGTAAAAAAATGGACAATAACCTCACGCACCCTATTTCTTGCGTCCTTGCTGATGACATTTATTGCTGCTGGAAGCTTACCGAACGTGCAAGATTTTCTTCTACACAACGATCCGCAAGAAAAAATGTCGATTCTGGTGATCATGGCCACGCTACTCTCACTGCTAATCGGATGGTTGGTCAGGCACATCTGGCGCACACAAAAATGGGAACAAAACAAAACCGAAAATCTGAAACGTCCGCAAGCGATAGACCACGTCGGGTACTGGAATTTTGATCTACTACATAACCAGTTGACTTGGTCCGATAGGACATTCGGCATCTTCGGTCTCCCCTGGCAATCGGCCATTACCCATGCGGAGTTCCTGGAGCGTATCCATCCCGATGACCGCGACCGGATTGCCAATGCATGGCAGGAAGCACTGAAAGGATCGCCCTATGACCTTGAGCATCGCATCGTCGTGAATGGCGAACTAAAATGGGTTCATAAAAAAGCGCTGATCAACTTCGACGCATTTGGTCATCCCCTCGATGCGACCGGCACTGTGCTGGATATTACTGAGCAAAAACTATATGAGGAACGTCACCACCTGGCAGCCAGCGTATTTTCCAATTCCATCGACGGCATCATCATCACCGACCCGAATAACCACATTATCGAGGTTAACCAAGCGTTCTGCGACATCACCGGCTATACTCGCGAGGAAGTACTGGGGGGAAATCCCAGCCTGCTCAACTCTGGCCGACAGGATTCCTCTTTCTACCAGTCAATGTGGGAAGCCATCAATAATACCAACCACTGGAGCGGAGAAATATGGAACCGCAAAAAAAACGGCGAACTCTACGTCGAGCTTCTCAATATAAGCGCCGTTAAGGATGCGCATGGCCGCGTCACCCAATTCGTCGGTGCCTTCTCAGACATCACCAGCCTCAAGTCCAGCCAGCAGCGGGTGGATCACCTCGCCCACTTCGATGCGCTGACCCAACTACCCAATCGTACCCTGCTGGCCGATCGCCTCGAACAAAACATCATCCATGCCATCCGCTATGATCAACTACTCGCCATCTGCCTCATCGATCTCGACGACTTCAAGCCGATCAACGACAAATACGGCCATGACATTGGCGACCTATTACTGATCGAGTTAAGCAATCGGCTGAAAGGAGCTGTGCGTAGCGGCGACACCGTGGCGCGCTTGGGTGGCGATGAATTCGTCCTGCTGCTGACCGACCTCAGCGCCATAGACGAATTGAATGCCATCCTGTCACGCACCCTGCTAACCATATCCGCGCCTTACATGCTAAACGGAAACGAAGTCCATATTTCCGCCTGCATTGGCGTCACCCAGTTCCCACTCGACGGCGCCGCCCCGGGAGCCCTGCTACGCCATGCCGACCAGGCCTTGTACGCCGCCAAGCAGTACGGACGCAACCATTACCACATGTTCGATCCCGTGCAGGATCGCTTGGTGCGCGCCAAGCGGGAGCACCTGGATCGTCTCCAGGAAGCGCTTGTGAACGGTGAATTCCGGCTCCACTATCAGCCCAAGGTCAATCTGCGCAACGGCCAGGTGGTTGGTGCAGAGGCGCTGATCCGCTGGCAACACCCCGAACAGGGCTTGCTGGCGCCGGGCGCATTTCTTCCCTTGGCGGAGGAAAGCGATCTAATCATCGGAATCGGCGAATGGGTGCTGAGAGAGGCATTCAAGCAGATGGGCCAATGGGCTGCGACAGGATTAATCTTGCCAGTCAGCGTGAACATCGCCATTCGCCACCTGCAACAGGCCAATTTCATGAGTCGACTGGAAGTCATTCTTTCCGAATATCCGGACGTCCCCCCCTCGATGCTGGAACTGGAAATCCTCGAAACCACGGCACTAGCCGACATGGGACATGCCCAGGAACTCATAGTAGCCTGCCGCCGCTTGGGCGTCAGCTTCTCACTGGACGATTTCGGCACTGGTTATTCTTCGCTATCCTATCTCAAGCGCCTGCCGGCCGACACTCTGAAGATCGACCAGAGTTTCATCCGCGATATGCTGGATGACCCGGAAGCCCTCGCCATCGTTGAGGGCGTAATCGGACTGACCATCGCCTTCCAGCGCACCGTTATCGCGGAAGGCGTAGAAAGTATCGAACATGGCGTCATGCTGATGCGCCTCGGTTGCGACTTGGCTCAGGGCTATGGCATCGCCCGGCCCATGCCCGGCGACAACGTGCCTGAATGGGTCCGGCAATATCAACCCGCCCAAGCCTGGCAGGATAACGCACAGCTGTACTGGAAAAGGGAGGAATACCCATTATTGACGGCGGGCGTCAGCATCAAGCACTGGGTCGCTCGTATCCTGCTCTCATTAGAGAAAGAACAAATAGACACGGCGATCGAACTAACCAACCACCATCACTGCCGTTTTGGTCGATGGTACTCCGATAATGGCTTGAAATATTACGGAAACATGGAAGAATTCAAACAGATCGAACCGCTGCACAAGCTTGTGCATGACCTTAGCAATGACATCTTATTGCTGCGCAATGTCGGCGCAAAAAAACAGACTATGGACATGGTCGAAAAAATGGTCAAGGCACACGACAAAGTACTGGAATTGCTGGCCCGCTTGCAGATTAAAGTTGCGCAGACCAAGCAACGTTATCCTTTTAGCCATTTGGAAAATCCAAAGTCTAGTCCGAAGCAGTCTGCCGAAACTCTATAACTTATTACAGAATAACCGGCCTGTCCGGCAGTTCATTCTCGTTAACCACGCTCGCGGGGTAATGCTGGACCAGATAGCTGGCCACTGCGCGAATCCCCTCTACCACCCCCTGCTCGAAATGCCCCTGATGGAACGCATGCTCCATCTCCCGACAAATCGCTTCCCAGCCCGACTGCCCCACATCGCGATGGATGCCTCTGTCGGCAACAATTTCCACGCGGTGGTCCGCAAGCAAAAGATAAATCAGCACGCCATTATTAAGCTCGGTATCCCACACCCGTAGCTGCGAAAACACCTCGACGGCGCGCTCTCTGGCACTGCGACCATAAAGAAGTGCCTTTGGGTCGAGCGCCGCCTCGACGGCGAAGCGAATCTCCCCATAATGAGTCGTTTCGGATTCCCCGATCGCCGCTTCGATGGCCCGCATCGTGTGCGGAGGAAAAGCCCGCCTCATCCGCCATGGGGGCGTCAACAAATGCCTGGCTAGCCGTTTGATCTTCATTTTTTTCACCATCTTCCCGATGCGCCGCCGCCACCAAAACCGCCGCCTCCGCCGCTAAAACCGCCACCTCCACCGCCCGACCAGCCGCCACTGCCGCTGGACCAACCCCCGCCACCGTGACGACCGAGTAGTGTAAAGATGAAAACGAATAAACCGGCCACCAGCGCCATCATCAGCGAGGCGAACAATAGCCAGGCGATGACGACTGCGACCGAACCGGCAACAAGCCCACCGACAAACGGGCCGAGCAGGGCGCGCATTGCGCCCCCCACAACGACTGCAAGAACGAAACCGATGGCCAGCCAATCCCCCCCGCTTCCGTCTTGTGATCGAGAAGACTTTTTTTCCGGCAACGGCTCGCCTTCGATGACCTTGATGATGCGATCGACCCCGGCCCGGATACCGCCGAAATAATCATCCTGCTTGAAGTGGGGCGTAATTATTTCACTGACGATGCGTTTTGCCACCGCATCGGGAATCGCCCCCTCCAGACCGTAACCCACTTCGACGCGCAATTTTCGATCGTTTCTCGCGATCAGGAGCAGCACGCCATCGTCCACGCCCTTGCGCCCAAGCTTCCAGGCGTCTGCCACGCGAATGGCGTACTGCTCGATGGTTTCTGGCTGGGTAGTGGGAACGATCAGAACGGCAATCTGACTGCCTTTTTTGTTTTCAAAGGCTTGCAGGGTTTGTTCCAGCGCCGCCTGCTGGTCGGGTTGAAGTGTCCCAGTCAGATCGGTGACACGCGCCTTGAGTGGCGGCACCGCAACCTCTGCAGCCGCCCACGGCACGCAAAGCAGCCACAGAACGGCGACCAAGCTGGTCAGCCAGACTTTACTTGAGGGCCGGTGCAACACCAAAATCCACCTTGGGTGCGGTGGAAATTTCTTTCTCGTTTTCCACGCTGAAGTTGGGCTTGGTCTTGAAACCGAACATCATCGCTGTCAGATTACTGGGGAAAGAGCGCACCGTCACGTTGTATTCCTGAACCGCCTTGATATAGCGGTTGCGTGCGACAGTGATGCGATTTTCAGTGCCCTCGAGTTGCGCCTGCAAGTCGCGAAACACCCCATCGGCCTTAAGCTGCGGGTAGTTCTCCGATACCACCAACAGGCGGGAAAGCGCGCTACTCATCTGAGCCTGCGCCTGCTGAAATTTGGCGAAAGCCTGCTCGTCGTTAATCAGCTCGGGGGTCATTTGAATTGACCCCACCCTGGCACGCGCATCGGTGACCTGAGTCAACACCTCTTTCTCGTGCGCGGCATAACCCTTGACCACGTTCACCAGGTTGGGCACCAGATCGGCTCGGCGCTGGTACTGGTTGAGCACCTCGGACCAGCTCGCCTTGATCTGCTCGTCAGTGGATTGCAGCGTGTTGTAGCCGCAACCGCTCAGGGACATGGACAGCAACAGCATCACGATTAACAGCCAGTTACGCATAACGATCTCCTGAGTGGACAACAAGCGCTTATTTATATAGTAGCCGATTCCTTGGAGCACAAGTCCAGCATGGTCTGTTTCGCCAGGCACAAATCTTCCCAGGCCTTGGCCTTGTCTTGCAGTGTGCGCAGCAAGTACGCGGGATGATAGGTAACGATCAACGGAATACCCTGGTAGGCGTGCACCTTGGCGCGCAGGCTGGCGATTGTCGCCTCGTGTCCAAGCAGCGCTTCGGAGGCAACTTTTCCCAGAGTCACGATCAGCTTAGGCTGGATCAGCTCGATCTGGCGCTTGAGGTAGGGCAAGCATGCCGCGATCTCAACTGAGAGTGGGTTACGGTTGTTGGGCGGATGCGACTTCACCACGTTGGCGATATACACGTTAACGCCCCTCTTCAGTCCAATGCTTCTCAGCATGTTATCGAGCAGCATGCCCGCCTGGCCGACGAAGGGTTCCCCCTGAGCATCCTCGTCCACGCCGGGCGCCTCGCCGATAAACAGCCAGTCGGCATTCTCTTCGCCGACGCCGAATACGCCCTGAGTACGGCTCTTGTGGAGCTCGCAGGCGGTACATCCTGCCACTGCGGCTTTAAGCTCAGGCCAATTCATGGCGCCTGCGTCAACCAGACCGGGCGCATCAGCCGCCTCTCCGCGAGCGCGCCACACCGGCCCCAGCCCCATTTCCTGAAGATAGAGCTCGCGCCTGCCCGTCATAACGACAACTCCATCAAAACAGCATCTTCGCGCCCATCTTCGGCCGGATAGTATTTCTTGCGCACGGCGATTTCCGAGAAACCGGTGCTCAGATAAAGCTGGCGTGCCGCAAGGTTGGAAGGACGCACCTCCAGCAACATGATTTCGGCATGATAATCGCGCGCCCGATTGATCAGTTGGTGAAGGAAGCGCCTCCCCAGCCCCCTGCCCTGCCAATCCGGCGCAATACCCAGGTTGAGCAGATGCGCTTCGCCCACCGCCACCATCATCACGCTATAGCCGATCACGAACCCGCTGAGCTCGTACACCCAGCAACTGTAACCGGCATTGAGCGAGTCGCGAAAGTTGCCGTAGCTCCACGGAAAAGGATAAATCTCGCATTCAATCGCAACCACCGCCTCGATATCTTCCTGGCACATTGGGCGGATTGAAACGATTTCCTGCAACTGGGCGCTCATCGTTCGTTCGTCTTCAGCGCGACTTTATTACGGATATACAAGGGAGCAGCTTCAGCCGCATCCATACCCAAGCCGCGTTTGAATTGCGCGGCACCCAGCACGGCGATCTGCGCCGCATGGGGCAAGACATCGGGCATCACCTCGACAAGCTGCCCGGCATAACGGCTGCGCAATATCTCGCCATGAGCCGCAAAGCCATTTCCGCAACCGGTCCAGTATTCGCCTGCGACGTCCGGTGTCTGCTGCGGCGAACTCAACCCGGGCTCATTCATGGTATACCACTCACCTTCGGTTTTTTCGTACACCCCATGGTAAACCTCGCCCATGCGCGCATCCAGGCAGGCGATCACCCGGTTGGCACCGGAGGCTTCGGCCAGCGCAAGCAGAGTACACACACCCGCCACCGGCAAATCCGCGCCGAACGCCAAACCCTGCGCCACCCCACAACCTATGCGCAGACCAGTGAACGACCCCGGCCCTTCACCGAAAGCAATGCCGTCCAGCGCCTTCAAATCCAGCCCCGCCTCGGTGAGCACATCCTGCACCATCGGCAGCAGCAGTTCGGAATGGCGCTGTCCTGCCAGTTCCTCGCGCACGAGCATTGCACCGTCCAGCCACAAGGCGACGGAACAAAGCTCGGTAGAAGAGTCGAGAGCGAGAATTTTCATGATGCAAATAAACAGAAAGTGATAAGGCGCATTATACCGCGCCGATTCATAAACCCAGATAGACCTCAAATTCCATCCGCTGCCACGGGTTGCGGCTTTTCTTCAAACGGGTAATGCGCGCTTCAGCTTTCGAACCGCGATCCATGAAGCGCGCCAGCGCCTCGTTGTCGGCGCGTGGTACGTAGCCGAGCTTGTGACCTTGCCATTCCACTCGCACCGCTTTGGCGTCGTAGGAATTACTGGGTTCACGGACGAGATGAAGGGCGTCCCCCACCTTCATTTCGCTCCACAACTTCTTGCCTTCATAGTAGCGAAATCCAGCCAGAGGTGAGCTTTGCAGCAGGATTTTGGCGTTTGCGGCGGGCTCGGCGCTGGCCGGCACGGTGAGCAACGTTAGCAACAGGGCTGCGATAGGGACTATGGCTAATCTGAATTTGGACATGATGTTTGCCATTTCTCCCCCTCACCCCTGCCCTCTCCCCTAAGGGGCGAGGGGGTTATACCATTCGCTGCTCGAAGAATTTTTCCACTTCCACCACTTCCCGCGTCCGCTTCATCGGCGGCAGGCTTTGCCAGATGCGCTTGCCGTATTGCTTGGTCAGCAGGCGCGGGTCGCAGATCATCAGCACGCCGCGGTCGGTTTCGTCGCGGATCAGGCGCCCGGCGCCCTGTTTCAGGGTGATGACGGCGTGGGGCAACTGGTATTCCATGAAGGCGTTGCGCCCTTCCTGGTTGATCTTTTCGATGCGCGCTGCCAGCACCGGATCGTCCGGCGGGGAGAATGGCAGCTTGTCGATGATCACCAGCGACAGCGCCGAACCGCGCACGTCGACGCCTTCCCAGAAGCTCTGGCTCGCCACCAGCACGGCGTTGCCGAGGCGGCGGAAGCGTTCCAGCAATTCGGTGCGGGTGCCCTCCCCTTGCAGCAGCAGGGGAAATTCCAGCCCTTCCTTTTCGAAGGCTTCCTTCAGCAGTTCATGCGCCTCGCGCATCGCGCGCAAGCTGGTGCAGAGCAGGAACGCGCGACCACCGCTGGCGCGGATCACCGGCAGCGCTGCCGCCACCACCGCCTCGGTATAACCGCGGCTGTTCGGCTCCGGCATGCCCTGGGGCGAGTAAAGCACCGCTTGATTTTCATAATCAAAAGGGCTGTCCCAGAAGGCAGTAGCCGCATCCAGCAAGCCCATCTGGCTCTGGTAGTGGCTGAAATCCTTTTTCACGGCAAGCGTTGCGGAGGTAAAAATCCAGGCGCGGGTATGATCGTCGATCTGTTTGCGGAAAATCTCGGCGATGGAAAGCGGTGTGGCATTAAGTTGCATCGCACGGTTGAATACCTCCACCCAACGCACGCTGCCGTTGTTCTCCTCATCCATCCAGCGCTTGAGTTGCGCTGCGAACTGGGTGCCGCGCTGCCAGCAATTTTCCAGGCCGGGGCTGCGTTCGGCCTGGGATTCGAGCAGTTTATTGAGTGCGTCAAGCCTGGTCTTTGTTTCGGCCAAGGAATCTGCGAAGCCATGCGCAGCCTGCGCACCGGCCAACGGCAAACGCACACTGTCCTGCGGGAAAACCAGACGCAAATCGCGTGCAGCCTTTTCCAGAGCCGCAGCGCCTTCGGGCAACTGAGCAAAATCCTTGGCCGAAACCACGCCCTCGGCGTGGGCGTCATGAGCGAGTTCGAGCAGTTGTGAAGTACTCAGGTTCTCACCGAAGAACAGGCTGGCGGTTTCCGGCAACTGGTGCGCCTCGTCGAAAATCACCGTGTTACTGGCAGGCAGTAGTTCCGCCACACCCTCGTCGCGCAGCATCACGTCGGCGAAGAACAGATGGTGATTGACCACCACCACGTCCGCGCCTTGCGCACGCTTGCGCGCTTCCATCACGAAACATTCTTTGTGTTGCGGGCAGTCCTGACCAAGGCAGTTTTCCCGCGTCGAGGTGACATAAGACCAGATGCCGGCATTCTCCGGCACCTCGCTCAGGGCGCTCTTGTCGCCGCTATCGCTCAGCTTGGCAAACTTCTCTATTTTCGACAGGTAGACCGAATCGTCGCGTGTCATGAAGCGCCCTTCGTTCTTGGCGCGTTCGAGATGGAAATGACAGACATAATTGGCGCGACCCTTGAGCATCGCTATCGTCACCGGCACCTTCAGTGCCTCGCGCATCGCCGGGATGTCGCGGTAAAAAAGCTGATCCTGCAGGGTCTTGGTACCAGTGGAAATAATCACCTTGCCGCCAGCGAGCAATGCTGGAGCCAGATAGGCGTAGGTCTTCCCGGTTCCGGTACCGGCCTCGGCCACCAGAATTTCGTGCTTTTCGATTGCCGCTGAAATGGTCCGCGCCATCTCAAGCTGCTGGCTGCGAACGCGGTAATCCTTGAAGGCGCACGACAGCACGCCGCCTTCGGCAAAAATAGAATCCAGATCAAGCATGAAGAAGGGTTTGCCAAACTTTGAGGTTAGGTTGAGAGCACAATTGTACCAGCAACGCCAAAGCCGCATCCCGGTTCTCAACCGCCGCTGGGCTTAGCGGTTCACCCAAATGAAAGCTTTCCCCGCGCACCGACAGCAGAAATGAGGGGGGAGCCGTCCTTTGGTAAACCTGCTCAAACACATGCAGCACCGCTTGCGGTGACATTTCGTGGGTGGTGAATCTGGCATCCAGCGCCGGCTGAAGAGGGGAAAACAGAAATGGGCTCGGACAGGACACGCTGGCATCGATGAACAGGGCGAGATCGCGCCCGTCCATATCCACCGAGTGCTCGACCTGGAGCTGAAAATCGGTAACCAGTTCGAATTCGGACCACTCGGGATGCTGCGCCCGGCTCTCGGCAAGCAGATCGAGCAGCTGTGGCCCGAGGGCGTCGTCGCCCCGGCTCGGATTGCCGTAAGCGAAGATGAGCAGCGGCGCCGTCAAGCGTCGCACCGGCCGTCTGAATTCTTGCGCAGGCGGTCAATCACCTTCCCTCCCGCATCCACCAGTTCTACTTCCAGCGGCATCTTGCCCACGGCATGGGTGGCGCAGGACAGGCACGGATCGAAGGCGCGGATCGCCACCTCGATATGGTTGAGCAGGCCTTCGGTCAGTTGCTGGCCGTCCAGATATTGCAGGGCGACTTGCCGCACGGCTTCGTTCATTGCCTGATTGTTGTGGGTGGTGGAAACGATCAGGTTGGCGCGGACAATCAGCTCGTCCTCGTTGATACGGTAGTGGTGAATCAACGTTCCGCGCGGCGCCTCGATCACGCCCACGCCCCGCAATGCCCGCTCGCCGCGGTTGACCAGGTCGGTACCCAGCAAATCGCTGTCGTGCAGCAACTCTTGAATCCCTTCGGCGCAGTGCAGCATTTCGATCATGCGCGCCCAGTGATAGGCCAGCGTGGATTGAGTGGCACTACCGCCGCCGAATGCTTTGAACGTCATCCTCTCGGTCTCGGCCAGCGGCGTCGGGATGAAGTCGCAATTGTTGATCCGGGCGAGCGGACCGACCCGGTACCAGCCTTCTTCCCTGCCCCTCGACCGGATGAACGGGAATTTCATGTAGGACCAGGATTTCACTTCCTCGTGGATATAATCCCAGTAACTGCTGTAATCGACATGGTCGAAAATCGTCTGGCCGTGCTCGTCCCTGGCCCTTAAACCTCCGTGGTAAAGATCCAGTGCACCATCATCCCGCACCAGGCTCATGAAGCAGGATTTGAAGTAGCCGAAACCGTTGTGAAAATCCGCCTGGCCACAGTAGATCTTCTTGATCAGCTCCACAGCATCCCGGCTCCAGGCAATCATCTGGTCGATGTCCTTCAGCAGAGCGTCACGCTCTTCCATCGACAGGTTTTTGTTCACGCCGCCGGGGATTGCCCCGGTACCATGAATCCGCTTGCCGGACGTGAGCCTGATCACTTCCTGCCCGTACTTGCGCAGGGACACGCCCTGCCGGGCGACATCCGGATAGGCTGCGGCCACGCCGACGATGTTGCGTCTGGCCACGTCGCTGTCGAAGCCAAACAGCAAGTCAGGCGAGGCCAGATAATAAAAATGCAGCGCATGAGACTGGAGCACCTGGCCCAGGTGCATCAGACGGCGCAGCTTCTCGGCGGTCGGCGTCAACTGCGCACCGACGATCATATCCATCGCCTTGGCAGCCCCCAGGTTATGGCTCACCGGGCAGATGCCGCACAAGCGCTGCACGATCACCGGCACTTCCCAGTAAGGTCGGCCCTGAATGAATTTCTCGAAGCCGCGAAATTCGACAATATGGAACCGCGCCTGGTGCACACGATTGTCGTCGTCGAGCAGGAGCGTGACCTTGCCGTGGCCTTCCACCCGTGAGACCGGCTCAATCACTACGCGCTTGAGCCCTTCGGGATTTGCGGCAGTTTCAAGTTCAAAAGTCATGTAATCAAAACCTCATTAACCGCGAAGGACGCAAAGGAAAGACAAAAAAAGGGTTTACCTTGCGATCCATTGCGTCCTTTGCGGTAAAGAAATCAGTCAAAATGCAGTTGCTCATAATCCAGCTTCGGCTCCCGACCGTTCAGCAGGTCCGTCAGGAACTTCCAGATCGCGTCGCCCGAGGGTGGGCAGCCGGGCAGAAAATAGTCCACCTTCACCACTTCGGAGATCGGGTGCACCTTGTCGAACGGCAGGGGCAGTTCGGGATCGTTGGGTATCTGGCCGCACTCCAGCCCGCCCTCGTAGCAGTACACTTCCTGGAAGCAGTCCCAAAGGTCAATGTTGTTGCGCATCGCGGGAACGCCGCCGTTGATGGCACATGCACCTATCGCAACCAATACTTTACAATTCTTTCGGAACTCTTTGAGTACATGTACATTTTCTGCGTTGCACACGCCCCCTTCGACGATACCGACATCGCACGGCCCGCAACGCTTGATGTCGGTCAGTGGTGAACGGTCGAACTCGACCAGCTCGATCAGGCCGAACAGGCGCTCGTCGATATCGAGAAACGACATGTGGCAGCCGAAGCAGCCCGCCAGGGAACAGGTGGCAATTCGAATCTTTTTCAAAGCGTCGCCAGCAGGCGACACCGCCTCCCCCTCGCCCGCTTGCGGGAGAGGGATGGGGTGAGGGCTACGATCGCTCTGCTCACTCATCGCCGCCTCCGGTCTGCACGTCCTTGATGGTTATGTGGTCAAAAACGCGCTGGCCGATCGGTACGGCGTAGCCATGGCGTTTGATCAGAATCGCCCCGGTCGGACACACCTGGACGGCTTTGTCGGTGACGGCGAGATCGGTGTCGCCCAGCAAACCGCTGGCCGAATTGACCACCAGAAGAGTTTTAATGCCGCGTCCGGAAAGGCCAAACACATTCTTGCCGTCAACCTCCCGACTGGCGCGCACGCAGAGTTCGCAGTAAATGCAGCGGTTGCGATCGAGCATCACGTCGTGATGGGAAGCGTCCGCCTCGCGCTGCGGATAGAAGTGGTTGTAATGCGGGCTCATCATACCGAGATAATAGGCTACGGCCTGGAGCTGGCAATTGCCAGTTTTCTCGCATGCCGGGCAGAGGTGGTTGCCCTCGACGAACAGCATTTGCGTCAGCGCAAGCCGGTCTGCATTGAGTTCCTCGATGTCGCTCAGCACTTGTTGGCCTTCCACCGCAGGTAGGGTGCAGGATGCAACATTGCGACCATTGACGTTGACGGTGCACAGCTTGCAGCTACCGTGGGGTTTGAATTCCGGGTTGTGGCACAGGTGCGGGATATAGACCCCCGCCGCCAGCGCCGCATCCATGATGGTCTGGCCTTCCTTAAACGGCACAGCTAGTTCATCTATCGTAATCGTTTTGCTCATAGGTGCGCCCAATCGTCATCCCGCCCGGTGATCGTGCGCGCCGTCGCCAGCGCCCCATCCAGGTCGAAGGCCGGTTTGAAGGCAAATGCCTTGAGTTTACTCTCGACCATATCGGGAAATTTTTCCAGGATATCCAGCACCGGGTTGGCGGCGCTGCTGCCCAGACCACAATGGCTCATGGTCTTAAGAATATGGCCGAGGCGCTTCAGCTCTTCCAGATCGGAAGCGGTGCCGTACCCGCTAGCGATCTTGCTCATGATCTTCTTCTGCAGTTCGGTGCCGACCCGGCACGGTGTACAGAAGCCACAACTCTCGTGGGCGAAAAAATCGGCAAAATTCTGCGCAACCTGAAACAGGTCGCGCTTGCGCCGAAACACCATTAAAGCGCCCGCCGTGGGCAAGTCTTCGAAGGCGATTTTGCGATCGAACTCCTTCCATGAGATGGTGGTGCCGGAAGGTCCGCTTACCTGCACTGCGTAGGGGCGCCCCTCTGCGCCGCAATCGTCAAGAATCTGGCTCACCGTGACGCCGAACGGGTATTCGTAGATGCCTGGACGGGCAACATCGCCGGAAACGGAAATCAACTTGGTGCCGGTCGACTGCGCCGTGCCTATCGCCGCGAACCAGGCGGCGCCTTTTTCCGCGATTTTAGCCGCACAGGCGAAGGTTTCGACGTTGTCCACCACGGTCGGCCTCCCCTTGTAACCAGACGTCACCGGAAACGGCGGACGATTGCGCGGGCGGCCGCGTTTGCCTTCGAGCGACTCGATCAGCGCCGACTCTTCGCCGCAAATGTAGGCGCCGGCACCCAGATGGATTTCGATATCGAATGAAAAATCCGCCTGACCGAGGATAGTCTCGCCCAACAGCCCGGCCTCGCGGCGGCGTTTCAGCACTGCTTCCAGCTGCTGCAACAGGTAACGATACTCGCCGCGCAAGTAAAGAAACCCCTTGCTGGCCCCGACCACCCGCGCACCCACAGTCATGCCCTCGAACACCAGGTCGGCGTAGCTGTTGAGCAGGACGCGATCCTTGAAAGTGCCGGGTTCGCCTTCGTCGGCATTACAGACGATGAAGCGCTCCGGGTGGCCGCCGACGTCGCAGATTACGCCACCGTCTTCCTCGGCGATGGCGGCATGACAGAGCGACCATTTCGACGCAGTCTTGAAACCCGCGCCACCGCGCCCGCGCAGGTTGGATTTATCCACCTCGACCAGGGTTTCCTTTGCACCGCGCGCCAGCGTGGCGCGAATCGCCGCCCCCGGCTCGAACGGCTGCCCCAGCAGGACGTCGCCGCGGTGGATATTGTCCACCACTTCAAACAGCATGGCCGGCCAATCCGCCACCGGCTTGCGCGAGCGAATCAGTTCCGCAATCAAATCCAGCCGGTTGTGATCCAGTTTGGTCAGCGGCCAGCCGTTAATCAGCGCTGCCGGTCCCTGGTCGCACATTCCCGTGCAGGAAGTACTGCCTATGCTGACAAGGCCATCCTCCGACACCTTGCCCGGCTCGACCCAGAGCTTGTTGCACAAATACTGCATCAACTCGTCCTTACCGAGCATCTGGTCAGTGATATTGCCGGAGAAAAGCAGCCGGTATTCTCCGACCGGGCGAGTGGAAAGGAATGAATAGAAACCGACCACGCCTTCCACGTTGACCCGTGGCACGCCAAAATGCGCGGCGATGAGATCGATGGCCTCGGAGGGAATAAAATGGCAGACATCCTGAACTTCGAGCAAAACCTGCAGAAGACGAGATGCATCGCCCCCATGACGTGCCAGAATCGGCGTCAAGATTCGGGAAATTTCTGGGAACTCGAACTGCTTCATGGTGACGATCCTCCTGCTTGTAACTAATCGCGGCCGGAATGCCAGATCGAAAGTATCAGCCAGAGACTGTTGAAGAACGCCACCATGAAGCCGATCAGGCCGAACAACGGCAAGCCGAACAGGGTAGGCCCGCCTTGCACCGTCATTACAATCGAAGAGCCGATCACCAGCGAGGCAGTCAGAATGCCCAGGGTCAACCGGTTGACACTCGAATCCAGCTGGTGGGAAAAACGTTCCAGGCGCTTGAGGTCAAGGTCGATCTTGAACTTTCCGCGCCGCGCTTCCTTGATCAGGTGAGCCACCTCACGCGGCAGCGTGGAGACGACGGAAAAAATGTCATGAAGGTTGCGCTTTCCACGTTTGAATAGGGCATCCGGCATGTAGCGCTCGGCGATCACCCGCCGCACGAATGGATCGAGGTGCGCCACCATATCGAAATCCGGGTCGAGCTGACGGCCCAGGCCTTCCAGGGTAATCAGCGCCTTGAATAGCATGGCCAGGTCAGCGGGCATCACCAGACAGTGGTCGCGCATGATCACGGTCAGGTCGCCCAGCAGTTTGCCGAGGCGCAGATCCTTGAGCGGCACGTTGGCATAATTGAAGACGAATTCGTTGACGTCCGCCGCCAGCTTCAATTCATCCACCGACGCGTCGCCGGTCCATTCCAATAATACGTCGAGCATCCCTTCATCATCCTTGCCCGCCAGGGCGGCGAGCAGGTCGACAATCTGGTTGCGACGCCCATCCATCAACCGGCCCACCATGCCGAAATCGATCATGGCGATACGGTTGCCGGGCAGGTAGAACACGTTGCCGGGATGCGGATCGGCATGATAAAAGCCATCGACCATGATCATCTTGAGCACCGCATCGGCCCCATGTGCAGCGAGCACTTTGCGGTCCAACCCGGCAGCTTCGACCGCCGCCAGATTGTTACCGGGGATGCCATCCACCCACTGCTGAACGTTCATGACATCGCTGGTCCACTCCCAGTACACCCTGGGGATCACGACAGTATCGGAGCCGGCAAAATTCTCGGCGAACCGGTCGATATTGCGCGCCTCGGCCACAAAATCGAGTTCACGCCGCAGCGAGCGGGAGAATTGCATGACGATCTGGGTCGGCTGATAGCGACGCATTTCCGGCATCTCGAACTCGATCAGGCGTGCGAGGTGCATCAGGATGCGCAGATCGGCCTCGATCTTGGTGCGAATGCCGGGACGGCGAATTTTCAGAATCACTGGAGTGCCATCCTGAAGCTTGGCATGGTGCACCTGAGCGATGGAGGCGGCAGCAACCGACTCGGTCTGCAACTCCAGGAAAATTTCGTGGGGGGAGCAACCCAGTGCAGCTTCAAGCTGCGGCATCAGGCTTTCGAAAGGAACCGGAGGTACGCCGCTTTGAAGCTTTTCAAACTCGGTGATCCAGTTGGGCGGAAACACATCCACCCGGGTCGCCAACACCTGCCCGAGCTTGACGAACGTCGGCCCCAGATCCTCAAGCACACGCCGCACCCTCACCGGCGTATCGAGGTGCATGGCATCGCCTTGTTCCTTCCAGTGGAGAATGCGCCCCGCCCGTTCGAGCAGGGTGGCGATTCCCAGCTTGCGCACGATATCCGCCATGCCATAGCGGATCAGGGTAGTGGTAATTTCATGCAGGCGCGGCAGGTCACGCACGACGTTGATGGTTTCCCAGATCATTGTCTGTTTTAATTATCCTAGAAAAAGCATTGAACCGCAGAGGACGCGAAGGAATTCAAAAGCACTTGTCCGCGGGTGATTTGGCGAGGGTACGCACCATCCAGCGCACACCCAAACAGAGTTCCTGTGCAAGCCGATAAACTCTTGCCTTTCCTCTGTGTCATCCGTGTCCTCTACGGTGAATTGCTGCTTTTATCATTAATCGACCTTTTTCAGTTTTTCGGCCTTTTCGTGCAGCGCGTCCGCCATGCCGGCGAGAATACCGCTTGCCAGCGATGCCAGGCGAGCACTCATCTCGCGTGCTGCATCCTTGCCAGCCGCTTTGCCTTCATGCAGCGTTGCGGAAACCTTGTTGTTGAGGGTGCCCACTGTTTCGGCGACCTTGGCGCCAGTGTCCGTGCCGGCGCGTCGGGCATGGCCAATCAAATCCTTCATTTCCTGCTTGATTTTGCCTGCAGCTGAATCGGCTACTACGCTGACGGTGTCGAGAAATTCCTCCTCCAGTCGCTTGAGGTTGACCAGCGCCCAGTTCAGGTCGGTTTGGGAAAAATCCTTGGCCTGCGAAGTCAGCTGCTCCAGCGCCAGTCGCGTCGCCTCGGCCGCCTTGGTCAACGCCTCGTCCAGCCCGGCCAGACCCTCCGAAAGCGCAGCTTTCACTTCGCCCGCATGCTTCGCCGCACCCATACTGATCCCCTCGCTCACTGCGGTGATCACCGGTTTGATCTCATCGTAGTCGAGCCTGCGTGTTCTCAGCGCCTGCAGCGTCAAATCACGAACCCTGGCGCGAACATCCACGCCACCCTCAACCGACGAGCTGACCGCTTGTTTGATTTCTTCGGAGGAAAGCAGTTTCGGGCTATTGTCATTCATGACGATCTCCTTCTCGTTATTCGAATTGTCTTACTCTAAAATCTAGCAGAAATTGCTTTATAATGCGTGGTTTTCGTTGCTATTCCATGCTATCAGGCCAACCCCTTCCCGCTCCAGGATCACGCAAGCGCTACGCTAGCCTTCAAGGATCGAGCGATGCCCTTGCGCTGGCGCAACTGGCGAGTCAAAAACGGCCTCTGATCATCCTGACAGAAACGGCTGCGGATGCCCAGCGCCTGCACGATGAAATCCCTTATTTCGCGCCAGCTCTTTCGGTTCACTTGCTGCCGGACTGGGAAACCCTGCCTTACGACCAGTTTTCCCCGCATCAGGACCTGATTTCGGAGCGTCTGGCCACACTCTACCAGATTTCGCAAAACGCCTGCGATGTCGCCATCATACCTGCCACCACTGCACTTTATCGCCTGCCGCCACGCGAATTTCTGGCGGCGCACACTTTTTTCCTGAAGCAGGGCACCCAGCTCGATCTGGATGCCCTGCGCGGCCAGTTGACCCTGGCTGGCTATACCCACGTCACCCAGGTAATAAGCCCCGGCGAATACAGCGTGCGCGGCGGCATCGTCGACCTGTTCCCGATGGGCAGCCCGCTGCCCTACCGCATTGACCTGTTCGACAACGAGATCGAAAGCATACGGACCTTCGACGCGGACACCCAGCGCAGCATCTACCCGGTCAAGGATGTCCGCCTGTTGCCGGCGCGGGAGTTTCCACTGGACAAAATCGGCCAGGACACTTTCCGCCGCAACTTCCGCGAAAAATTCGAGGGCGACCCTTCCAAGAGCCGCCTCTACAAGGATGTCAGCCAAGGCCTGGCGCCACACGGCATCGAATATTATTTGCCGCTGTTTTTCGAGAGCACCGCCACGCTGTTCGATTACCTGCCGCAGGATGCGCTGATCTGCCAGTACCACGGACTGGAAATAGCCGCACAGAATTTCTGGCGCGACACCCAGTCACGCTATCAACTGCTGCGCGGCGACTGTAACCGGCCGCTGCTGCCGCCGCAGGAGCTGTTCTTGCCTGTGGAGGCGCTGTTCACCGCACTCAAGCCCTACCCGCGCATCGAATTAAGCACCGATACTCAGGACTTAGAACTCAGCACTCAAGGCTCATCACTGCCTCTGCCCTCGGTTCAGGTGGACCGCCGTGCCGAAAATCCGGTCAGCCGGTTGCAGCAGTTCGTTGCCGATTTCGACGGCCGCATCCTGATCCTGGCAGAAAGCCTGGGGCGGCGCGAAACCATGCTGCAATACCTAATGGAGCATGGCCTCAAGCCGGTACCCTGCGAAACCTATGCCGATTTCATGGGGAGCCAGGAAAAGTTCATGCTCGGCACGGGGCCTTTGAGCACCGGGTTTGTTCTTCCCGCCTCACCGACTCACCTCTCGCTCGCTTTCATCACCGAAACCGAGCTGTATGCCACTCAGGTGCGCCAGACTCGGCGCCGCGACGCAGCGCGCAAGTCGACCATGGAAAACATGCTGCGCGACCTGTCCGAGGTCCGCATCAACGATCCGGTAGTGCACGAACTGCACGGTATCGGCCGCTATCTGGGGCTGATCAGTCTGGATATGGGCGAAGGCGAGACCGAGTTTCTGCTCCTCGAGTATGCCGGTGGCGACAAGCTTTACGTGCCGGTTTCCCATCTCTACCTGATCGGCCGTTACAGCGGCGCATCGCCGGAATCCGCGCCGCTGCACAAGCTAGGCAGCGGCCAGTGGGAAAAAGCCAAGAAGAAGGCGCTCAAGCAGGCACGTGACACCGCCGCCGAACTGCTCAATCTTTACGCCCAGCGCGCCGCGCGCCAGGGGCACGTGTTCCAGATCAAACCGCAGGATTATGAGGCGTTCTCCGCCAGTTTCGAGTTCGAGGAAACCCCCGACCAGGCCGCCGCGATCCAGGCCGTGATCGAGGACATGACCTCCGGCAAACCGATGGACCGGCTGGTCTGCGGCGACGTCGGCTTCGGCAAGACCGAGGTGGCCCTGCGTGCCGCTTTCGTCGCCGTAGCCGACGGCAAGCAGGTGGCGATCCTGGTACCCACCACCCTCCTCGCTGAGCAGCACTTCCAGAACTTTTCCGACCGTTTTTCCGAGTGGCCGATCAAAATCGCCGAACTGTCACGCTTTCGCTCCGCCAAGGAACAGACCGAAGCGCTCAAGGGCATGGCAGAGGGCAAGATCGACATCGTTATCGGCACCCACAAGCTGATCCAGAAAGACATCAAGTTCAAGAATCTGGGGCTGGTGATCGTCGATGAGGAGCACCGCTTCGGCGTGCGCCAGAAGGAGCAGCTCAAAGCCCTGCGCGCCGAGGTCGACGTGCTGACCCTGACCGCCACGCCCATCCCGCGCACCCTGTCGATGTCGCTGGAAGGACTGCGCGATTTTTCCGTCATCGCCACCGCGCCGCAGCGGCGCCTGTCCATCAAGACCTTCGTCAGCCCCGACAGCGACGGCATCATCCGCGAGGCAGTGCTGCGCGAACTCAAGCGCGGCGGGCAGATATATTTCCTGCACAACGAGGTCGAAACCATCCTCAACGTGCAGGAAAAACTCACCCAGCTCCTGCCCGAAGCGCGCATCGCAGTGGCTCACGGCCAGCTGCGCGAGCGCGAGCTGGAACATGTGATGCGCGACTTCTACCAGCAGCGCTTCAACCTGCTGCTGTGCACCACCATCATCGAAACCGGCATCGACATTCCTACCGCCAACACCATCATCATCCACCGCGCCGACAAGTTCGGCCTCGCCCAACTGCACCAGTTGCGCGGGCGCGTCGGCCGTTCCCACCATCAGGCCTACGCCTACCTGCTCACCCCTCCCGGAGAGGATGGCATCACGCCGCAGGCGAGAAAGCGCCTGGACGCGATCCAATCTCTGGAAGACCTGGGTGCCGGCTTTTATCTTTCCATGCACGACCTAGAAATCCGCGGCGCGGGAGAAGTTCTCGGTGAATCGCAGAGCGGAGATATGCAGGAGATCGGCTTCAATCTCTACGCCGACATGCTCAACCGGGCGGTAAAAGCGCTCAAGGCAGGCAATGAGCCAGACATTGCCGAGCCGCTCGGCATCACCACCGAAATCAACCTGCACAGCCCGGCATTGCTGCCCAACGACTATTGCGGCGACGTCAACGAGCGCCTGACCCTGTACAAGCGCCTGGCTAACTGCGCCACCCTGGATGAACTGGCTCATCTCCACGAAGAACTGATCGATCGCTTCGGCCTGCTGCCGTCGCAGGCCAGCGCCTTGCTCGACACCCACCGCCTGCGCATCCTCGCCAAACCGCTCGGCATCGCCAAGATCGATGCGAGCAGCAGCGGCATCCTGCTGCAATTCATCCCCAATCCACCGATCGACCCGGTTAAAATCATCCAGATGATCCAGACCAAGCCCGGCTGCAAACTAGCCGGACCGGACCGGCTTAAGGTCAGCCGCGAAATGCCGGAAGTGAAAAACAGGGTGGAAGAGGTTGTGCGGTTACTTAAAGAGCTGGGGTAATCTGTAGAAATTCAGGCTTGATCTTGCCTGCTGCGCAGGATCAAGTCTGAATCTGTAAGGTCTGCCTCGCGCCAACTCCAGCCATAGCAACAGCGAAAAATACTCCGGGTTGAACGGCGGATAACTCCTACCGAAGGAGACCTTCAGTTCCGCAAGCCATCGGGCAGCAGTTCGGCCATTGCGGACGGTGGTTGTTTTATGAGAAGGTCAATGGAAGGCAAGCGCATCAGAAAATTTCGATGCTAACACATTTAATTCTACTTAATTGAATCATAATGAGAAATGGCGGCAACCACCCGATCTAGAAGTGGTTTTAATGTATCAAAATTAAGCGTGTTTTTTTGTGCATTGATAATATGATTCGCAAAAGCATCTTTGCTTAAATCAACTTTTTCATCGCGTTTATCTCTCGTATTAAAGCACTTCCCATCGTGTTGTTTAAGTCGTATCGAATCATCAAAGAGGGATTCAATATCCGTAGGCTCATTTTTTGCGTTTAACGGTGTTAAAACAATGTAAAGATTGTGTACGACATGGATGAAATCTGCTTTAGCACAATCTTCTTTTTTCACAGTGGCAGGATATGCCTTTACTGAATCCAGTGCTTTAAGTTTGGTCACGATGCTTGAAGAACCTGAATCATTGTCCAATACGATAATGACAGGCTGTTGAGGGGTCGGGGCTTTGTAATGCCGGTAATGTTTGTCAAACTGGCTAACAAAATAATTTAGGTATGATGCACCACCATATAACTGAAGTAAAAACCGCGAGCGTTTCGAATATTCAACAAATTGAATTAGCAGTTCATACGGATTCTTTTTGGTTTTTGGATTAGCCAGTTTAGGATAATGTTCTGCCAAGATGCTAATAACTGATTTGAGATAAATATTATCTGTCTTACCTTCACACAGGATGGTTGGTTTTATATTGGCGTAAAAAAGGCGATAGAACAAAAATTGACTAAAAGTTTTTTCTCTGCCACTTAGCAACGAGGTAGTATTTTGGCCATGATTTTGAAGTTGATATATAGGATTTAATGGTGGTTTTTCACGTGAGCGGTTAAAGCGATCTACTTGGTCAATAAAGTTTAACTGCCCATTTAACTCATTAATATTTCCTTCTACATCACCATTAACAGTCTTCTTAATAAATGCACCTGTCTGAAATAAAAGATGGCATTGTGATTTTACGGTACGCCAATACTCTTTTTTTACATTGGGTTTTTTATTAACGATTAGGCCGGTAACATCTTGCCTGGAATCCTTGTATTGAATGCGTGTTTTCTTATCATGTATTGAAAATCCAGCTCGTTCAATTTCGCTTTTAAGTTCTTTCCCGATAATAAATTGGCCTTCTTCTTGCCCCATGATTTGCCTGGGAAATACCGACTCGCGCGTCGAGAAAGTCATATCGTCAGCATATCTTGAATACGTACAAGAATATTTCTTTGCCAATGATGCAAGTCTAATATCTAAAGAATGGGTTATTAAGTTGGTTATAACAGGAGAGCATGGACTACCTTGAGGGAGCTTATTTTCGTAGCAAGCGATTTGTGCAATGACGGTGGCAATATGAGGGTCTAATTTGAAGTGATTATTTTTGATGAAAAATCCTCTAACTCGACCAAAGTTAAAACTATCAAAAAAATCTTTCAAATCGATATTTAGCACGTTTTTTTTATTTAAATGCATCAGTGCATTAGTCATAATCGAACATTCTCGAACAAAACCATGTGACAAAGCATGTTTGTATCTATAGTTTTTTTTATGCTTGGTTTCGTTTATCTCATCAATGCAATCAAGTAATAAATTAGATAAGCTGGATTGCAGGCTTTTTAATTTATCTGATGGCGAGAGGATACTTCGAGTGCCACCGTTTTTTTTGGGTATTGTAAAACCGGTGTATTGAGTAGAGGGTTTTAATATATATAGAACATGAGTGAGTGTCTGAACTTTCACCCCTAGTAATGCAGCCAATCGAGGTTTTGTGGTGATTTGTTTAAGAGCTTCTAATTTACTCATTAATTCTAGATTTATCCCTTAAGGAGGCTTATGGGCACTCTTTTGCACTGTCAATGAGATTATCGAGTAAGCATAATCACTGTTAAGGGCAATCCAGACGGACATTTTTTTCACTGATCGCGATGCGCGACCCAAAATCTGCCCATAAGCCAGCTGACAATCTAGCAATGTTTTACAAAGCAATCAATCAAGATATTCAAATGCCGACATTCCCGAAGGCTGATCTAGCCAACTTTTCATAAAAGCCACAGTCCGCTTTGGCCGAGGAGAGGACATACACATCGGATAATCTGAGCGGCTGCTCATGGCACGGTCCCGCGCAAGGCGGGCCACACGAGCTACCACATCAAGTCGTCCGGGATCTGGAAGGCGGCATACGGATCGTTCGCATCGATCTCGGTGCTGGTCTTGTTCACCCGAACGACGAGCGAGGCATCGCGCTCGGCGATCTTGTCGGCGATAACCCTGGGGACCAATTCGGTGGCGCCGCCCTGGCAGACGATCACCAGGCGACCGGCCGTTAAATGCGCCTGGACCGTGGCCGACACATACAGCCGTTCGATCTTATTGTCGCGGGTAAAATTGTAGGCAATATCGCCATTGCCCTTGCTCTGGCGATTCTCTTGCACCATCTGTGCAATTTGCGCCACGATCGCCTTTTGGGTGGCAGCCGCATCGCGCTGGGCATTGAGTTCGCGAGCCCGCTCGGCATTCTTGCGTTGCGTTTCGAGTGCAGCCAAACGCACTTCATCGACACTCTGCGTACCAGTCCGGCGCTCGACCTTATTCTGCTTGCTCTTGTCATGATTGGCCTGTTTGACTTTGTTTTTGTCAACTAGCCCAGCTTTCAAAAACTGATCTTGAAAAGAAGCCATATGTGTTACTCCGTAGAGGGTCTGCTGGCCCAGGCAGCGGCGCCGGCCTGGTCAGTGAAAAGACGCTATCATAGCAAAAGTCGACTCCGCATACCCGCGATCGCAACCTTGCTGGCGCTCGTGGCCAATATCCGGCAAGGCCCTGGGTGCAGACAACCCGTAAAGTGAGTATGGGGCACCTCCGGCATGTGGCATTGAAAATTGCAACCGCTTCACTCCTCCAGGATATAAACCCCTCAGGATTTTGAACAAAAAAATGCCCGCCTACTGCTGAGTGGACAGGCATTACGCCTTGTTGCGGTGATTGAGTGAAACAGCGACATGGATGTCGGTATAATTCATGTATTCAGCGCAATCCATCCCGCTCAATTGTTCACTTTGGAGTTTTCATATTGTTTAAGTTCATCGGCGTCATTGCAGGTTTTCTCTTGTTCGGTTTTTTCGGTTCGATTCTTGGCTATATCGTCGGGGCTATTATTGATCGCGCGAGAGCCCTGGGCGCCGGCGGGATGAACCCCCTGACGAATGCACTTCGCCAAGGCGTATTCCTGGAAACAGTGTTCCTCTTGATGGGCAAACTGGCCAAGGCTGACGGGCAGATCTCACAAGTCGAAATAGATCATGTCGAGCAGTTCATACAGAAACTTGGCATGACAACAGATCACCGCACGCAGGCGATTACATGGTTCAACAAGGGGGCTGACCCGGCATTCGAAATTGAGCCGACGTGCAGACGTTTTATGTCTATTTGCGGCCAGACCAGGGATCTGAAGCAAGTGCTGCTGGTTTATCTCATTGTCATCGCACTGGCGGACGGGCAATTCCATCCGGCTGAAGAAGCGCTGCTCACTGAGGTCGCACGTCACCTTGGCTACGACCAGGCTGCGTTCAAGCAGTTGATGGACATGGTGCTGAATCAATCCCGCTTCGGCAGTCAACAAACCAATCCAGCAGAAGCATTGGATGATGCCTATAAGGCGTTGGGGGTTACCAAAGAAAATACGGATCAGGAAATCAAGCGCGCCTACCGCAAGTTGATGAGCCAATACCACCCCGACAAATTGATGGGGCAGGGTATGCCGGAAGATATGATCGCCGTGGCAACTGAACAGGCAAAAGAGATTCAGCTTGCCTACGACTTGATCAAGAAAAACAGAAATATCTGACCTGCCGAATCAAGACTGAGGAATTAGGCCGGATGAAAATAATTAATATGAGAATAGTTGCGAAAGCGGCCACATTAGCGGTTGTGCTGGCAATCTTCGGCTGTGCTACAAAGGTACGCGATGTCGAGATACCCGCTCCTCAAAGCCAGCCCTTGGCGACTGAACCCTGCGTCAACTGTGATTTGAAGACTGCAGAACTGACGGACGCAAAGCCGGAGGTTGAGAGTTTTTCCGATTGGCTTGCCAGTTTTCGTGTTCGGTTGAGCCAGTCCGGTGCCAAGGCAGAGACGATCGCGTCGATGCTTGATGGTCTTGAGCCCAATGAGCGCATTATCGAACGTGACCTAAGTCAGCCGGAGTTTGTCCGTCCGATCTGGTCCTATCTCGACATTGCGGCATCCGATTTGCGGATATCCAACGGTCAGAAGGCCTATGCATCGCGTCGTAAAACCATAGACGCAATTGCCGAACACTATGGTGTGCGCGCTGAAATTCTGCTTGCCGTCTGGGGTCTGGAAAGCGCTTACGGTGCGACCATCGGCAAAAATGATATCGTTCGATCCCTGGCAACATTGGCCTGGGAAGGCCGCCGCCGAGACTGGGCGGAACGCCAGCTAATCGCTGCCGCGCAAATGATCGACCGCGGCTTTGCCACACGCGATCAGCTCACCGGCTCCTGGGCCGGTGCAATGGGACAAACACAATTCATCCCGACGACTTATCTGGAATGGTCCGCTGACTGGGATGGCGATGGTCGCCGCAACATCTGGACTGATGAGTTTGATGCCCTGGCATCTGCCGCCAATTTGCTCAAGCAGGCAGGTTGGCAAGCCGGCGCTCCGGCGGTGCTGGAAGTGGTGGTTCCCGACACATTTGAACTGGATCAGTGGGATCCCGAGCGCAGCCGCCTGGTCAGCGAATGGGCGAAGCTTGGGCTGCGCCTTGTTGGCAATGCACCCTGGGGGGCCGATGTTCTTATGCGGTCTGCCATGTTGGAACTGCCTGCAGGTCGTGCCGGGCCGGGATTTTTGACTTTCCCGAATTTTCGGGTGATCAAGCGCTATAACAATTCCACCTCGTATGCACTCGGTGTTGCGCATCTCGCTGATCGTATTGCCGGTGGCGAGGCCTTTGTCGGACCTTGGCCGAAAGACAATGTGCCGTTGACCCGTTCACAAACCCGCGAATTGCAGGCCGCGCTTAATGCGCTGGGGCATAATTCGGGCCAGCCAGACGGCCTGGCCGGGCCTAATACTCGCCGCGCCTTGCGTGATTTCCAGCGTGCCCATCATCTCGATGCCGATGGTTATGTCGGCTCATCGGCGTATGACGCAGTGATGGCGGCTAGCGTACGTAAGTAAGGGTAGGCACGGATCAAATCAAGCGGGTGCAGATGGTAGCGTAACAGCAACATCCTGACCCGGTCTGCAGATCATCGCACTACTTACACCACGATTGACCCTCGCCAATTCATGGACTAGACTGTCCAGTCTATTTTAATTAAATGTTAGAGAAACACTATGGGCCACCCTGCCGAACCCGCCATCACCGAAACCCGAAACCGCCTGATCCAGGCGGCCAGGGAAGCCTTCATGGAGGAAGGTTACCGGGCCAGCGTGGATGGCATCGCATCTCGTGCCGGCGTAGCCAAACAGACGCTCTACAATCATTTTCCCAGCAAGGATGAACTTTTCAGCGAGTCAGTTGGCCTTGTGGCAGCTGCCATTGCAGTTACGCTGGACGGCCAGACGGACGACGTGCGCGCCACCCTGCTCCGCTTTGGCACGGCCTTCCGCGAAAAGGTGCATGGCGCCGAGGGACTTGCCATGTTCCGCACCCTGATGGCCGAAGCAGTCCGTTTCCCGACCCTGGCACTCGCCTTCTTCGCCAAGGGGCCGGAGCAGACCGCCGCCCGGCTGGCAGATTTCCTCGGCCGTGCCATGACAGCCGGTCGCCTGCGCCAGGATGATCCTCGCTTTGCCGCCGAAATGCTGATGGGCATGCTCAATAACATTGATCATTTTAGGCACCTCAGCAGCAATACCCTGCTGCCTGAAATACTTGAAACAGATCGCATCGGGCAAATCGTGGATTGCTTTCTGCGCGCTTATGATCCAAATCAATAACTAATCAGGTGCAATTAATTTGAACATGGAGTCACTCTCCACAGATTACACAGGAATGTAGGTTGGGTTAGCGGCTTTATCGCGTAACCCAACAAACCTAAACTTCAAGACCAACACTTTGAAGGATGCTCGGGTTTGTCGCCTAGAGGCGCCTACTTCTGGTGGGTTACGGCGCAAAAAGTCGCGCCTAACCCAACCTACATAAATGCGCGCTTTTTTGATCGAGAAATTGAATAACTAAGGAACAGAACATGAACCGAACTATTCTGCTGATGCTTCTGCTGACAGCCGCGCTTGCGGGTTGCGGTAAAGGGGGCGACCAAAAATCCGCCGCTGGCCCCGGTGGTCAGGCCATGCCACCACCGGAAGTCGATGTCATCACCGCTACGCCGGGTTCGGCCACCCTCACTCAGGAACTGCCGGGCCGGTTGCAGGCATTTCGCACCGCTCAAGTACGGGCGCAGGTGGATGGTATTCTGGAGAAGCGCCTGTTTGCCGAAGGCACCGATGTCAAGGAAGGCACCGCCCTGTTTCGCATCGATCCGCGCAACTACCAGGCGTCTTTCGACGCGGCCAGGGCAGACCTAGCCGTCGCCCGCCTGACGCTGGATCGCTACCGCCCTCTGCTTGAAATCAAGGCGGTGAGCCAGCAGGAAGTCGATCTGGCCGAAGCCAAGGTGAAACAGGCGGAAGTGGCTCTGACACGCGCCCGCATCGATCAGGAGAACACCACCGTGCCTGCACCGATTTCCGGCCGCATCGGTCGCGCCCTGGTGACCGAGGGGGCGCTGGTGAGCAAGGGCACGGCGACGCATCTGGCCACCATCGAGCAGGTTGATCCCATCTACGCCAACTTTACCCAGCCCGGCGCCGATCTGTTGCGACTCAGGCAAGCCATCAAGGCTGGCAAGCTCAAGGCAGCAGAACAGGCCAGGGTGGAAATGATTCTGGAAGACGGCAGCATCTATCCGCTGCCGGGTAAGCTGCTGTTTTCTGATCTCGCCATCGATCCGGCCACCGGCAGTGTTTCTCTGCGCGCCGTGTTTCCCAACCCGAAGCATGAGTTGCTGCCCGGCGCCTTTGTGCGCATCCGCTTCCCTGAAGCCAGCCTCGACCAAGCCATCCGGGTGCCCCAGCGTGCCGTGCAGCCGGGGCCCCAGGGACAGATCGTCATGATCGTGGACGGTGAAGGCAAGGCGGCGCCCAGACCGGTGAAAACCGGTGGCATGAGCGGCGGCGACTTCGTCATCGCCGAAGGACTGAAAGGCGGCGAGCAAGTGATCGTCAACGGCCTGCAGAAGGCGCGCCCCGGTACACCGGTGAAACCGGTGCCGTGGAACCCTGCCGCGCAGCCGTCGGCTGGCGAAAAGAAATAGGAGTTCGCCATGTTCGCAAAATTTTTCATTGACCGCCCGGTCTTCGCCTGGGTGATAGCGCTGGCGATCATGCTCGCCGGCGGCCTCGCCCTCAAGGGTCTGCCGCTGTCCCAGTACCCCGCCGTCGCGCCCCCTGCCATCGCCTTCAACATCGTCTACCCAGGCGCATCAGCCAAGGTGGTCGAGGAGACAGTCACTGCCCTGATCGAGCAGGAAATGAACGGCATCGAACACCTGCTCTACATGGAGTCGGCTTCGGAACTGGGTACAGGCACGGTAACACTGACCTTCGAGCCCGGCACCAATATCGACATCGCCTCGGTGGAAGCGCAAAACCGCTACAAACGCATCGAAGCGCGCCTGCCAGACGACGTGCGCCGGGTGGGGGTATCGGTGACCAAGCCATCGCGCAATTACGTGATGTTCGTCGCCCTGCATTCGCCGGACAATAGCCTGAAGGCGGTGGATCTCGGCAGCTTCGCCGCCGCCAGCGTGCTCGACCCGCTGCGGCGCGTCAAGGGCGTAGG
>JAHJJI010000032.1 GCA_018823025.1 Gammaproteobacteria bacterium | reverse complement strand
TGGCTCATCCGTACCTTCGCCGGCTACCCTGAAGGCGTGGCTTTCGCCGTTCTGCTGATGAATGCGCTGGTTCCCATTATCGATCAATATACCCGCCCGCGCGCGTTCGGGCGCAACCGCAAGGGCGAACCGCTGCCGCTGGGGAAAGAAAACCCATGAAAGCACAGCGCATGCTACGCCACGGGGTGATTCTGGGCACATTTTGCCTGGGCTTCGGAATCGTGCTCGCCATTAGTGACAGCATTACCGTAGATGATATTGCCGCGCGCGCACTGGAAGACCGGCTGAATTCGCTCAGCGAGGTGATCCCGGCCAGCATCCACGACAACAATCTGGTCACGGATGCCATCACCATGAAGAACGAGCGCGACAAGGAAATCACGGTCTATCGCGCCACCAAGGGAGGCAAGGTGACCGGCATAGCCTACGAGATATTTGGCTCGGGCTATGCCGGCCAAATGAAGCTGATGATGGGCCTGGATACCCAGGGCAAGATCCTTGGCGTTCGCGTTCTCGCTCATAAGGAAACCGCCGGCCTGGGCGACAAGATGGAAGTAAAGAAAAGCGACTGGATACTGCGCTTCACTGACCTGAGCCTCGGCAACCCGCCACCCGACAAATGGAAGGTGAAGAAGGACGGCGGCCAGTTCGACCAGTTCACCGGCGCCACCATTACGCCTCGCGGCATTATTGACGCCATCCGCAGTGGGCTTGAATTATTCGCCGCCAACAAGGAACAAATGATGGACATCGCCGCCGACCAGGCGCCCATGAAGGAGGCTCATTAAATGACTACACCATACAAGACCATCGTCCGCGACGGCCTGTGGGAAAACAACGGCGTGCTCGCCATGTTGCTCGGCCTGTGCCCGGCCATGGCCATGACCACCAGCGCCACCAACGCGCTGGGCATGGGGCTGGCGACGGCGGTGGTGATGGCTGCATCCAGCATGCTGGTGGGCATGTTCCGTAGTCGCATCACCCAGGAGGTGCGCATCCCGGTGTTCATCCTGGTCATCGCCTCCATGGTAACGCTGGTAGACCTCTTCATGAATGCCTGGATGCACGAGCTTTACAAGGTGCTGGGCATGTTCATTCCACTGATTGTGTCCAACTGCCTGCCGCTTGCCCGCCTGGAGTCTTTCGCCGGCAAGAACCCGACGTTGCCTGCGCTGGTGGATGGCCTCTTCATGGGTCTCGGCTTCACCATTGCGCTCACCCTGATCGGCGCGGTGCGCGAAATCGTTGGCGTAGGCACCCTGTTCGCCGACGCATCGCTACTGTTTGGGCCCGCCTTCAAGTTCATGGAAATGCGCTTGTTGCCCACTGACACTGGCATATTGATGATGGTCCTGCCGCCCGGCGGGTTTCTGGTCCTCGGCCTGTTGGTGGTGGCCAAACGCATGCTGGACGTACGCGCCGGCAAAGCCATCCAGATGGGCGGCGCTCATAGTGCCGCATGAGGAAAAATCGATGAAAATCAGCATCGCCTACGCCGCGCCAGCCCGCCAGGCCTGGCTCAGCATCGATCTACCCGATGGTGCAACGGTGAGAGACGCCATCGAGCGTTCGGGCGTCCTCCAGCAGTTTCCAGAAATCGACCTCGAGCAGCAGAAAGTCGGCATCTTCAGCAAGCTCACCAAGCTCGATGCTGCGCTCGCGGATGGCGACCGCATCGAAATCTACCGCCCCATCACTTGCGACCCGAAAATGGTGAAGCGCAAGGCTAAAGCCGAAGGTGAAGAAGAGGCATCGGAAGGCTGAACAGGAAAGCCTGTTGCCTGGGGGCAGCTTGACCGCATCGCGCTCGACCTAACGCCCTTCCTCCACCTTGAGCCTCACTGCCCGGCGCTCGCCAGACTGGGTGGAGGCAGTTTCAAGAATGGCGCGACTGACCTCATCCCGACCCGATGTCATGCCACCCAGATCCACCCATTCCCCCAGCTTGGCACTGACGGTAGTTCGCAATTCCTGAAATCGCACATCCTGAATGCCCCCGTTGCCGACGAACGACAAGCGCGGCGCAATCTCCAGTTCCACCCGATCGCCATTCAGGCGAGTCAGCACATCGAAGCCAGTGGTGACATTCAGGAACTGAGTGTCCTGACCATAGGCAACACGATTGCCTGCGAACACCAGGAAGCGCTGCACATAAGGCAAAG
The DNA here is from genome assembly GCA_018823025.1 of Gammaproteobacteria bacterium. GTDB lineage: Bacteria > Pseudomonadota > Gammaproteobacteria > Burkholderiales > Sulfuricellaceae > Sulfuricella. The sequence goes on along the minus strand of JAHJJI010000032.1, from coordinate 11,825 downwards.
ACTGACCGACACGGATAAAGGCAGGCGCACCTTCCAGCACGTTGATGAACTGGCTGTTGTTGTCTTGGCTGGAGCCGGTGCTGCGCGTGATCCTGTAGCGCAGGCTATCTTCCTCCGCCCCCCCGATCACCAGACCTCCCGGTCTAACGAATTCCCCGCGCGACGATGCAATCACGCGCACATCGCCCACTCGCCCCTCGCCGGAAACCCCCTGTGAAGTAGCGCCACTGCTGCGCGCCACATCCTGTTGCAAGGTGATTTTCAGATTCTTCCGTGCCCGGTCGAGTTCGGCCAGCAGCAGTTCGATGTCGCGCATCCCCTTATCCGAAGCACGCACGAAAAGCTGGTAATTCATGCCACCGATGTTTTCCCCCGCCCCCAGCATGGGTCGGATCACCGGGATCAATTCCTCGGCGGAGCGGTGCTTGAGCGGGATGATTTTGAGCGGATAATCTGCCAGCGCCGCCATGGTCAGAATCGATAGCAACAGCGTCACGATCAGCTTCTTCAACATCGTTATCTCCTTGCATAATCCCCATTTTAGCGTCTTGCTTGCCCCTTGTTACAGGTTAGGAGGTAAAATGTGCATATGTACTCATTTATCCGCTCCATATTTTTCAGCCTCGACGCTGAAACCGCCCACGGTCTCGGCATGCGTGCCATCAGGGATGCCCACCGGGTAGGGCTGTTGTGCCTGCTCGCGCCGCGCATCAAATCCACGCCCCGCACCGTGATGGGATTGACCTTCCCTAACCCGGTCGGCCTGGCCGCCGGACTGGACAAGGACGGCGACTATATCGATGCGCTCGGCGCGCTGGGTTTCGGCTTTATCGAAATCGGCACGGTCACGCCCCGTCCCCAGCCCGGCAACCCCAAGCCGCGCCTGTTCCGGCTACCGAAGGCGGAAGCAATCATCAACCGCATGGGCTTCAACAACAAGGGTGTCGACTATCTGGTCAGCAGCGTCAAACGCAGCCGCTACAAGGGCATCCTCGGCATCAACATCGGCAAGAACTTCGACACGCCGATCGAAAAAGCCGTCGACGACTACCTGATCTGTTTGCGCAAGGTCTACCCCTATGCCAGCTATGTCACCGTCAATATTTCCTCGCCCAACACCAAGAATCTGCGCCAGCTGCAGCAGTCGGACGAACTGGAAAACCTGCTTGCCGCACTCAAGGCCGAACAGAAGGCGCTCGCCGAACAACACGGCAAATACGTGCCGCTGGCGCTCAAGATCGCACCCGACCTCGACACCGAGCAGATCATCATGATCGCCGATCTGCTGCTCAAATATCAGATCGACGGCGTGATTGCCACCAACACCACCATCGGCCGCGAAGGTGTTGAAGGCCTGCCGCATGCGGAAGAAACCGGCGGCCTCTCCGGCGCGCCGGTACGCCAGAAATCCAATGCGGTGATCAAGCAGCTCTCTATTGCTCTGCAGGGGAAAATCCCGATTATCGGGGTGGGCGGCATCATGAACGGGCTCGATGCCGCGGAAAAGATCCAGGTTGGCGCCAGCCTGGTGCAGTTCTACTCCGGCTTTATCTACCGCGGCCCGGAGCTGATAGCCGAAGCCGTGCGCGAGATCGAAAGCGCTGAACGCATGGCTTTCAAACAGAAGTAATTACCGTATGCTGATCGGCGTCCCCAAAGAAATCAAAGACCACGAATACCGTGTCGGCATCACCCCGGCCGGGGTGCGCGCCCTGACCGCCGCCGGTCACGAAGTGTGGGTGGAAACCCGAGCCGGCGAGCGCATCGGATTTAGCGACGAAATCTACCTGGCTGCCGGCGCCAGGATAGCCGACTCGGCATCCGAGTCCTACGCCTGCCCGCTAATCGTCAAGGTCAAGGAACCTCAACCCGGCGAGATTCCGCTGCTCCAGGAAGGACAGGTGCTGTTTACCTACTTGCATCTGGCCGCCGACCCGGCGCTCACCTGCCACCTGCTGGATAGCAGAATCGTCGCCATCGCCTACGAAACCGTCACCGATGTGGCTGGCGCGTTGCCCCTGCTCACGCCGATGTCGGAAGTGGCCGGAAGAATTGCCATCCAGGCCGGCGCCACCGCGCTGCAACTGGCCAACGGGGGCCGCGGCGTGCTGCTCGGCGGCGTCCCCGGCGTCGTGCCCGGAAAGGTGTTGATCCTCGGCGCCGGCACAGTCGGCACCCATGCTGCGATGATGGCGCTGGGGCTGGGCGCCGACGTCACCCTCATGGACATCAATTTGCCGCGACTACGTCATCTCGACGAGATATTCGGCGCCCGCATCAAGACCCGCTATTCCGAGGCGCATGCCATCGAGGAACTGGTGTGCGAGGCCGATCTGGTCGTCGGCTCGGTGCTGCTCCCCGGCAAGCGCGCGCCGAAATTGCTCAGCCGCGCCCTCGTCAAACGAATGAAAACGGGCTCGGTGCTGGTGGATGTGGCGATCGATCAGGGCGGCTGCGCGGAAACCTCCCGCCCCACGACGCATTCCAGCCCCACTTACATCGAGGAAGGCGTGGTGCATTACTGCGTTGCCAACATGCCGGCAGCCTGTGCGCGCACCGCCACCCAGGCACTGACCAACGCCACCCTGCCCTACGTGCTAGCGCTTGCCGGCAAGGGATGGAAGGAGGCGCTGAAAGCGGATACCGGTCTGCGCAAGGGGCTCAACCTTCACCTTGGCCAGGTGACCCATGCCGGCCTGGCTTCCGACCTTGAATTGTCCTGCATCAGCCCAGATATAGCCCTGGAGTAAAGCCCAAGTTTTGTGCGACTTGCAAGTAGGGGATTTAATGGCTGACAATCCCACCATAGCGAACATTGAGGCGGCCTGACGACAATGGAACATTACTTTCTCATTCTGATCGGCACGGTATTGGTCAACAACATCGTGCTGGTCAAGGTGCTTGGCCTGTGTCCCTTCATGGGTGTATCCAAGAAGTTGAGCGCGGCCGTCGGCATGGGCGCGGCGACCGCATTCGTCCTCACACTGGCTTCCGGCCTGAGCTATCTGGTGGATCACCACTTGTTGATCCCCAACGACCTCAGCTATCTGCGCACCCTGTCCTTTATCGTGGTGATCGCCGCCATCGTCCAGTTCACCGAAATGTTCATTCGCAAATCCAGCCCGATGCTGTACCAGACGCTGGGCATCTATCTGCCGCTGATTACCACCAACTGCGCGGTGCTCGGCATTCCGCTGCTGAACGTGCAACAAAACCACAATTTCATCGAATCCCTGGTCTTCGGCTTCGGCGGTGCCTTAGGGTTCGGCATGGTGCTGGCGTTGTTTGCCGCCATGCGTGAACGCCTTGAAGGCGCAGCCATTCCAGCGCCATTCCGGGGATCTGCCATCGCGATGGTGACTGCCGGATTGCTGAGTTTGGCGTTCATGGGTTTTGCCGGACTGGTGAAGTAGTGACACGTACCGCCTTTTCACCACACAACCTTACCGCAAAGGACGCAAAGGTTCGCGAGGCAACCCTGGATTCTATTTATCCTTTGCGATCCCTTGCGTCCTTTGCGGTAAAAAAACATATTTTGAATGGCTACGATTATTTCCTTTTGGGCTGGTCATGCTAAGCGCCATATTAGTCATGATTCTCCTCGGCGTCGTTCTGGGCGCCGTACTGGGTTACGCCTCGATCAAGTTCAGGGTCGAGGGCAACCCACTGGTAGAAAAAGTCGAGTCCACCCTGCCGCAGACGCAGTGCGGACAATGCGGCTTTGCCGGCTGCCGCCCTTACGCCGAAGCGGTTGCCGCCGGTGAGGCAGAAATCAATCAATGCGTTCCCGGCGGCAATAATGTGGCCAAACACCTGGCCGAGCTGCTCGGCGTGGAATACAAGCCCGTCGGTGGCGAAGAGAATTTCGACCACAAGCCCAAGATGGTCGCTTTCATCGACGAAAATACCTGCATCGGCTGCACCGCCTGCATCAAGGTCTGCCCGGTAGATGCCATCGTCGGCGCGACGAAGCTGATGCACACTATCCTGGCCGACCCGTGCACCGGCTGCGAACTATGCATACCGGCATGCCCGGTGGACTGCATCACGATGATCCCGGTGAAGGAAAATGTCGCCACCTGGAAACGGCAGTTCCCAATTTTTGAATTGAAGAAAGTGGCATGAGAACGCTCCACAAATTCCACGGCGGCGTGCATCCTCCGGATCACAAGACAGAATCGAATCGCCTGCCTATCGCCGCCGCGCCGCTGCCACAGCGCCTGATCGTTCCGCTGCGCCAGCACATCGGCACCCCGGCCACGCCGATCGTCAAAGTCGGCGACCCTGTCCTAAAAGGACAGATGATCGGCGCTGCCGACGATTTCATCTCTGCTGCCGTTCATGCGCCGACATCAGGCATCGTCAGTGCCATAGAAATCCATGCCGTACCCCATCCTTCCTCTTTGCCTGACCTGTGCATCACCATCGAGTCGGATGGTGAGGAGCGCTGGATAGAGCGCCAGCCACTGGATTACCAAACTGCCGACCCCGATGCGGTGCGCGCCCGGCTACGCGATGCCGGCATTGTCGGCCTGGGCGGCGCGGTGTTTCCCACCCACGTCAAACTCAGCCCCGGCCAGCGGAAGATCAAGACCCTGATCCTGAACGGTGCCGAGTGCGAACCCTGGATCACCTCCGACGACCTGTTGATGCGGGAGCGCGCAGCCGAAATCGTGGCAGGCATCAAGATCATGGCGCACCTGATACAGCCGGAAGAAGTCCTGATCGGCATCGAGGACAACAAACCCGAGGCCATCGCCGCGATGCGGGCGGCGTGCCAGGGCACAAACTTTGAAGTGGTCACGGTGCCCGTTCTTTACCCCAGCGGCGGCGAGAAGCAGCTGATCAAGATGCTGACGGGCAAGGAAGTGCCGAGCGGCCAGCGCACGGTCAATATCGGCGTTTTGTGCTCCAACACCGGCACTGCCTATACCATGCACCGCGCCGTCGACCACGGCGAACCGGTGATCTCGCGCATTGTCACGGTCACCGGCAATGTCGCCAAACCGCAGAATTTCGAGGCGTTGCTCGGCACCCCGCTAAGCGAACTAGTTCAACTGGCGGGTGGAGCCAAGTCCGACACCAGCCACTACCTCATCGGCGGGCCGATGATGGGCTTCGGTCTGAACTATCTCGAAGCCCCTCTGACCAAGGCAACCAACTGCCTGATCGCCGTTTCACCCGCGCTGTTCCCACCCAAGCCGACAGCCATGCCATGCATACGCTGCACCCAGTGCGCCCAAGCCTGCCCATGCAACCTCCAGCCACAGGAACTCTTCTGGTTTTCGCAAAGCAAGAATTTCGACAAGGCGCGCGCCTACAACCTGTTTGACTGCATCGAATGCGGCTGCTGTGATTACGTCTGCCCCAGCCATATCCCGCTGGTCTCCTTTTTCCGCTTTGCCAAGAGTGAAATTGCCACGCAAGACCGGGAAATAATGGCGGCGGAGCAGGCCAAACAACGCTTCGAGTTCAAGCAGATGAGGGAAGAACGCGAGAAAGCAGAAAAAGCGGCCCGCATGGCCGAGAAGACGGCTGCCGCCAGAGCAGCGGCCGCCGCAAACCCGGACGATCCCATCGCGGCAGCGAAAAAAGCCGCGATCCAGGCCGCCGTGGAACGTGCCAAGGCAAAAAAAGCCGAGGCAGTTGCTGCTCTTTCCCCCTCTCCCCAACCCTCTCCCACGAGGGGAGAGGGAGCAAACGAGAAGGGCGCTTGTTCTGATCTGACCGCACCGAAAAACAACACGGATCCCTCATGAGCTCACCCCACGTCCTCACCCCCGGCAGCAGCGTCAGCACCATCATGCTGCTGGTGCTGGCCGCCCTGCTGCCGGCGATCGCCGTCTATTATTTCTACTTCGGTCCCGGCATCCTGATCAGCCTCGTCCTGGCAAGCGTCACAGCCCTGGTGGCCGAAGCGGCGATGCTGCGATTGCGCAACTATCCAATAAAATATTTCCTGACTGATGGCAGCGCCGTGCTCACTGCCTGGCTGTTGGCGCTGTCCATCCCGCCGCTGGCGCCCTGGTGGCTGATCGTGGTCGGCACCACCTTCGCCATCATCGTCGCCAAGCACCTTTACGGTGGCCTCGGCAACAACCTGTTCAATCCGGCGATGGTGGGATTCGCCGTACTGATGATCTCCTTCCCCTCTTACATGACTCAATGGACAGCCCCTTTACTGCTGTCGCATCACCCGGTCGGATTTTCCGAAACGCTGCAGTACTACTTCAGCGGCACGCTGCAAGGAGTCAAGCTTGACGCGGTGACCATGGCCACCCCGCTCGACGCCATGAAGACCCGCCTCAATCTCCAGCACACCATGAGCGAAGTGAATAACATGCCGATCTTCGGTATGTTCGGCGGCAAAGGGACCGAGGCGATCGCCGCCATGTACCTGCTCGGCGGCCTGTTCCTGTGGCAGCGACGCATCATCACCTGGCACATGCCAGTATCCTTCCTGGTCGCCCTGGCTCTGATCGCCACGCTGTTCAACGGCATCGACCCCAACCGCTATGCACCACCGATGTTCCACCTCTTCACCGGCGGTGCCATGCTGTGTGCATTCTTCATTGCCACCGACTACGTCACCAGCCCGACCACGCCGCTCGGCAAGCTGATCTTCGGCGCCAGCGCCGGCTTACTCGTATACATCATTCGGGTATTCGGCGGCTACCCGGATGGCATCGCCTTCGCCATCCTGATCATGAATGCCGCCGTGCCGCTGATCGATGCCTATACTCAGCCACGGGTATTCGGCCACGACTCCAGGACAAAACCATGACTACCAGCATCCTTCGCCACGCCTCAGCCTCCGCCGGCATCCTCACCGCCTTCGCGGTCGTCGGCACGACGCTGCTTGCCGCCACTTATCTGGTCACCAGCCCGATCATTGCCGAAACCGAGAAACAGGCCAAACTTGCCCTGATCGGCCAGATCCTGCCGGCCACACTACACGACAACGATTTATTCAAGGACTCGGCGCTGCTTCCGCCTGCCATGGAGCTTGGCAACCGTGAAACCACTCCGGTCTATCGCGCCCTCAAGGATGGCAAACCCTCCGCCGCGGTGCTGGAGGTGATTGCCCCTGACGGCTACAGCGGCAAAATCCGGCTGATTGTCGCAATCAAGGCAGATGGCGAAGTTTCCGGCGTACGTGTAGTGACTCACAATGAAACCCCTGGCCTGGGCGACTATATCGAAATCGCAAAAAACAGCTGGATCCGGATATTCGAGGGAAAATCGCTGTCGAAACTTGCAGATCAGGACTGGAAAGTAAAGAAAGATGGTGGCAAGTTCGAGCACATGGCCGGCGCAACGGTCACTCCGCGCGCAGTAGTGAAGGCGGTACACGAATCGCTGAAATACTTCGCCACCAACCAGGACAGGATTTTCTCCCTGCCGGCCAATACTCAGGAGCAAGCCGATTGAATCAAGAGCTCTTCACCATTGCCTCCTCTCCCTCCGGGAGAGGATTGAGGTGAGGGCAAGCCCCTCATCCCAACCTTCTCCCCAATGGGGAGAAGGAGTTAACGTAATAGGCACTAGTTATTGTTTATTGTCTACGCCTAACCACATGACTGACAACCCGGAGCAAGCGAAATGAGTGACGACACCATCAGCTACAAGGAAATTATCTGGAACGGCATCTGGAAGAACAACGCCGGCATCGTTACCCTGCTCGGCCTGTGCCCCCTGCTGGCGGTCAGCTCCACAGTAGTCAACGGCCTCAGCCTGGGGCTTGCCACGGCGCTGGTGATGGCCTGTAGCAACGGTGCGGTGTCGGTGGTACGGAGTTGGGTGCCGAACGAAATCCGCATTCCTGTTTTCATCCTGATCATCGCCGTGCTGGTGACCATCATCCAGCTGTTGATGAATGCCTACATGCAGCCGCTGTATCTGGTGCTGGGCATTTTCGTGCCGCTGATCGTGGTCAACTGCAACGTGCTCGGCCGCGCCGAAGCCTTCGCCTCCAAAAACCCGGTGATGCCTTCGGTAGTGGACGGTTTCATGGTCGGCTTCGGCCTCACCCTCACCCTCGGCGTACTGGGAGCGATGCGCGAGATAATCGGCAAGGGCACGCTATTTTCCGGCATCGATCTGGCGTTGGGCGAATCTGCCAAGGGACTGGTCCTCACTGTATTCCCAGACTACCATGGCTTTCTGCTCGCCATCCTGCCGCCCGGCGCCTTCCTAGGCTTGGGCCTGTTGATTGCCGGAAAAAACTGGATCGACCAGCGCGCCAGCAAGAAAACAAAGTGGCAACCCAACTCGGAACTTCGTCCCTCCCCGGCAACAGCCTGATCTTTTTCATTTTTGGAAACGGCGCCCTGAGCCCTGAGGTGCAGTTTCCATTTTGTGGTAAGCTTTTTTCATGAACGCCCAGAAACGTCGCGAAATCTTCACCCGCTTCCGCGCCGCCAACCCCAAGCCCACCACTGAACTGGTCTACCGCACCCCATTCGAACTACTGGTGGCGGTGGTGCTGTCGGCCCAGGCCACGGACAAGAGCGTCAACCTCGCCACCGCCAAGCTGTTTCCGGTGGCCAATACACCGCAAAAGATGCTCACCCTCGGACAGGAAGGGCTGGAGTCCACCATCAAATCCATCGGCCTGTACAAGAGCAAGGCCAGACACCTGATCGCAACCTGCCGCCTGCTGCTGGAACAGCACGGCAGCGAAGTACCGCAGAACCGGGAGCAACTGGAAGAACTGCCCGGCGTCGGACGCAAGACTGCGAATGTAATTATGAACACCGCCTTCGGCCAGCCTACCATCGCGGTAGATACCCACATCTTCCGCGTCGCCAACCGTATTGGCATCGCGCCGGGCAAGACCGTACTGGAAGTGGAAAAAAACCTGCTCAAGTTCATCGCGCCGGAATTCCGCCACGATGCACACCACTGGCTGATCCTGCACGGGCGCTACATCTGCAAGGCGCGCAAGCCGGACTGCCCGCACTGCATGATCAACGATTTGTGCGAATACAAAGAGAAAATCTTACCTTTATGAGCATCGCCACCGGACTTGCCACTGCCCCCATCGCCGAACCACAGCTTGCCGGACTAGCCGTTGCGGCCGCCATGGAGAAGGCTGGGCTGACTATCGCCAACAGCGTGCTGCTGTTCCTCACCCCGGATTTCGCCCGCGATCCCAAGCCCGCCCTTCTGGCTGCGTCCCGAGCCAGCAACTGCACCCGCATTATCGGCTGTTCGGCAGCAGGCATTTTTACCGACCAGGACTGGGTGCTGGACGCTCCGGCCGCTGCCGCAATGGTGTTTGGCGGCGACATCAGCCTGGCCCCGGCGCCACAACCGCAGGCGGATGATCTGATCCTGTCGCTGGCCGCCCCGAATGCGCTCAACTCCGCCTGGATCAGTGAGCCGGGGCGACGCTTCGGCGGGGTTTCTGGAGATGCGACCGGTCAGGGTCCGTTCAAGGTTTGGTGCGGCGGCAGGACGGCAGAAAACGGTCGCTGCGAAACCCGGATCGCCGGCGCAAGCGGTGTCATCGGCGTTTCCCAGGGCATCCGCGCCTTGGGCGATCCACTCGAAATTACCCAGGCCAGCGGCTATGACGTAATCTCGCTCGGGCAGCAACCTGCCATGAACGTGCTGACGCGCGAACTGCCTCTCGACCTCCGCAGCGAGGACGGACTTCCCCTGCATCTGCTGATGGCCGGGATCATCCACGGCGATCCGGCGACGGCGATAGCCGATGGCCGCTTCCGCCTTGCACCGATCATTTCCGCCAATGCCGAGGATCGCTCGGTCACCCTGTCGGCACAGCTTGCGCCCGGCGGGCAGATGTTCTGGGCAGTGCGCCAGCCGCTGGCCGCCGAGCGCGACATGCGCCTGACGATAGACCGCTTGCAGCAGGAACTCGATGCCCCGCCCGATTTCGGCCTGCTGTTCCCCTGCATGGGACGCGGCCCCTATTTCTACGGCGGGGTGGACCGTGACCTTGATCTGGTCAAGCAGCGCTTCCCGGACATGCCGCTGATCGGTTTCTATGGCAATGGCGAAATCGGACCGCTGGACGGCACCAACCAGCTGCTCCAATACGCTGCTGTTCTCGGTCTGTTCGCCCGGATGAGCTCTCATGTTTAGCCCCAGTCGCGACCAGGCACGCCGTTTCTTCTTCGAGTCCTGGCAAAAGTTCCACGCCAGGCAGCCGCTATCCGGCCTCGAAGCCATTGCCCTGGAACTGATGCAGCAGCACCCGGAATACCATGCCATCTTCGACAGCCCGGAACGCTACGTCGAGCGCGATTATTTGCCTGAGTCGGGAGAAACCAACCCCTTCCTTCACTTAGGCCTGCATCTGGCAATCCGCGAGCAAGTGCCGATCGACCAGCCACGCGGCATCGCCGCCCACTACCGGCGCCTTCTGGAAAAGACGGGTAGCACGCACGACGCCGAGCATTTGATCATGGACTGCCTGGCAGAAATGATCTGGCAGGCTCAACGCAACCATTCGGCGCCGGATGCCGAAATTTATCTTGCCTGCCTTGCCAGATGTTAAAATCCATTTCATGCTTGATTGACAAAAATCGTAGCGCTTCAAAATATTTCCAATTACCCTCTCATTTTTTAACTTCTACGAGACCTAAGGATCAACCGATGAAAAAACAATTGCTTGCCTCAGCCACCCTGCTGCTCGCCACAACCACCTTCCAGGCCGTAGCGGACGACATGGCCCAGTACCAGGAAGAAAGCCGCAAGATCATCAAGGAATTCGCCTCGCAGCTGGGTGGTGAACTGCAAAAGGAAATGAAGGCCAACGGCCCCGTTTCAGCCACCAAGGTGTGCCGTGACGTGGCGCCTGCCATCGCCTCCGAAGTTTCGCGCAAGAACGGCTGGAACGTTAGCCGCAAATCCCTCAAGACGCGCAACGCTGCGCTGGGTATGCCGGATGCCTGGGAGCAGAAAGTGCTGGCCGATTTCGAAAAGCGCATGGAAAAGGAAAACCCGGCCAACATGGAATTCGCCGAGGTCGTCACCGAACCACAGGGCAAATTCTTCCGCTACATGAAAGCTATCCCGGTGCAGGATGTCTGCCTGAAATGCCATGGCGGGGATGACTCCGTCGCCTCCAACGTGAAGGAAGCACTGAAGGCCGAATACCCCCACGACAAAGCCACCGGCTACACCTTGGGCCAGATCCGCGGCGGCTTCAGCATCAAGCGCCCCCTGTAACTTTCGCTCACCGAACGCCCCGCCCAAAGCGGGGCGTTTCTATTTCACCCGACCACCCGGCAGGACTAGCACATGCACACAGAAAGCTTTATCGCAGGCAAGGATGCCTCGCTGGAATCGTCAATCGGCACCATGCAATCCAAACTGGACAATCTGGGTTTCCACATTGAAGAGCGCTCATGGCTGAACCCGATAGACGGTGTCTGGTCGGTGCATATCCGCGATCGCGACTGCCCTCTGCTGTTCACCAACGGCAAAGGCGCATCCAGACCGGCGGCCCTGGCAAGCGCGCTGGGCGAATTTTTCGAGCGGCTCTCCTGCAACTATTTCTGGTCGCATTATTATCTGGGCGAAACGATAGCCAATCGCTCATTCATCCATTATCCGCAGGAACAATGGTTCAAGCCGGGAGATGATGGAGGGTGGCCAGAAGAGCTGCTCACACAGGAACTGCGCGCGTTCTACAATCCGGAAGGCAGCATCGATGCCGACACACTGGTCGATCACAATTCCGGCAATATCGAGCGCGGCATTTGCGCCCTGCCCTATATCCGCAGCCGCGACGGCATCCGCGTCTGGTTCCCGGTCAACATCATCGGCAACCTGTACGTCAGCAACGGCATGTC
>JAHJJI010000031.1 GCA_018823025.1 Gammaproteobacteria bacterium | reverse complement strand
CGGCGCCTTCAAGCCCCGCACCAGTCCCTACGCTTTCCAGGGCCACGGCGAGGAAGGCCTGACCATGTTCCGCAAGGCCGCAGAACGCTACAACCTGCCCATGGTCACCGAACTGATGGATGCACGCCAGCTGGATACCTTCATGAAACACGACGTGGACGTGATCCAGATCGGCACCCGCAGTATGCAGAACTTCGACCTGCTGAAGGAAGTGGGCAGAATCAACAAGCCGGTGATTCTCAAGCGCGGCATGTCCGCTACTATTTCAGAATGGCTCATGGCGGCCGAGTATATCGCTGCCGGCGGCAACCACAACATCATTTTCTGTGAGCGCGGCATCCGCACCTTCGAGACCTACTACCGCAATGTGCTGGACGTCACCGCAATCCCGGTACTGAAGAAAGAAACCCACCTGCCAGTCATCGTCGACCCCTCCCACGCGGGTGGCAAGGCATGGATGGTGCCGGCCCTGTCACGCGCTGCCATCGCCGCCGGCGCCGACGGCTTGCTGGTGGAAATGCACCCTAACCCTTGCGAAGCCTGGTGCGACGCGGATCAAGCGCTTACTCCGCAGGAACTGAAAGACTTGATGGTCAGCTTGGGCGCGATTGCCGGAGCGATCGGACGGACGATCTAGGCTAGTGCCGATGAACGCCGATGAACGCCGATTAACCCCTCGACGCGCCAGTCCGTGTTTATCCAGGTCGCCTAGCGGCGCCTATGTTTGGCCAGGCGTTTGACATGGATTTTCAGCTTAATAAACTCGTTATTTTTGGCGTCGGACTGATCGGCGGATCCTTCGCACTGGCCTTGCGCGAGGCTGGAGCGGTGAAGGAAATCGTCGGCGTCGGACGTACTGCGGGAAATCTCGCGGAGGCACTGCGACTTGGAGTGATCGACCGGGTTGCGGTTGACGTGGCTAGCGCGGTGCAAGATGCAGATCTGGTGATGCTGGCCGTCCCGGTCGGGCAGATGGCTGCGGTGATGGCATCGATTTCACCGCATCTGTCAGCGCAGACCGTCGTCACCGATGCCGGCAGTACCAAATGTGATGTGATATCGCTGGCGCAGCAGCATCTGCAGGGCCACCTTGCGCGTTTTGTGCCGGCGCATCCGATTGCCGGTGCCGAAAAGAGCGGTGCGGCTGCCGCCAGCGCCGGGCTGTACCGGGGCCGCAACGTGCTGATCACGCCCATGTCCGAGATCAACCCTTCGGCCGTACGCACGGTGTGTGCCTTATGGGAGTCCTGTGGGGCGACGGTCAGGGAAATGACGCCGCAGGCACACGACGAGGTTTTCGCCACGGTTTCCCATTTGCCGCATCTGCTGGCGTTTGCTTTGGTCGAAGACATCGCCTCGCGCAGCAATAGCGAGGAGTTGTTCAGCTATGCCGCCGGTGGTTTTCGCGATTTCACCCGGATCGCCGGCAGTTCGCCGGAAATGTGGCGCGACATCTGTCTGGCTAATCGCACTGCGTTGCTCAAGGAACTTGAAATTTACCAGGCGCAGCTTGATCGTCTGCATGTCATGCTGGAGCAAGCCGACGGGGCAGCGCTGGAGCAGGTTTTTAACCACGCCAGCCAGGCAAGAAACGCCTGGGCTTCGCAAAAAACCGATTGATCCGTGAGGATGTAGAGTAATTCCATGAATTGTTCTAGCCTCTGTACCCTCCGCGTATTCTGCGGTAAATGCCTTTTTACTTAAAAATTTCACTCATGGACTATCTCGATCTTTCCCCCATTCCCCGTGTCAGCGGCACCATTCTGTTGCCAGGCTCGAAAAGCATTTCCAATCGCACCCTGCTGCTGGCCGCGCTGGCCGAGGGTGTTACTGAGGTCAAGGCCCTGCTTGCTTCCGATGACACCCAGCATATGCTGGGTGCACTCAAACAATTGGGCGTCAACTGGACGCAACACGGCGATAGCCGGGATTACCGGGTGGAGGGTGTAGGCGGCGAGTTTCCGGTGAAGTTGGCCGACCTGTTTCTGGGTAATGCCGGTACTGCCTTTCGTCCGCTGACTGCTGCTCTGGCGTTGTCTCACGGTGAATACCGATTGAGCGGCGTGCCACGCATGCACGAGCGGCCGATCGGTGACCTGGTCGATGCGTTGCGCCAGCTTGGTGCGGATATCGCTTACATTGGCAACGAGGGCTATCCACCGCTTGCCATCAAGCCGGCAGCGATCCAGGCAGGTCGGGTGAGCGTGCGCGGCAACGTGTCCAGCCAGTTTCTCACGGCGCTGCTGATGGCTGCTCCGCTGGCGCGGCAGGACGTGACCATCGAGGTGGTCGGCGAACTGATCTCCAAGCCGTATATCGAGATCACCCTGAATCTGATGAGCCGATTCGGTGTCGAAGTCGAGCGTCAAGGCTGGCAGGCATTTACCATTCATGCAGGACAGACCTATCGCAGCCCGGGCATGATCCATGTCGAGGGCGATGCTTCTTCCGCCTCCTATTTCCTGGCTGCCGGTGCGATTGGCGGAGGACCTGTGCGGGTCGAAGGCGTGGGAAAAGTCAGTATCCAGGGCGACGTGCGTTTTGCCGAGGCGCTGGCGCAGATGGGCGCCGAAGTTTCCATGGGCGATAACTGGATCGAGGCGCGCGCACCCAAAGGTGGGAAACTCAAGGCTCTCGACCTCGACTGCAACCATATTCCCGACGCAGCGATGACTCTGGCGATAGCAGCCCTGTTTGCCGACGGAACGACCACCCTGCGCAACATCGCCAGTTGGCGGGTCAAGGAAACCGACCGCATTGCCGCCATGGCGACCGAACTGCGCAAGATTGGCGCAACTGTAGAGGAAGGGCCAGACTATATCTGCGTCACTCCCCCTGACGCTTCACGCCTTACCTCTCACGCTAGCATCGACACCTACGATGATCACCGCATGGCGATGTGCTTTTCCCTGGTGGCGTTGGGCGGCGTGCCGGTCAGGATCAATGAACCCAAGTGCGTTGCCAAGACCTTCCCCGACTATTTCGAACGCCTGAGTTCAATAGCAAAAACGGCTTAAGGATTTGTGATGAACAACCTTTCACCTGAAATCCCGATTATCGCCATCGATGGTCCTTCCGCATCCGGTAAAGGGACGGTGGCACAACTCGTCGCCCAGGCGCTCGGCTTTCACTATCTCGACAGCGGTGCCTTGTACCGGTTGCTTGCACTGGCGGCAGTGGGGCGCGGCGTGCCGTTCGACGACGAGGAGGGCTTGGCGCGCTTGGCGGAAGGGCTGACCATTCGCTTCGAGGGCAGCGAAGTGTGGCTGGATGGAGAGCAGGTGGGGGATGCGATTCGCACCGAAGAATGTGGTAACGGCGCCTCGCGTATCGCTGCCTATCCCCGTGTACGTGCGGCGTTGCTTGATTTGCAGCGCGCCTTCCTCCAGGCTCCAGGGTTGGTTGCTGACGGTCGCGATATGGGATCGGTGGTGTTCCCTGGCGCGATGCTCAAAATATTTCTGACCGCCAGCGCGGAGGTGCGGGCCGATCGACGGTATAAACAGTTGATGGGTAAAGGAATGCATGCTAATATTAAACAGATTTTGCATGACATCAGGCAACGCGATGAGCGCGACAGTGCACGGAGTGTGGCCCCATTGCAAAAATGTGCGGATGCCAGTCTGCTGGATACCAGTTCCATGACCATTGTCGAAGCGGTGGACGAGGTGCTGGCGTGGTTCAAGCAGGTTTGTGTTCGATAGGCGCTTTGATTTCCAACGGTTTTGTCGGTCGGCAGGAGTTTTTTTGCTATTGCGGCATGCCTTCCTTTTTTAGACGGTTAGAAATTTTTAGCGAGTGATAACTAACCCCGTTGCTTTTGCCATCCGGGCAACAGTCGGGCTTTTACAGGTTTTTTTAAACAATGACTACTGCTTCCCCTTCTGTTTCACCATCCACTGAAAGTTTCGCCTCTCTGTTTGAAGAGAGCTTGTCCCACCAGGAAATGCGCGCCGGCGAGGTAATTACCGCCGAGGTCGTGCGTGTCGATAACGACAGCGTGGTGGTTAATGCCGGCCTGAAATCCGAAAGCGTTATTGACGCCAACGAATTCAAGAACGACAAAGGCGAAATCGAAGTGAAGCCGGGCGATTTCGTCAAGGTTGCGATCGAAATGCTGGAGGATGGCTACGGTTCGACCAAGCTGTCGCGTGAGAAAGCCAAACGCGTCGCCGCATGGCTGGATCTGGAAGCCGCCATGGAAGAGGGTACGCTGGTCAGTGGTATGGTCAATGGCAAGGTCAAGGGCGGCCTGACCGTGATGGTCAATGGTATTCGCGCCTTCCTGCCGGGTTCGCTGGTGGATATTCGTCCGGTCAAGGACACTACCCCCTACGAAAATAAGGAAATGGAATTCAAGGTTATCAAGCTGGACCGCAAGCGTAACAACGTTGTGGTTTCGCGCAAGGCCGTGCTGGAGCAGAGTCTGGGCGCCGAGCGTCAGGCACTGCTGGGCAATCTGAAAGAAGGTATGGTCGTCAAGGGTATCGTCAAGAACATCACCGACTACGGCGCGTTCGTGGATCTGGGCGGTGTCGATGGTCTGCTGCATATTACCGATCTGGCCTGGCGTCGCGTCAAGCATCCTTCCGAAGTGCTGGCTGTGGGTGATGAAGTCGAAGCTGTGGTGCTCAAGTTCGACCAGGAGAAAAATCGTGTTTCCCTGGGCGTCAAGCAACTGGGCGACGATCCTTGGGTCAACCTGTCCCGCCGCTATCCGCAGAGCACCCGCATGTTCGGCAAGGTCACCAATCTGACCGACTACGGTGCATTCGTCGAGATCGAGCAAGGTATCGAAGGTCTGGTTCACGTTTCCGAAATGGACTGGACCAACAAGAACGTGCATCCAGGTAAAGTGGTACAACTGGGCGACGAAGTTGAAGTCATGATTCTGGAAATCGACGAAGAACGTCGTCGTATCTCCCTCGGCATGAAACAGTGCAAATCCAATCCTTGGGATGATTTCGCAGTTACCCACCAGAAGGGTAACAAAGTTTCCGGTCAGATCAAGTCCATCACCGACTTCGGCGTGTTCATCGGTCTGCCTGGCGGCATCGACGGCCTGGTGCACCTGTCCGACCTGTCCTGGAATATGCCGGGCGAAGAAGCTGTGCGCAACTACAAGAAGGGTGACGAAGTCGAAGCCATGGTGCTGGCGATTGACGCTGAGCGCGAGCGCATCTCCCTGGGTATCAAGCAGATGGAAGGTGATCCGTTCACCAACTACGTTGCTATGAACGACAAAAACAGCATCGTCAAGGGTATCGTCAAATCGGCAGATGCCAAGGGTGCAGTCATCACTCTCGACGGCGAAGTGGAGGGCTACCTGCGTGCTTCCGAAGTGTCTCGCGACCGTGTCGAAGACATTCGTACTCACCTGAAGGAAGGTGACGAAGTCGAAGCCAAGATCATCAATATCGATCGCAAGAACCGCAATATCAACCTGTCCATCAAGGCCAAGGATATGGCGGACGAGGCAGATGTGATGCAGAAGATGTCGGCTAGCGATACTGGTGCTGCTGGCACCACCAACCTTGGGGCGTTGTTGAAGGCCAAGATGGATACGAAGCAAACTGGCCAATAACAACCCAACCTCGGAAGGTCAAGCTTATGACAAAATCGGAGCTTATTTCGAAGCTGGCGATGCGTTACCCGCAACTGGTAACCAAGGACGCAGAACTGGCAGTGAAGACGATCCTCGACGCAATGGGCGATAGTTTGTCCCAGGGCGAGCGGATCGAGATTCGGGGATTCGGCAGTTTTAGCCTGAATTACCGGCCCCCCAGAGTGGGTCGCAATCCCAAAACCGGCGGCAAGGTGAGCGTGCCTGAAAAGTACGTGCCACACTTTAAAGCCGGCAAGGAATTGCGCGAGCGGGTTGATGCCAATTAAAGCGGGCAAGTTGGACTACTGACTAACCGCAAGGCAAGGCGGCATAATCGAAAGATCATGCCGCCTTTTTATTGTTTAAATGATTGAGAAATAATGCGCTACTTGTCCTGGTTGTTTGGTTTTGCTCTGTTCCTGCTGGCCTTGGGTTTTGCAGTGAAGAACAGCGACACCGTTGTGGTCAATTATTATTTGGGGTACCAGTGGCAGGCGCCGATGGTTTTGGTGCTGCTGGCATTTCTCATCGCTGGTGTTGCGATTGGTGTGGCGGCCAGCCTGGGCTTTATATTCAGGCAGCGACGCGAGATTTTTTTTCTGAAGCGGGAAATGCGGGCCAGGGCGAAGGCGGTCAAGAGTGATGAGTAATGAGTGAGACTCACTTTTTCCTCTTACGCTATACGCTAACTAATTAAAGATGGAATTCGAATACTGGTGGCTCCTGACCTTCCCGTTGTTTTTCAGCCTGGGCTGGATGGCGGCGCGGATCGATATCAAGCATGTCCTGTCGGAATCGCGCAGGCTGCCCGCTTCCTATTTTCAGGGGTTGAACTTCCTTCTCAACGAGCAGACCGACAAGGCGATCGAGGCTTTCATCGAAATCGCCAAGGCCGATAATGAAACGGTCGAATTGCAATTTGCCCTCGGCAGCCTGTTCCGCCGACGAGGTGAGGTGGAGCGCGCCATTCGCATGCATCAGAGCCTGCTGGAGCGCAGCGACCTGGAAGAAGAAAAAAAGCTGACCGCAATGAACGAACTGGGCCAGGATTACCTGAAAGCCGGCTTGCTGGATCGTGCGGAGCAGGTTTTCAGCGAGTTGCAGCAAACCCGCTATTCCAGCGGGGCACTGAAATACCTGCTGGAAATCTATGTGCTGGAAAAGGATTGGCTTAAGGCGGTCGAGGCGGCGCACAGGCTGGGCGAAATTTCGAGCCGCTCCTACCAGGTCGAGATCGCCCATTTTTTCTGTGAGCTGGCGGCCAGCGAGATTGCCCATTCCGATCATGCCGCGGCGCGTGAACATCTGGATGAAGCGCTGCGGGTGAATCGCGACAGCGTGCGCGCTAATATTCTGCATGGCGACATTGAAGTCGCTGAAGGGCGGCACGATGCCGCGATTCAGTGCTGGAAGCGAGTTGAAACGCAAAACCCGGCTCACCTTGCGCTGGTGGCAGAGCGCCTCCTGGCGAGCCATCGCACCCTCGACCGGTTTGCCGAAGGCATGGATCTGCTGCGTGGTTATCTGGCACGCTATGGCTCACTGGATATGCTGAACGTGATTTTCCAGGCGGTACTTGAGACCGAGGGACCACAGGTTGCCTACCAACTGGCGCGTGATGAATTGCGACGTAATCCCAGCATGCGTGGCCTCGACCGGCTGCTGGAAGCGCAATTGATGGAGGCTCCCGCCGAGCGCAGGCAGGATTTGCAGCTGGTGCATAATTTAATCCATCAGCATTCCGCCGGACTGGCGTTGTATCGCTGCGAGAACTGCGGATTCAGGGCGCGACAGTATTTCTGGCATTGCCCTGCCTGCGGCAAGTGGGAAACCTATCCGCCGCGTCGCAGTGAGGAAACTGAAGTTCTGGTCAAGGCCAGCATGCAGGACTTAATGTAATCATGAACAATCCCCAAATTATTGTCGCTCTCGATTTTGCTGTGCAAAAGGACGCGCTGGCGCTAGTGGACAGACTCGATCCCAAGCTGTGCCGGCTCAAGGTCGGCAAGGAAATGTTCACCAGCAACGGTCCGGCGCTGGTGGAAACGCTCATTCAGCGCGGATTCGATGTTTTTCTCGACTTGAAATTCCACGATATCCCCAACACCGTGGCAAGCGCCTGCAAAGCAGCGGCCCAGTTGGGCGTGTGGATGGTGAATGTTCATGCGCTGGGCGGACGTCGCATGATGGAAGCGGCGCGCGAATCGTTGGAGAGTGTGGCCTCGCGGCCCAAGCTGATCGCGGTGACGGTGCTGACCAGTATGGGACAAGCCGATTTGAATGAATTGGGCATACCCGGCGAACCGCGCGAAACGGTGTTGCGGCTGGCAAAGCTGGCACAGGCAAGCGGTCTGGATGGGGTAGTGTGCTCCGCGCAGGAGGCACAAGTGCTACGGCAAGAACTGGGGGCGGATTTCTGTCTGGTTACGCCCGGAATCCGCCCGGCGAACGCCGCGCAGGATGACCAGGTGCGCATCGTCACGCCCACCGAGGCAATCCACCTTGGCTCGGATTATCTGGTGATCGGCCGGCCCATAACCAAGGCGGCCGACCCCTTGCAGGTTTTACAGCAAATCAATCTTGAACTTAGTGGAGAAAAGCAATGAAAGTTAGCGTGATCGGCACCGGTTATGTTGGCCTGGTAACAGGCACCTGCCTGGCGGAAGTGGGCAATGACGTATTGTGCCTGGACGTGGATGTGAACAAGATCAACATCCTCAAGCAGGGCGGCATCCCGATTTACGAGCCGGGCCTGGAAGACATGGTGAAGCGCAACGTGGCCGCAGGCCGGCTGCGTTTCACCACCGATGTGGCCGAGAGCGCAAAGCACGGGGCGATTCAGTTCATCGCCGTGGGCACGCCGCCGGACGAGGATGGCTCCGCCGACCTGCAGTACGTGGTCGCCGCGGCGCGCGCCATCGGCCAGAACATGCAGGAATACAAGGTGATCGTGGACAAGTCCACGGTGCCGGTGGGTACTGCGGACAAAGTCCGTGCTGCAGTCCAGGAAGAACTGGGCAAGCGCGGCGCCCAACTCGAATTCAGCATCGCTTCCAACCCGGAATTCCTCAAGGAAGGCGCGGCAGTGGATGACTTCATGCGCCCCGACCGCATTGTACTCGGCGCCGAAGACGCAAGTGCCGTGGAGCTGATGCGCTCGCTGTACGCACCTTTCAACCGCAACCACGACCGCCTGATCGTGATGGACATCAAGTCCGCCGAACTCACCAAGTACGCTGCCAACGCCATGCTCGCCACCCGCATCTCTTTCATGAACGAGCTGGCCTTGCTGGCCGAAAAAATGGGAGCGGATATCGAAAACGTGCGCCACGGCATCGGCTCCGACCCGCGCATCGGCTACCATTTTCTTTACGCCGGCTGCGGCTATGGCGGTTCCTGCTTCCCCAAAGACGTGCAGGCCATGCAGCGCACCGCCAAGGAATACGGCAGCGAGCTGCGTATCCTGAATGCCGTGGAAGTGGCGAACGAGCGCCAGAAGGAAGTGCTGCTCGACAAGATCACCGCCAGATTCGGCAATGATCTTAGCGGCAAGAGCATCGCTATATGGGGCCTCGCATTCAAGCCTAACACCGACGATATGCGCGATGCCCCCAGCCGTGTGCTGATCAAGGGGCTGTGGGAACGCGGCGCCACCGTGACCGCGTACGACCCGGTAGCGATGCATGAGGCTACGCGAATCTTCGGCAACGATCCCCGCCTGAAACTGGTGGATACACCGATGGCGGCCCTGAAGGGGGCGGATGCCCTGGCCATCGTCACCGAGTGGCAAGTATTCCGTGCGCCGGATTTCGCCGCGCTTAAAGCCCAGCTCAAGAGCCCGGTGATCTTCGACGGCCGCAACCTGTACGATCCGAAGGATGTGCGTGCGGCGGGGATTGAGTATTTCGCAATTGGACGCTTGTAAGAGCTAACCGCAAAGGACGCAAAGGTACGCGAGGTACTGCATTCAAGAGTTTTTCCTTTGCGAACCTTTGCGTCCTTTGCGGTAAAAATTGGTTGTTAAAAAATTATGCTACCTAACTTCGAAAATGCCCGCGTATTAGTCGTCGGCGACATCATGCTCGACCGTTACTGGTTCGGCGAGGTGAGCCGGATCTCGCCCGAGGCGCCGGTGCCGGTGGTGCATGTGAGTCGCACCGAAGAGCGCCCGGGTGGTGCCGCCAACGTGGCACGCAATGCCGCGGCGCTGGGGGCCAGAGTTTCCCTGCTGTCGGTGGCGGGTAAGGATGAGGCGGGAGATAGCCTGGCCCGCCTGCTACACGACGAGAACGTCAATGTCGTGCTGCACCGCGATGCAGGACTGGATACCACTATCAAGCTGCGGGTGATCGGGCGGCAGCAGCAGTTGCTGCGCATCGATTTCGAAACCCAGCCGAGCCACGAGGTGTTGCTCAACAAGCTGGCGGATTTCGAGAAAATGCTGGCTGACGCCGATGTGGTGATCCTGTCGGATTATGGCAAGGGTGGGTTGACACACATCCGCCAGATGATCGAACTGGCTAATGCCATGAGCAAGCCAGTGCTGGTCGACCCCAAGGGCGATGATTACGCGCGCTACCAGGGTGCCACCCTGCTGACGCCAAACCGGGGTGAATTCCGCGAGGTGGCGGGAAGCTGGAAAACTGAGGAAGAACTGGTTAAGAAAGCGCAGCAGCTGCGAAGCGATCTCGATTTGCAGGCGCTGCTGGTGACCCGCAGCGAAGAGGGAATGACGCTCTACCGTGAAGCGGGTACGGTGCACGAGCATGCCCTGGCGCGTGAGGTTTACGATGTCAGCGGCGCAGGCGACACCGTGATCGCCACCTTGGGCGTGATGGTGGCGGGTGGTGCCAGCTTGCCTGAGGCGGTGCGCGTCGCCAATCTTGCTGCCGGCATCGTGGTCGGCAAGCTCGGTACGGCGGTGGTGAGCCGCGAAGAACTGATTGCAGAATTGAACAAATAAAGGGAAAAATTATGTACTACATCGTTACCGGCGCAGCCGGCTTCATCGGCGCCAATCTCGTCAAGGGTCTGAACGACCGCGGCATCACCGACATCATTGCGGTGGACAATATGAAAAAGGCCGACAAATTCAAGAATCTGGTGGATTGCGAGATCGCCGATTATCTCGACAAGGAAGACTTTCTCGACCTTATCCTGGACGGCGCATTCGAAGGCGATGTCGCCGCCATTTTTCACGAAGGTGCCTGCTCCGACACCATGGAGACCGATGGTCGCTACATGATGGAGAACAACTACCGTTACACCGTGTCGCTGCTGGATTATTGCCAGAACGAAGACGTGCCCCTGCTGTACGCTTCCTCGGCCAGCGTTTACGGTGGTGGTTCAGTGTTCAGCGAGTCGCGCGAGCACGAGGGACCGCTCAACGTCTATGGCTATTCCAAGTTCCTGTTCGACCAGTATGTGCGTCGGATGTGGCAGCACAAAACCTCGCAGATCGTTGGTTTCCGTTACTTCAACGTGTATGGCCCGCGCGAGCAGCATAAGGGGCGCATGGCCTCGGTGGCCTTTCATTTCTTCAACCAGTACCAGGCCGAAGGCAAGGTCAAGCTGTTCGAAGGCTGCGATGGCTACTCTCACGGTGAGCAGCGGCGCGATTTCGTGTCGGTGGAGGATGTGGTCAAGGTCAACATGTGGTTCCTTGATCACCCCGAGCAGTCCGGTATCTTTAACCTCGGCACCGGCAACAGCCAGACCTTCAACGACGTGGCCGTGGCGGCCGTGAACAGCTGCCGCCAGGCCAAGGGCGAAGCGCCGCTTGGCCTGAAGGAAATGCAGGCGCAGGGACTAGTCGAATACGTGACCTTTCCCGAAGCGCTCAAGGGCAAGTACCAGAGCTTCACCCAGGCGGATATCTCCGCGTTGCGCACAGCGGGCTACGATGAGCCATTTCTGACTGTGGAGCAGGGCGTGGAGCGTTATGTGGGTCATCTGCGTCAACGCGTGTAGTGCTGCAGCGTTAAGAGGATTGCATGTCTGTTTCGTTAATCAACACTAGGGGATTTTCATGAAAAAACTGTTTCTTATCCTGATCGCCTGTTTCGCCTTTGCTACCGCCGCTTTTGCGGGCCCGGTCAATCTGAATAGCGCCACTACCGCCGAGTTGGAAGTCCTGAATGGCGTTGGCCCGGTTAAAGCCAAAGCGATCATGGACTATCGCGTCAAGAATGGTCCCTTCAAGTCGGTGGATGACCTGGAAAAAGTGCCGGGTTTCGGCAAAAAGACGGTGGACAAGCTGCGTGCTGACCTGACGGTGACCAATGGTGCGACACCCTCCAAGGTTGCAGGAAAGGCCAGGACTGCGGCTGACAAGAAATAATTGCTACCTAAGCAATGCTAAAACAGCCCCGCTCGCGGGGCTGTTGCTATTTGCGAGGTATGTTTGAGTGTTTCGGGCAAATGCTTTAAATTGAACAGATTGCTATTAAACAGAAAACAGAAGGAGAGTCGCGTTTGTCTGATGCAGGGAAAATGCTGATTCCGTCCTGGGCGATGGGGCTTCATGTCATAGCCATAGCGGTGCTGGATGATGAGGGCCGAATTATCGAGTCTAATCAGGGCTTTCTTTCAGTAACAGCGGAGACAAAGGTGGAAGGGAGCAGCGTGCGCCTGGCCAAGCCGGATATGGCAGCGCTCAGCAAGGCAGAAGTCGGGTTGAACGGCAAGGTATACACCGGGGCGCTCGTCTTTGCTGTCCTTACAGGTTCGTCGGATGGTTGGGGTGCTTTGTCTGGCAGCGTCTACCGTACCGGATCAGGATGGCTGCTCGCAGCCGAGGTAGGTATTTCGGCATACCCGCAGCTCAATGGCGTGATCGAGCGGCTGGGAAGAGAACTGGAGGATACGGAACGTACCCTGGCGCGACGTAATCAGGCGCTGCAAAAAGCACTGGAGGAGGTCGAAACGCTCAAGCGCCAGGATACCCTGACCGGTTTGGCTAACCGCAGAAGCCTGGATGACCGCATTACTGAAGAGATCGGCCGCTGGGAGCGGTATCGCCGCCCGCTGGGATTGATATTGATGGAGATGGATGATTTCGGCGGGGTCAATGAAAACTACGGCCGCGAAGTGGGGGATGAACTGCTGCACCATGTAGCGACGGTTATCACCCACTCGGTGCGCACCACCGATCTGGCGGCACGCTATGGCGGATTGGAGTTTGCCATGCTGTTGCCGGAAACCAATGAAATGGGCGCGCTGATCGTGGCTGAACGGCTGCGCATGGAACTGGAAGGGCAGTTTATTCTGCCCATGACACGCCCGCTGACCGCCAGTTTCGGCGTAGCCATGCTGTTGCCGGGGGAGAGCCGCCAGGAGTTGTGTGCCAGGGCCGGTCGGGCGGTTGGGTATTCCAAGAAAAACGGCAGGAATTGCGTGACGATGGCAGGAGTGATCAGCGAATGCGACCAGCTCTATGGGGTTGCTCCACAAGGCACACAGGGAGCAGACAAGAATGTTTAAAAGCATAGAGGAATTCGTCGGTAATACGCCGTTGGTGAAGCTGAAGCGATTGCCAGGCAATACCAGCAACACCGTGCTGGTCAAACTGGAAGGCAACAATCCTGCCGGTTCGGTCAAGGACCGGCCGGCGCTGTTCATGATTCAGCGGGCAGAGGCCCGTGGCGAGATCAAGCCGGGCGACACCCTGATCGAGGCGACCAGCGGCAATACCGGCATCGCCCTGGCGATGGCCGCGTCGATGCGCGGGTACAAAATGGTGCTGGTGATGCCGGAGCATATGAGCGTGGAGCGACGCCAGGTGATGCGCGCCTTCGGTGCGGAAATCGTGCTGACGCCGAAGGAAGGCAGCATGGAAGCCGCGATCGACACGGCAAACCGGATGCGTGACGAGGGCCGGGGGATCATCCTTGATCAATTCTCCAACCCGGACAACCCGCAAGCCCACTACGAAGGCACCGGCCCGGAAATCTGGCGCGATACTCAGGGCACAATCACCCATTTCGTCAGCAGCATGGGCACCACCGGCACCATCATGGGCTGCTCGCGCTACCTCAAGGAACAGAATCCGGACATCCAGATCGTTGGCGTACAGCCCAGCGAAGGCTCGCAGATTCCCGGCATCCGCAAGTGGCCGCTGGCCTACTTGCCGAAAATCTGTGATTTCCAGCGGGTGGACCGGCTGATCGAGGTCGGACAGCAGGAAGCCGAGGAAATTACGCGCCGGCTGGCGGCGGAGGAAGGCATCTTTGCAGGCATTTCGTCCGGCGGCGCATTGGCGGCCGCGCTCAGAGTGTCGGCAGAAACCGAAAACGCAGTCATCGTGTCCATTGTGTGCGACCGGGGTGACCGCTACCTGTCAACCGGCGTGTTCCCGGCCTGATTCCAGGGAAATGAAGTCTTCCTTGCCATGGGCGAAGGCTGTCCGTGCCATGATCCTGCTCGCGTTTTTTTCTTCCGGTGTCGAGGCCGGTCAAATTACGTTGAGCATCGATGATATTTCTTCACCTGCTTTTCATGCCAAGGCGATTAGCGCTACGCTGGACGGCCCGGATTTTTCCCGTCTAGAGGCACGCATCGGAGAGCTTTCTCTGCGTGAGCGGACATGGCGCAAGGTGCGCCTGACCTGCGTAAAGACTCAATGGAATAATGGCGAGATCCGCTGCGACCAGGGCGAGCTAGATCTGGGTGAAAAGTTGCCGGTACGCTTCGTTTATCAGCAGCAGTCAAAAACACTGGCGCTGACTCTGGATTTTCCTCAGGGTGAGACTTGGCAGCTTGGTGCGCAATGGGGCAAGCCCGGCTGGAAAGTCCGGGTCGAGGCCCGCAATGGGCAGGTCATGCGGCTGGCCGGATTTCTGCCGCAGGGCGGGATTCGACCCACTGCGGGAACGTGGAGTGGCAGCATCAGCCTGGACGGCAGCCGCACTGAGTTGGGAAGCGTCATTGCCGATGCGGTGTTCAAGGATATTGCTTTTGCCGATGCCAGCGGACTGCATGCCGGCGAGAAAATCGGTGGTGGGGTGCGATGCGATGTGTCGCGCCGGAAAGACGGCTGGCTATGGCGGGGCGAGGTGGACTGGAAGTCCGGAGAGGTCTTCTGGCAGCCGGTTTATTTTGCCGATGGCGGGCATCGGTTTGTCGGGCAGGGCAGTCTGGAAGCGGGCTTGTTGCGCGTCAATCAGGGCAACCTGCGGCTGGCGGGGGTGGGGGAGGCCCAACTTTCCGGTGCGTGGGACATGGCGGGCAGGGGCCTGACGGATTTCGATCTTAAAGCGGCGGGCCTCGATTTGACCGGGCTTTATAAGGTGCTGATTAAACCTTTCCTGGAAAAAACCGCCTTCGCCAAACTAAAGTCCAAGGGCGAAGCTGATTTGGCGTGGCGCTACCGGGATGGGGTGACCACCGAATTCGACCTGAGCCTGCGCGCTGCCGAATTCATCGACGAGGACCAGCGCTTCGCGCTGCATGGCATGAACGCCCGCATCCCATGGTCGAACACGGAAGAGCGACAAGCGGAATTTGGTTTCCAGAGTGGCGAGGTGCTACATCTGGCATTGGGCAAAACTCGGGTACCGCTGACAATGAAGGGCTGGCAGTTCAGCACGTCCGATTTTTCCATTCCGCTGCTCGATGGCAGGATCAATGTCGATGGCTTCACTGCCAGCCGTATCGATGGCGTCTGGCAGTGGCACTTCAGCGGGGGTCTGGCACCCGTTTCGATGGAGCGTTTCAGCGAGGCATTGAAGCTGCCGCTCATGCATGGCACGCTGTCCGGCATCATCCCCGTCGTCAGCTATGCCGGCGGCAATCTCAAGGTGGATGGCGCCTTGTTGTTCAAGGTATTCGACGGCACTGTCGTGGTCAAAGATCTCTCGCTGTTAGAACCTTTCGGTCGTGTTCCGCGCCTGTCGGCGACTCTCGATATGCGTAACCTTGATCTCGATCTGCTGACAAGTGCATTTTCCTTCGGCAACATGCAGGGGCGCATCGATGTTGCGGTGGCAGGGCTGGAGCTGTCGAGCTGGCGTCCGGTGAAGTTCGATGCCAAAGTGGCAAGCAGCCCCGGTAATTATCCGAAGAAGATCAGCCAGAAGGCAGTGCAGAGTATTTCGTCTCTGGGTGGCGCCGGGGCGGCCGCCGCGATACAGCGCAGTTTTCTGAGCTTCTTCGAGCAGTTCGGTTACGACCGGATCGGCCTTTCCTGCGTGCTGCGCAATGGGGTGTGCCTGATGGACGGTGTCGAGCCGGCGCCGCATGGGTACGTTATCGTGAAGGGTGGCGGCATACCGGCGATCAGCGTAATCGGTTACAATCGCGAGGTCAGTTGGGATGAGTTGCTGGAGCGGCTGAAGCGGGTCACCCAGAAGAATGTGAAGCCGGTTATCCAGTAAAGAAGCAAAGGAGATTGAATGAGAACATTACCCATGGCTATGGCCGTGTTGCTGGCTGCGACGGTTTCGTCGTGCGTCACCATCAACATCTATTTTCCCGCAGCGGCAGCAGAAAAGGCTGCCGACAAGATCATTGACGAGGTGTGGCAGTTGAAGAAGCAGGGTGACGCACCGGCACCGGCCAAACCGGACGAACAGAAATAGGAGGTTACAATGTACAGCCAGATTTTTCGTTTGTGGATGCTCGTTGCCCTGCTGTGGGTGCCTTTTCTGGCGTTTGCCGCAGCCGACCTGGAAATCAACACGCCTGCCATCGGCAGCCTGAAAATGACCATGCAGCAGCGTCATGACCAGCTTGCAGGTCACTATGCCAGTGGCGCGGTCGGCTTGACGCGCGACGGCCTGATTGCGATGCGCGACGCTGCTTTGGTGCCGCTGGCGCAACGGCAGGCGGTGAATGGCCTGGTTGCGGCAGAGAACCAGGATCGCCGGGCTCTGTATCGCGAGATTGCACGCGCCAACGGCCATCCGGAATGGGAGGAGGAGATACGCACCACCTTCGCCCAGCGCTGGGTGCAGAAGGCCGCGTCGGGATGGTGGTATCAGAATCAGAGCGGGGCATGGGTACGAAAGTAGTGCTGGATACTTCCGAGACTAATTTTCCCGGAAAGAATGCGGAATATCGTGAAATTACGAGAATATTTTTAATCATTCATCCTCATGCATCCCCTGCCTGAGTCCTTTCGAAGACCTTTTTCTGCTTCATGCATGTAAAGAAAAACAAAAAAAATTCGTGACAAAAATGACTCGTTTTTTCAACCGACTAAAACGTTGGTCGTGTATCTACCTTGGGCTTGCCCTGATATTGTTCGCGCCCCGCATTGTTGCGCTGGGCCTGGGCGAGATTCAGGTTGCTTCGAAATTGGGCGAGCATTTCAGCGGCCGGATTCCTGTTATTTCCACGACCGGTGAATCCGTCGAGCCATCGTGTTTCAAGTTGGTGAACGAGTCACACAAACAGGATGGAATTCTCCTTGTCGACTCCGCCAGACTGACTGTGGCTGGCGGGAGTGGCAAAACTTATCTCCAGGTTTCCAGCCGGAAAAGAATTAACGATCTGGCAGTCAGGTTGCTGGTCAAGGCGGGCTGCGAGAGCGAAGTAATCCGGGAATACACGATCCTGCTCAACCTGCCTGATAACGTGCAAACCGCCCGACCTGATCAGGCCGTTGTCAACGTGCCGCTGGTTGAACCCGACCTTTCTTCACCCCAACCTGTTTTGTCCGCGAGCCAGCGCGATCGTCGCGCAGGCGGCATGGCATGGGAAATCACGGCAGGGGAGAGCCTGGCTAGCATAGCTGCGAATATTTACCCGAACAGCCGACGCATGCAAAGACGGTTTGCTCGTCATGCAATGGCAGCTAATTCTGAAGTCTTTGCGGGTAAAAATCCTGACATGCTTCTGTCTGCCGGGACAGTGCTCCATTTTCCTGACTTGAGAGAATTGGCACGTAAGCCTGCCGAAAAAAAATCAGGTCAGGGATTGGCAGCAGAGTCTGCTGCACAACCGGATACGAAGCCAGAAAAACCTCCTGTCAGCCAAAAAATCTCAAAGGTCAAAAAGCCGGGTGCTGAATCTGAAGTACGCCTCAAGTTGACCACGGGCGATCTGGATATTTCTGCCAGCGGCAAGATCACCGAGGGAGAGCGCGAAATTCTGCGCGAGAAGCGGCGCATCCTGATGGACATCGATGATATGGCAGCCAATAACCTGTCGCTTAATCATCGTCTGAAGCAGATGGAGGAACACATCCAGGGATTGCAGACCAAGCTGGAAGGGCTGGAACGCCAGCGCAGCGAAATGGCGTCCAATCGCCCTGCCTTGCCAGCGCCCCATCCCGAACCACACCAGGAAATATGGGAATGGCCTGCCTATACCGCGATTATCGCCTTCTCTGCCGGAGGCCTGGGGCTGCTGGTGGTTGCCTATTTGAAGCGAAAGAGAAAAAAGGCTGAAGCTGAAGCCCTGATGGAACTCGATGTGGACTTGGGCAGGGATTGGGAAGCGAGCCCTGAGGCCAAAAAAGCGGGTTCTTCAGATTCCATGAACGCAGGTGTGCAGTTGGCACAGTCTGTCGTACCTGTAGACGCCCCGGAAATGGACGGATCGCCTTCCTCTTCCGAAGCGTTTAAAGGGCCGTATGGCGTTGCCGACACCAGTTTTGAGATTGCGCTGGACAGTATCGAGAGCGCGGTTGAAGAAGCGGATATTTACCTTGCTCTGGGAGAGAAGGATAGGGCCATTGCCAACCTGAAATATCATATTGATTCTCGCCCCAGATCAACGGCCGATCTCTGGTTTAAACTTATGGAAATCTATCATGATTTCGATATGCGGCCGGAATTTGAAACACTGGTGACCGAGTTTCGCAGGTATTTCAATATTGCGAAGCCAAACTGGGAAACGATGGCGTCTGGTGAAATCTCTTCCCGCAGTATTGCGGAGTTTCCGCGCCTGATGGAAAAAATATCCTCCACCTGGGGTAGCCCCGCTTGTCTTGAATACCTGCATCATCTCTTGCTGGACAACAAGGGTGGGTTAAGGGAAGGGTTCGAGCTCGGCATAGCGAGCGATCTTCTCCTGCTTATTCATCTTCTGGAAGGAATGCTTGGAAAGCTGCCTGCCGGTGAGATGCCTTCCGAGGAAAATAGAGCCCTGGAGTTCACTTTTGAACCCAGTGCACCGGTTGAAACCGAGAAAAGCGATATTTCATCGCAAAATATCGAGGCAAACTATCCGTCTGTATCGAAACTCTCGCACCCGCTAGAGTTGGAGATGGTGCCGCAGGCGATTGAGTCAGCCTTGAGCGTAGGGACTTTCCCCGATTTGAATCAAGAGAATATCGACAAAACGATCTTGTCAGAGACTGAGAATTTAGAGTTCAGGGTTGATCCAGGTATGGTAGGTGAGCCAGAGGGAAGCGATCTTGTTCTGCCCAGCCTAGAGTGGGATAAATTTCCGCCATTAGAGCCTGCCAGTAGTCTTGCATTGTTGTCGAAGCCGCCTGCTTCAGTACGGTCTTCCCAGCCAGAATTTGCATCTGAAGCAGATCAGAGCTCCGCGCTGGAAAAGCGCCATCCCAGAATTGCCGAAAAAATTTGCTTGGTATGGGGTGGGTTCGACGCTCCACGTTATCTGGACAGTCTCGTCGTCGATGATCGCGGCGGTCGCGCAGGCTTCGATGATGAGGTCGCATCCGAGTTGATGATGCTTTCCACTATAGCGGTGGTTGATGAAGACGTCACCGATATCTGGAGTTCGTCGGGTGAGAATAAACTGGCGGCGCAGAAAGCTTTGAAGCCGCGTAAGGTCGATTAGTCCAGGCGGATTCTAACTGACTGTCGGGAGTATAATGGCCGCTCTAACGGATATGGCGAGAAGTGCCACTTGGAATTATGGGCATCGCTTCTCGCCGTGTCCGTTCCCTCTCTCCTACCTCTCTCCCAGAGGGGGAGAGTGATGAGGTGTCGCTTCGCGACGTTCACAATCAGCAATGGAATTCGAAGAACATGACCCCGGTACTGGTGTTCGATATAGAAACGGTCCCCGACATCGAAGGGCTGCGCAAGCTCAACGGGCTCGGAGATGAAATCGACTCGGCCCAAGTGGCGGAGATGGCCTTCCACCAACGTCGCCAGGTAACCGGCAACGACTTTCTGCAATTGCACGTGCAGCGTGTAGTGGCAATTTCCTGTGCCCTGCGCGAGCGTGACAGCTTTCGCATCTGGTCGCTGGGCAATCCCGAGGACGACGAGGCGGAGCTGATCCGCCGCTTCTTCGAGGGCATCGAGAAATATACGCCGCAGATCGTGTCATGGAACGGCGGCGGTTTCGACCTGCCGGTGCTGCACTACCGCGCCATGATCCACGGCATCCAGGCGCCGCGCTACTGGGACATGGGCGAGGACGACCGCGAGTTCAAGTGGAACAACTACATCAGCCGTTACCATAGCCGCCATCTCGACCTGATGGACCTGCTTGCACTCTACCAGCCGCGCGCCAACGCGCCGCTGGACCAGATCGCGCAACTCGTCGGCCTTCCCGGCAAGCTCGGCATGGACGGCTCGAAGGTCTGGGATGCCTTCCAGAACGGCGAGATCGACGGTATCCGCAATTATTGCGAAACCGACGTCGCCAATACCTACCTGGTTTACCTGCGTTTTCAGCTGATGCGCGGCGCGTTGACGCGCGAGGCATACCAGTCCGAGTGTGATCTGGTGCGCGCCACCTTGAGCAAGTCCGATGCGCCGCACTGGCAGGAGTTCCTGGCTCTGTGGAAATGACTAATAAAATCTTTTGAACCGCAGCTGGAGTAAGGTGCGTCTCACGCATCTTTTGCACCGGTGCCGCACTCTATATTTACAGGTTTTTCAAATTGAATCCCATAACCATTATTGAATCTCTCGACCACGAAGGGCGCGGCGTCGCCCATGTGGAAGGCAAAACCATCTTTATTGAAGGCGCCCTGCCCGGTGAAACGGTGGAGTATTCCACCTTCAAGAAAAAGCCCAGCTACGAGCAGGCTACGGCCACGAAAATCCTCAAGCCCAGCTTCATGCGCGTCACGCCGCGTTGTCCGAGTTTCGGCCTGTGCGGCGGCTGCAGCATGCAGCACATGGAGGCCGGGGCGCAGGTTGCGGCCAAGCAGCGCGTGCTGGAAGACAACCTGTGGCATATCGGCAAGGTGAAGGCGGAGGAAATGCTGCCCGCCATCTATGGCCCGCCCTGGGGTTACCGCCACCGGGCGAGGGTGTCGGTCAAATATGTGCGCAAGAAAGAGCGCGTCCTGGTTGGTTTCCATGAAAAGCGCAGCAGCTTTATCGCGGATATGGAGAGCTGCGAAGTGCTGCCCCCACGCATTTCCGCCCTGCTCATGCCGCTGCGCGCATTGGTCGAGCAGCTTTCCATCCGCGAGCGCTTGCCGCAGGTAGAAGTGGCGCTGGGTCAGGATGTCGACGTGCTGGTGCTGCGCATCATGGATCCGTTGAACGAGCAGGATGAAGCGTTGCTGCGGGCGTTCGCGGACCGGCATCGGGTCCAGTTCTTCCTGCAGTCCAAGGGCCCCGATACGGTGCAACCGTTTTATCCGCTGGATGCGCCGGAGCTCAATTACACTTTGCCGGATTTTGACATCGTGATGCCGTTTCGACCCACCGAATTCACCCAGGTCAACCCGGATATCAATCGCGTGCTGGTGAGGCGCGCCATCAACCTGCTCGATCCCAGGCCGGGCGAGCGCATTGCCGACCTGTTCTGCGGGCTGGGTAATTTCAGCCTGCCGATCGCCCGGCGTGGCGCCGACGTGGTGGGAGTTGAAGGCAGCGCCGCTTTGGTGCAGCGTGCGCAGGCGAATGCGGAGGTCAACGGACTATCGGCGCGGGCACGGTTTGTCGAGGCGAATCTGTTCGAGGCGGATGCCATCGGCCTGAAAAAACTGGGGCATTTCGACAAGATGCTGATTGATCCGCCGCGCGACGGCGCGTTTGAAGTGATCAAGGCGCTGACCGAAGACGGGCCGCGGCGCATCGTCTACGTGTCGTGCAGTCCGGCCACGCTGGCGCGCGATGCCGGAGTGCTGGTGCATGAAAAGGGCTATGCCCTGAAAGCCGCCGGCGTGGTCAATATGTTCCCGCATACCGCGCACGTCGAATCCATCGCCCTGTTCGAGAAATAAAAAAGGGCGGCCGCGGCCGCCCTTTCCCGATGCTGCGCGGTGTCTAGTCGCGTTCGCCGGTCAGCGCCATCAGAAGCGACAGCAGGTGGACGAACAGGTTGTAGATATCCAGGTAAATCGCCAGGGTGGCCATGATGTAGTTGGTTTCCCCGCCGGTGACGACACGGCTGACGTCATACAGGATGAAGCCGGAGAAAATCAGCACGGCGATCGCGGAGATGGTCAGCTGCATCGCCGGAATCTGGAAGAACATGTTGGCGATCATGGCGACGATCAGCAGGATCAGCCCGATGAACAGGAACTTGCCCATGAAGCTGAAATCCTTCTTGGTCACCGTGGCAATGGTCGCCAGGGAGAAGAAGATCAAGCCAGTCCCGCCTGCCGCCATTCCGACCAGCTGTGCGCCGTTTCTCAGATGCAGAGCGGCTTGCAGGATAGGTCCGAGCATCAGGCCCATGAAGAAGGTGAGTCCAAGCAGGAGTGCGACACCGAGGCCGTTGTCACGGTTTTTGCTGATCCCCCAGAACAGGCCGAACATCACCGCCATCATGAGGATGAAGCCCATAAACGGGCTTTGAGCCATGAACGAGAAGTTCAGGTTGATGCCGATCACCGCGCCGATCACCGTCGGAACCATGCTCAAACCGAGCAGCATGTAGGTGTTGCGCAATACCTTGTTGGCTGCAAGGGCCAGTTCGGTTGTTTGTGACGTCATTCGCAGTTCAGGTTGCATCAGTTAACTCCTCTTACAAAAAAGACATGAGTAAGACTACGCAATTCGGGTTAAAGTTTCAAGCACTGGTCAAGGAAGGCGGCAATACGGTATCATGGCGGCCA
Source organism: Gammaproteobacteria bacterium (assembly GCA_018823025.1). Lineage (GTDB taxonomy): Bacteria > Pseudomonadota > Gammaproteobacteria > Burkholderiales > Sulfuricellaceae > Sulfuricella. The sequence goes on along the minus strand of JAHJJI010000031.1, from coordinate 1,813 downwards.
TTGGAAGGTTGGCCGAGTGGTTTAAGGCAGCAGTCTTGAAAACTGCCGATCTGAAAGGATCCGTGAGTTCGAATCTCACACCTTCCGCCAGGTTAACCTCCAGCACTGTCCATAAAAGTACTCAATCCCTTGTAAATTGGGGGTATCGCCTTCCGTTCCAAACAAGTCGAGGAATTGAAGCGCATCAAGTGGCGCGCTACCTGCCACAAAGCCAAAATCAGAAATAAACCAAGGCAAAATAGCGCCTTCCTTCGCAATACCCGGAGCAATCATGATTGCCAGCATCACCCAACGCATCGCCCAGGAACTTTCGGTTCATCCCAATCAAGTCCAGGCCGCTGTCGATCTGCTCGACGGGGGTGCCACGGTTCCCTTCATCTCGCGCTACCGCAAGGAAGCGACTGGCAGCCTCGACGATACCCAGATGCGCACGCTGGAAGAGCGCCTGCGCTACCTGCGCGAACTGGAGGATCGGCGCGCTGCCATCCTCAAGAGCGTCGCCGAGCAGGGCAAGCTCAGCCCGGAGCTGGAAAGGGAATTGTTCGGCGCCGACAGCAAGGTACGCCTGGAAGACCTCTATCTGCCCTACAAGCCCAAGCGCCGCACCAAGGCGATGATCGCCCGAGAGGCCGGCCTGGAGCCGCTGGCCGAGGCGCTGCTGGCCGACCCCATGCGGGTGCCGGAAGAGGTCGCGCTGGCTTACGTCGATGCCGGCAAAGGCGTGGCCGACGTCAAAGCTGCGCTTGAAGGCGCACGCCATATCCTGATGGAGAAGTTTTCAGAGGATGCTGAATTGCTCGGGAAATTGCGCGACTACCTGTGGGATAACGGCGTGCTCAAATCCACCTTGGTGGCAGGCAAGGAGATTGAAGGCGCAAAATTCCGCGACTATTTCGATTCCCGCGAACCGCTGAAAGCCATTCCCTCGCACCGTGCGCTGGCGCAGCTGCGCGGGCGCAACGAAGGTTTCCTGCAACTCGCGCTGGTGCTGGAAGAGGACGAGCAGGCGCAGGGACGAATCGCGCCACCCAACCGCTGCGAACAGATGATCGCCCGGCGCTTTCTTGTAAAGAACCCTACTTCGCAGGCGGGCGAGGATGCGCGTCCCGCCGACAAGTGGTTGAGCGAAACCGTACGCTGGGCGTGGCGGGTGAAGATTTTCCTGCGCCTCGACCTGGAATTGACCAGCCGTTTGCGCGAAGCCGCCGAGGCCGAAGCGATCCGTGTGTTCGCACGCAATCTCCACGATCTGCTGCTCGCCGCGCCAGCCGGGCCGCGCACCACCATCGGCCTCGATCCGGGGCTGCGCTCCGGGGTGAAAGTGGCGGTGGTGGACACCACCGGCAAGCTGGTCGATTACGCCACCATCTATCCGCACGAACCCAGGCGCGAGTGGGACAAGTCCGTCGCGGTGATTGCGGCGCTGGCCACCAAGCACCGTGCTGAACTGATCAGCATCGGCAACGGCACCGCCTCGCGCGAAACCGACAAGCTGGCAAGCGAGGTAATCAAGCGTTACCCCGAACTGAAACTGCAAAAGCTGGTGGTGTCGGAAGCCGGCGCCTCGGTGTACTCCGCCTCGGAACTGGCGGCACGCGAGTTCCCCGACGTTGACGTGACCATACGCGGCGCGGTGTCCATCGCCCGCCGCCTGCAAGACCCACTCGCCGAACTGGTGAAGATCGATCCCAAATCCATCGGCGTCGGCCAGTACCAGCACGACGTCAACCAGAGCCGCCTCGCCCGCTCCCTGGAGGCGGTGATCGAGGACTGCGTGAACGCCGTTGGCGTCGATGTGAATACCGCCTCGGTG
>JAHJJI010000030.1 GCA_018823025.1 Gammaproteobacteria bacterium | reverse complement strand
TCAACCTGCCGAACCGCTTCCTGCTTGAATTCAGTGGTGTAGCTTTGCCTTGGTATCCGATACATTTCAACCTCCAGTTGCCAGTTTAATAGGCTACTGCTGGTATCCGAAATCCGCAACCAAGCTCACGATTGCCACTTTGGCAAAGGTGGAGGATGGCAGACATGGAAGGTTTCCTGCTTTGGCAAGAATAGGTGACAGACATAAAGGATTCCCCCCTTTGAGGCGGGGTTGGCAGGGATGGGCGGCTTTTCGCCCAACTCGCAAAAAGGGGGGCTAGGGGGGATTTAGGAATTTCAATCAACCCTTCGACCACTCCATTACCCTCTGCGCAATCACTTCAACCACCGCATCTGTTTCTCGCAATACCTGCAAATTATCAAACCGCAATACAACCAACCCCTGCGCCTCTAACCAGTCATCTCTCACGGCATCCTTCCTCAGTCCCTTTTCAAGCTGGTGCTGCGAACCATCTACCTCAACAACCAATCGTAATGCCGGTGCATAAAAATCCACAATATAGCCACCCAATGGTTTCTGTCGATAAAACTGCACGTTGCCGATTTTCTTCCGACGCAGGCGCGACCACAATTTCTGTTCGGCGTCGGTCATTTCACCGCGCAAACGTCGAGCGCAGATTTTCAGTGTGGCGTTGTATTTAAGCAAACACAATCTCCCCCTTTGCAAAAGTCACCTCACTGCCTCCCCTTTGCAAAAGTCACCTCACTACCTCCCCCTTTGCAAAAGGGGGACTGAGGGGGATTTAAACACCGAGGGGATTTAAATCCGGACATCTCTCGCCACGCGCAGCACTTCTTCCAGTGTCGTATCGCCGCTCGCCACCCAGCGCATGCCATCCTGCCGCAAGTCGATCAAACCAGCGCCCATGGCGTAATCGCGCAAGGACTGCTCGGATCCACCATCATGAATCATGCGGCGTAAGTTCGCATCCACGGTCAGCAACTCGTAAATACCTGTGCGCCCCCGGTAGCCGGTCATATTACAGCTAGTACAGCCGCTGGCCGCATAAAGGGTCTGGGGAGGATGCGGCAAATTCAGCACGGCCAGTTCGGTCGCATCTGGCGCATAGGATCTGCGGCAATCCGGGCAGGTATGCCGCACCAACCGCTGCGCCAGCACCCCCAGCAAGCTGGAAGCCAGCAGGAAAGGTTCCACTCCCATATCGATCAGGCGCGTCACCGCGCCGGCCGCATCATTGGTGTGTAGCGTGGCCAGCACCAGATGGCCGGTAAGGCTGGCCTGAACGGCGATCTGCGCGGTTTCCAGATCGCGGATTTCACCGATCATGATCACATCCGGATCCTGGCGCAAAATCGCACGCAAAGCCCGGGCAAAAGTCATGTCGATGCGCGCGTTGACCTGGGTCTGCCCGATGCCATCCAGGTCGTATTCGATCGGGTCTTCGACAGTCATGATGTTGCGAGTGGCCGCATCCAGGCGCGACAGAGCGGCATACAGCGTCGTCGTCTTGCCCGAACCGGTCGGCCCCGTCACCAGCACGATGCCATGCTGCTGATGGATCAGGCTGTCCAGGCCAACCATGGTTGCGGCGCCCATGCCCAGACCATCCAGATCGAGACGCCCATGCTGCTTATCCAGCAGGCGCAACACGACGCGCTCGCCATGCCCCGTAGGCAAGGTGGACACGCGCACATCCACGGGACGGCCCGCAATGCGCAGAGTAATTCGGCCATCCTGCGGCAAACGCTTTTCCGCGATATCCAGTTGCGCCATCACCTTGATCCGCGACACGACGGCAGCATGCAGGGAGCGCTGCGGTTCGATCACGTCGCGCAACTGGCCATCCACACGAAAACGCACGACCGAACGCGTTTCATAGGGCTCGATATGAATGTCCGAGGCCTTCTCGCGCAAGGCTTGTGTCAACAGCGCGTTGATCAGGCGGATGATCGGGGCATCATCTTCGACATCCAGCAAATCGCCGATCACAGGAAGGTCCTGAGTCAGCTGCCGCAAATCAAGATCCTGCTCCATATCGTCCATCAGGCGCGCAGCGTGATCGTCCGCGCGCGCATAAACCTGGGCAAGGCACTGCTCGAAAACGGCTGGCTCGAGAACCACCGCGTGCAACGGCCGTCCCAGCGTTCTGCGGGTCTCGGCCAGGGTTTCTGCCTGCAAGCCATCGCGCACCCAGACCTCGATCTCGATACCAAGCTGGCGCACCGCAATCACGCCCTTGCTTTTGGCGACATGGTAAGGCAGAAGCTGCGTGATCTTGGGATCGGGCGTGGAGAGTTTATGATTGGGCATGGCGTGCTATTGAGAGTTTCCTGGTAGTTCAGTCAAGTATTAGCTGAACCCCCCTTTGCAAAAGGGGGGTAGGGGGATTTAGTCTGGGTCTGTTAAATCCCCCTCAATCCCCCTTTTACTAAGGGGGAGGCGATCTGCCTATGATGTATCCATGCGATTCACTTTGATTGCCGAGTAACTGACGTAATTCCTTCACCGTCTTTCTCCTTGTCAGGGTGAAGGAACCACATCAGCCGGCTTAGGCGGAGCCACCATTTCCTTCGCCTCATTCACCTTACCGGCCTCTTCCCTTTTCTTCTTCAGTTCCGGCAGTTGCGGTGCGGCAACATCCGGCAGAAGTAAATGCGACCCCATCTGGGTCTTGCTCTGAACATTGCGAATATAGTCATAACGGTCGCCGGTTAACGACTCGGAGGCAACAGAATTACGCAATACCACCGGCCGCAGGAAAACCATCAGGTTGGTTTTGACATGCTTGCGCTTTTCGTACCTGAACAGGCTGCCCAGAATCGGGATATCGCCCAACCCGGGTACCTTGTCGACACCATCCTGCACATCGTCCTGAATCAGACCACCCAGCACGATGATTTCCCCGTCATCCACCAGCACTGTCGACTCAATGGAACGCTTGTTGGTAATAATACCGGCCTGGTTGGTCGTATCCTGAATACTGGACACTTCCTGCAAAATCTGCAGCTTGACCGTACCCCCTTCAGCCACTTGCGGTTTGACCTTCAAGGTCAGACCCACATCCTTGCGTTCGATGGTCTGGAACGGATTGACCGAAACCGACCCGCCAGTGACAGCTGCCGCCTGGGCATAGCTTCCGGTGATAAAGGGAACGTTTTTGCCGATAACGATCTTGGCTTCCTCGTTATCCATGGTCAGCAAGTTGGGCGTGGAAAGAATATTCGCGTTCACGTCCGATTGGAGCGCGCGCGCCAGGGCAGTCAGCCCCGCAATTTCTTTGCCGCCAACGGTAATCCGGCGCAACAACCCCAGATTGAAGCCCGTCGCAGGCAGCGCCGACCCCGTGGCCAGATTGACAATATTAGAACCGCCCGAGCCAAAGTTAACCCCGCCCACCACGGCGCGGCTCGTGCTATCGCTGCTAAGCGGAGACTGCCACTGAATGCCGAACTCCGCCGCCTTGTCCAGGGTCACTTCAGCGATCAGCGCCTCAACAAACACCTGGGCACGACGCGCATCCAGCTTGTCGATGACTGCACGCAATGAATTATAAATATTTTCCGGCGCGGTAATGATCAGCGAATTGGTTGAAGGGTCAGCCTGAACGATTCCAGCCCCGGCAGGCGCTTGCGCCCCTCCTGCGACAGGAGGTTGGCCAGCCACGGCAGTCTGGGCGCTCCTGACTTCGCCGGAAAGAATCGCGCGCAGGGTTTCCGCCAGCTTGCTCGCTTCGGCGTTGCGCAAATACACCACATGCATATTCCCCGAGTCGCTGGACGGCGTATCCATTTGTGTAACCAGGCTGCGCACACGACTTATCTGAGCAGGGTTATCGGAGCGGATGAGCAGGCTGTTGGTGCGAACATCCGGGGTAACCATAAACCGAAGCCCGGGCTCGCCCGATGAGGCGCCCGGTGCGGGTGCCGCACCCAAACCTTCAACCAGCAAACGGCTGAGCTGCTGCGCCAAATCCAGCGCCGACGCATATTTCAGCTTGATGACGACCAGCTCGCCGTTGCTGGGCTGGTCGATCGAATCGATGATCTTATTGATGCGTTTAATGTTATCCGCATAATCCGTAATCACCAGCGTATTGGTATTGGGATAAGCGGAAATCGTATTGTTCGGGCCGATCAGCGGCCGCAACACCGGCACCAGCTGGGCTGCCGACTCATACTGGAGCGGGTAAACCTGGGTGACTATCCTGTCGCCGCTAACCGCCATCGATTTCCCCGTCGTAACGCTGAAATTCTGTTTGGCATCCGCCTCGGGGACAATCTTCACCACACCCGACCCCTCCACTGCAGAAAATCCCTGCAAGCGCAACGCCGAAAGCAGAATCTGGTAAGTCAGGCTACGCGGAACCGGCTTCGAAGAAACAATATTCACCGACCCCTTCACCCGCGGATCGATCACAAAATTCTTGCCGGTGATCACCCCGACTGCCTTAACCACCGATTCGATATCGGCGTTCACGAAATTCAGAGTAACCTGCTCCTCCTCGGCATGCGCAGACACCATCCCCAGTCCGCACAACATCACACCCATGGCCAACCAGGCCCGGCAAAGTGCTCTATTCATACTTCCCCCCACTACTCTTTTGAATTCTTATTGAATCGAATAAGTTAACGTTAAGGCCTTGCCGCCGCGCAAGCCGTTGAGCCTGACCTGTCCCGACTGCTGCATTTGCTGATAGAACCGACCAATATCCTGATTGCTGGCCACAGGCCGATTGTTCAGTTGAACAACCACATCGTTCTGCTGCAAACCCAGCTTTTCCGCCAGACTGCCGCGCGGCGCGTATGCGACAAGCATCCCGCTTCCACCCGGTCGCGCAACAAATTTCCCCAAATTCATCAGCTGCTTTGGATCCTGCAGAGCCTGATTCAACTCGTTTCTGGAAAAGCTATAACTGCCTGGTGAACGCGACTGGACATTCAACCTGAAAGCCTCAACCTTGGAAATGCCGCCCGACCCGGCAGCTCTGGTTTCCAGGTTGAGCCGCTCGACCACCCCATTGCGGCGCACTTCCACGTGATCGGGATAAACCGCCACCAGCACCACGCCAGGGGCAATCTCCATTCCCCCTTTCACCGGCTGATCCGGCTTACCGTCCACGCTCAGAATGGCAAAGGCCGGCAAAGAGCCGATCGCCGCAAAAACCCCGTGCAGTTTCAGATTGGAAAACGTTGCGGGTTGCGATTCAGGGGCGCTGATTTCACCCGACGCGCGGCCGAAAAGATGGAATGAAAAAACCGCATCCGCCGCCGCCGGAGCAGATAGGAGCGTAGCATCGGCAGACATCCGCTTGGCTTTCGGGGTCAGCACCAGCCACGTCCATTGCGCCAGCAGCCAACACAACAGAACAACCAACCCACCCGACAACAGCGAAGCCCATCGCGCATGGAAAAATTGACGCAGTATTCGCTGAAAATCGGGGATTCCGGACATAGTCGAAAAGGATACCGTATATGGGTATTTATGGGAATCGCTCAGTTAAGTTACCGGCAAAACCGGTAAAATGTGAGCCGCCCAAGGCAGCCGCAATCTTCGCCTCCCCCTTTAACAAAAGGGGGAATGAGGGGGATTTTAAAACGTCAGATTCGCACGTTTCCGGATCACGCAGCCTGCGCCATCGGCGAGATATCCCGATCGATGCACGCACCAATCTCGTTCAGCCGGCTTTCAACTCACCCAGCAATTCCGGGTGTCGGTCGAGTAAGCGGAAGAGGTTAACCACGGCGGCCACTGGCTTGGCCTGCCCACGTTCATAACGGGAAAAGGCGTTTTTACCGCCTCCAGCTAGTTGCGCGGCTTCCATCTGGGTGAGCTTTAGTTTCTTGCGAATACGGGCCAGTTCTGCGGCTTCTACGGCATCCACCCGATCACGAAAGGCCAGCCAAGCGGCTTCTTCCGCCGCGTCGAATTCGACAAAGCCATCCGCGCAGTGGTCACAGAATGCCCCGTGGGTTTCCGAGCTAAAGATATGTCCCTTGTATTCCTGCGTAATGGTTTTAACGCCATCTTGCAGCGTCCCCGCCCCACACAGATAGCAGGGCTGCCCATTCCATTTGCTTGCCATGACACAACTCCTTGAACGAGACCACGAAATATTCACCCGCCTGCTGGAACTTAATGTAGAGCGCGGTGCCGTTCCACTGCCTGTGATACACGTCTTGCCAGACACGATGATCGGCATGGGTAGTCATGCTCTTGTAAAAATTCTTGCGGGCAGCCCCTGCACCACAGCCAAGGCATCAGCCTGGGCCATGCCCACCGCCCGGATGCCGATCTTGGCGGAGACCGTGAGATTCATTTCCGGCACTGTCGTCATCTGCACCTGGATTTCGGCCAGCGGGTAGTGGGGCGTGTGCTTTTCTATTGTTTTAATTATCCCCTATAAGGGTAATTTGGGCAAGTGAAAATCGGGCTACGTCACCAATTACGAATCTTCGCCCCCCCCCTTTAACAAAGGGGGAGTGAGGGGGATTTAATAGGCCGGATTCACGCCTCCAAATTACGCAGCCTGTGCCATCGGCGAGATATCCTGATCAATACGTGCACCAATCTCGGCCAAGGTGATTTTCATCTCGAAGTCCGACTGCAATCCCAACCAGAATTCCGCGCTCGTGCCGAAGTAGCGAGCCAAACGCAAGGCCGTATCAGCAGTAACTGCCCGTCGCTCAGGCGCAATATCGTTATAGATTACCTGACACCTTGCAAATATTTAAAGCAGGCTACGCGCGGTGTTCGCGCCGCCCCAAGCCCTCAGCCAGCAACATTGTCACCAGCGTATTCAACGAGGTGCCCTCTGCCTTTGCACGCCTCACAAGGCTGGCGTGCAAGCTGCGTGGAAGCCGCTGCATCAGCCGCACCGGCTCGGCGTTTTCGCCGTGACGGGTAGGCTTCGGAATTGGCTTACCCATGTGGGCGCGCGCCGACATCCATGAGGAAAATGCATCACGCGCATTGGCAACGGCTTCCGCCTCGGTTTCACCATCGGACATGCAACCCGGAAGATCAGGAAAAGTAATCAGATAGCCACCACCATCATCTTCCGTCATCGGCTCAACCATATGGGCATACGCCTCGAACGGATAAAGCGATTCGACATGTGGAACAGTGATTTCACTCATAATTGCAACTCCTTTGCCTTATCCACCAGCGCCACAAACTGACGCACATATACTGGCTTGATGGGCCGGTGCGCCGGGACGCACACATCATCCTCCACGCCGGGGTACGAAAACACATGATGACCTCCACCCTCATTGCGCCAATCAATGCCGAAACGGTTGGCAACCGATTTCAGATCGTCAACCCGCCAGTCTCGCGGGTTATTGCGCATCCGGGCGAGAGTTTTTTCGTGTGCGCTCATGTCCAAAATAGTGTCACATACGGCACTATAATTCAAGCACAGAAATGATCACATTCAGCTCCGGTACACCGCCCGCACCGATATCAAATTGAAAACCGCGACTTAATTCAGTTGGGTAAACTCCCGGCTATGCCGGGGGACTCAAAAAGGTTTGACCTTTGCGGCGGTCGTGTTTCAAGTTATTGTTATGAGCGCGGCGCTTTTTATCCCCCCCTTTGCAAAAGGGGTGCGAGGGGGGATTTGCAGGTGGTGATGTGCGAATCCTGCATTTTAAATCCCCCTCATTCCCCCTTTGTTAAAGGGGGAGG
>JAHJJI010000029.1 GCA_018823025.1 Gammaproteobacteria bacterium | reverse complement strand
TTTTGCTTGTCCAAAATACAAGTAACCAAACAAAAAGACACCCTGCCGCGCCGGCCCTTTGGGCTACCTTCGGTTTGCCGGTCAAATTGTGCGGCTGCGCAACTCGCCCTAGCAGGGCACACAAACCGTGCCCTGCCGCGGAACTCGAACAGTGCTCGCCTTCATCCCAATTTGACCGTCAAACCGAAGCGGCGCAGAAGGGGATTTGGGTCTTGTGGGCGGAGCCCGTGTTTTGGGTGCCCTCCCCGCCGGGGGGAGGGCGGTTTTGAATTGTTTTTTGGTCCCCTTGGTCCACCGCCGAGCAGCACAGCCGGGCCGGGGGATTTCGGCGAGGACTGTCTGAGGCCGCAGGCCGAGTTCCGCAGCAGCCCGGTTCGGCGAGCAGCGCAGGGAACCCGTAGCGTAGCGTAGCGAAGGGCGGTGGATAGGGGCGACTTTCTTTGGTCGTACAAAGAAAGCAACTAGCCCGCCGGGCTACCCCCGGCACCCAAACAACCGCGAAGCGCACCCCACAAAGCCTAACTCAAGTAATCACCGTCGGCTGTTCACGTCCTGTCCGTAGCTTCAACTCCGACAACTCATTCGCAATTCCAATCAGTTCTGCCAGCGCCTGCTGCGCATCCTCCCCATGCCTGGCGGGATCAGGTTCGAACGCTTCCAGATAAATCCGCAGGGTGGCGCCTTCGGTGCCGGTGCCGGAAAGTCGGAAGACGATGCGCGACCCGTCTTCGAAGCCGATGCGCAGCCCCTGGCCGGTGCTGACGCTGCCGTCGATCGGGTCGGTGTAGCTGAAGTCGTCGCAGAATTTCACCTGGTAGCTGCCGAAGCGCTGGCCCGGCAGCTGTTCGAACCGGGCCTTGAGGTGGGCCATCAGGGCGTTGGCGGCGTCGGACGGCAGGCCTTCGTGGTCGTGGCGCGAGTAGACGTTGCGGCCATATTCCGCCCAGTGGCGAAGGACGATATCTTCCACTGACTGGCGGCGGCTGGCGAGGATATTGAGCCAGAACAGCACTGCCCACAGGCCGTCCTTTTCGCGCACGTGGCTGGAGCCGGTGCCGAAGCTTTCCTCGCCGCACAGGGTGACCTTGCCGGCATCCATCAGGTTGCCGAAGAACTTCCAGCCGGTGGGAGTTTCGTAGCAGGGAATGCCGAGCTTGGCGGCAACCCGGTCGGCGGCGGCGCTGGTCGGCATCGAGCGCGCTACGCCTGCCAGTCCGGCGGCATAGCCGGGTGCCAGCGCGGCATTGGCGGCGATGATAGCGAGGCTGTCGGACGGGTTGACGAAGAAGCGTCGGCCCAGAATCATGTTGCGGTCGCCGTCGCCGTCGGATGCTGCGCCAAAATCGGGCGCTTCGGCGCCGTACATGATTGCCACCAGTTCAGGGGCGTAAGTCAGGTTGGGATCGGGGTGACCGCCGCCGAAGTCGGGCAGCGGCACGCCGTTGATGACGCTGCCTGCCGGCGCACCCAGCCGTTTTTCGAGGATTTCCCGGGCATACGGGCCGGTGACGGCGTGCATGGCGTCGAAGCACAGGCGGAAGCCTCCACTAAGCATAGCGCGGATGGCGGCGAAGTCGAACAGGGATTCCATCAGTTCGGCGTAGTCGGCCACCGGGTCGATTACTTCGACTTTCATCTCGCCCATGGTGAATATTCCGGGCTGGTCGAGCGCGACATCGGGGACCTCGATCAATTTGTAGCTGCTCAGCGCCTTGCTGCATGCATAGATTGCCTCGGTGATTTTCTCCGGCGCAGGGCCGCCGTTGGCGGTGTTGTACTTGATGCCGAAATCGCCGTCAGGCCCGCCCGGGTTGTGGCTGGCCGACAGGATGATGCCGCCGTAGGTCGCGTATTTGCGGATCACAGCGGAGGCCGCCGGGGTCGACAGGATGCCGCCCTGACCCACCAGCACCTTGCCGAAGCCGTTCGCCGCCGCCATCTTGAGAATGACCTGGATGGCTTCACGGTTGTAGTAGCGGCCATCGCCGCCGAGCACCAGCGTGCTGCCTACCGGCGCGTCTATGGTGTCGAAAATCGCCTGAACAAAGTTTTCCAGGTAGTGTGCCTCCTGGAAAGCCGTGACCTTTTTGCGCAGGCCCGAGGTGCCGGGCTTCTGGTCGGTAAATGGGGTGGTGGTGACGGTCTTGATGCTCATGATTTTTCCTTTTTGTTCGAACTAAATTCAGGGGTCAGCCCTGGCGGTGATTGTTCGCCAGCCTGACGTAGTGGGCGGCCGAATAGGCGAAGTGGGCCAGCTCTTCCTCGGTCAGCAGGCGCAGCTGTTTGGCTGGCCGACCCAGATACAAACAACCGCTTTCCAGCACCTTGCCTTCCGGTACCAGGCTGCCGGCGCCGAGCAGCACGTGCGGCTGCAGAACGACTTTGTCCATCACAATCGAGCCCATGCCGATCAGGCATTCGTCGCCGATCTCGCAGCCATGCAGGATGACATTGTGGCCTACGGTCACCCGCTCGCCGATGATCAGCGCTGCGCCGCTGCCGGGACTGTCCGCGCGGCGGTGACTGACATGCAGAGTGCACAGATCCTGGATGTTGGTTTCGTTGCCGATGCGGATGAAATTCACGTCGCCTCGCACAACCGTATTGCACCACACCGAGGCGCGTTCGCCGATGTCCACGTCGCCGATAATTTGGGCGCTGGGATGGACCCAGGCCGTGGCCGCTATTTTTGGGGCGCGGCCCTGATAGGGCGCAATGTTGGAACTGACTTGATTTTGCATGATCCCGGGCCAATATGGAGGTAGATGCCCATAGTATAATCCGTTCCCGTTTCGCCTAACCAGAGACCTTACCCATGAATCCATTGCTCGACTTCTCCGGCCTGCCCCGTTTTCCTGAAATCAAACCCGAACACGTCACCCCTGCGGTGGACGCCTTGCTGGCGGAAAACCGCGCTTTGGTGGACAGGCTGGCGTCAGAAACCAGTGCGCCGGGCTGGAACAGTTTCGTCCAGCCGCTGGAGGATGCCAACGAGCGTCTGTCCCGCGCCTGGGGACAGGTTTCTCACCTGAATGCGGTGGTGAACAGCCCGGAACTGCGCGAGGTGTACAACGAGAATCTGCCCAAGATTACCGCCTACTACGCCGACCTGTCGCAGAACCTGGAACTGTTCGGAAAATTCAAGGCGTTGCGCAGCGCCCCGGAATTCGAGGCGCTGTCCGCCCCGCGCAAGAAAATTATCGACAACGAAGTGCGCGATTTCCGCCTGGGTGGCGCGGAACTGGCCGAGGACAAGAAGCCGCGCTTCAAGGCGATCCAGGAGGAACTGTCGGCGCTGTCTGCCCGGTTCGAGGAGAACCTGCTCGATGCGACCAATGATTTCGGCCTGATCGTAGAAAACGAATCCGAGCTGGCCGGCATTCCCGTCGATGCCTTGCAGGCGGCGCGCGAAGCCGCGCAGAAGGATGACAAGCCAGGCTGGAAATTTACCCTGCATGCGCCGTCCTATATGCCGGTGATGCAGTACGCGGAAAACCGTGGCCTGCGCGAGCAAATCTATCGCGCCTACGTGACGCGCGCTTCCGAGTTCGGCAAGGCCGACTGGGACAACACAAGACTGGTTGCGGATATCCTCAGGCTGCGCCGGGAGGCGGCGCAACTGCTCGGCTTCGATCATTACGCCGACGTGTCACTGTCTACCAAGATGGCGCAATCGCCGCAGCAGGTGCTGGACTTCCTCGACGATCTGGCGCAGCGGGCAAAACCTTATGCCGAGAAGGATTTCAGGGAGCTGACGGAATTCGCCCGCGACGAACTGGGTCTGGCTGACCTAGCAGCGTGGGATGTAGCCTATGCAGCAGAAAAATTGCGTCTCAAGCGCTATGCCTTCTCCGATAACGAGGTGAAGCAGTATTTTCCGGAAACCGTCGTACTGCCCGGCATGTTCAAGGTGGTGGAAACACTCTACGGCCTGAGCATCCAGCAGACGCCGGCGCCGGTTTGGCACGACGATGTGCGCTTCTACACCCTGAGCGACAGCAAGGGTGAGCCGGTCGGCCAGTTCTACCTCGACCTTTACGCTCGCGACCACAAGCGCGGCGGGGCCTGGATGGACGATGCCATCACCCGCAGGGTTCGTGACGGCGCGGTTCAAGTGCCGGTGGCCTACCTGAATTGCAACTTTTCCGCGCCTGTCGGCGGCAAGCCGGCGCTGTTCACCCACGACGAAGTGATCACCCTGTTTCATGAGTTCGGTCACGGCCTGCACCATCTGCTCACCCGCATCGAGGATCTGGGCGTATCCGGCATCAGCGGAGTGGAGTGGGATGCGGTGGAACTGCCCAGCCAGTTCATGGAAAACTTCTGCTGGGAGTGGGAGGTGGTGCGCCACATGGCGAAGCAGGTGGATACGGGTGAAGTTTTGCCGCGTTCGCTGTTCGACAAGATGATCGCCGCCAAGAATTTTCAGAGCGGCATGCAGACGGTGCGCCAGATCGAGTTCTCTCTGTTCGACATGCATCTGCACTACGATTTTGACCCGGATAGCGGCAAGACCGCCTTGCAGTTGCTGGACGAAATCCGCCGCCGCGTCGCGGTGATGATTCCGCCCGATTACAACCGCTTTCCCAACAATTTCTCGCACATTTTCGCCGGCGGCTACGGGGCGGGGTATTACAGCTACAAGTGGGCGGAAGTGCTATCGGCGGACGCTTACAGCCTGTTCGAGGAAAGCGGCGTGCTCAGCCCGGAGGCCGGCCACCGTTTCTGGAGCGAGATCCTCGGCGTGGGCGGTAGCCGCTCGGCACTGGAATCGTTCACCGCGTTCCGCGGCCGTGAGCCGAGTATCGATGCGCTGTTAAGGCATAACGGCATGAGTGGGATTTAAGCTTGCGGATAAATTGCTCAATAAAAAACTTGATTTTTGGGTTTTACTTGTGATATTACTTAAACATATTCATATAACAAGTTGAGCAGATGAAGGTTTTTCTGTTTCTGACAATACTGATGTGGGGCGGAACGGCAACAGCGCAAACGGCGTTGGTGGCCGACACTGCTCGCGTCAACATGCGTAGTGGAAAAGCAGAAAACTACCGCGTGATCCGGGTGTTGCCTCCTGGCACGGAAGTACAAGTGATTGAGATCGACCAGGATTACGCGAAAGTCAAAACCGTTGACAAAGAGACCGGCTGGGTGCAGCTCAAGCTCCTGACTATCCACAAGACCGACCCGGAAAAAACCTATCAAAACCAGGCGGCACTTGAAGTTGCACAAAAAGAACTGGTCACTGCGCGGGTGGAGTTGGCGAACCTGCAGCGCGAAGTGGAGCAGAAACAAAACAAGCCGGGGGCTATCGCACCGATTTCCTATCTGCTGCTGTTGGCATTCAGTGCGTTTGCCGGCGGAGTGGTGATCGGTGTCCTGGCTCTCAGGGCTTACTACCATAAACGTTTGCATGGACTTCGGATATGAAACTCGCTGTCTTTTTTTGTATTCTCTGCATGTTCGCGGTGTATTCGGCGCAAGCCACCTCCCTTTACCGGTGGGTGGACACCGATGGCAAGGTGCATTACAGCGAACAGCCCCCGCCGCCTTCTGCGGCCAGGATGATCGAGGAAAGGAACATCGGCACCCAGCCGGCGGATGACGGCCAGCTCCCCTATGCTTCCCGTCGGGCGGCAAAGAATTTCCCGGTCACCTTGTATAATTCCGGGTGTGGCGATGCCTGCGCCAAGGCACGTGAGCATTTGACCAAGCGCGGCGTTCCATTCAATGAAAAAAATGCCGGCACACCGGAGGTTCAGGCTGAGCTGAAGAAGCTGATTGGCGCACTGGAAGTGCCGGTTCTGGTGGTTGGCACGGCGACTCGCCTGAAGGGGTACGAGGCTGGCGCCTGGAATGCGGCGCTGGACGAGGCCGGCTATCCCAAGAGCGTCCCATTCCTGAGGCCCAAACCAAAAGCGCCGGTAAAAACTGACGCCAACGGCGAGCAGAAACCTGCAACGGGTGGTGGCAAGGAAAAACCGTAACTCTTCATGAAGCTGGTTACCTGGAACGTCAATTCCCTTAAAGTTCGTCTTCCCCAAGTCCTGGACTGGCTCGCGGCACATCAGCCAGATGTGCTATGCCTGCAAGAAACCAAGCTGGAGGACGTGAATTTTCCGGCGGCCGCAATTTCCGCCGCCGGCTATCAGGCTGTGTTCAGTGGCCAGAAAACCTATAACGGCGTGGCGATACTGAGCAAAACCCCAGCCTCGGAAGTAATAACCGCCATTCCCGGCTATGCGGACGTACAAAAGCGCGTGCTGGCAGCGACCATCGCTGGCGTGCGGGTCATCAACCTCTACATCCCCAACGGCCAGAGCGTGGATTCAGACAAGTACCAATACAAGCTGGGCTGGCTGGAAGCCCTGACAGCCTGGCTGACCGATGAACTGGCGCGCCACCCCAGACTGGTAGTGCTGGGTGATTTCAATATCGCGCCGGATGACCGTGATGTCCATGACCCCAAAGCCTGGGAGGGTCAGGTGTTGTTCAGCCTGCCTGAGCGCGAGGCTTTCCGGCGTCTGGTGGATTTAGGGCTGACCGACAGTTTCCGTTTGTTCGAGCAGCCGGAAAAGATCTATTCCTGGTGGGATTACCGCATGAATGCCTTCCGCCGCAACATGGGCCTGCGCATCGACCATATCCTGCTAAGCGGCGAACTGGCGCACACCTGCAAATCCTGCATCATCGACAAGGAAGCGCGCAAGGCAGAGCGGCCGTCGGATCATGCGCCGGTGATGGCCGAGTTTTAGGCTTCCTCTGGCCACAGCACCGGCCAGACCCTGAAAGCGAATATCGCCAGCGACAGCCACGTTAGCACTGCCCCCACGACAATCAGAGTGTGCCGACCGGCAAGATAGCCAGCGGCATAGCCGATTACCCCACAATGAGCCAGACCCATTTGCAGCCAGGGCCAGGAACCCTCGCGGATCGGATTGCCGGTGAAGCGCGGCAACATGTGGCTGGCAAGGCCGTAAATCATGAACAGCATAAAACCGAGGGTGAACAGGTGCATGAATGCCGGGCGGGCAGCATTGTCGCTGAGAAAGCTGCTATTCATCAGCAGTCCCAGTCCGGCAAGCATCAGGTAAACCTGCGCTGTCAGAATAAACCAGCGGTTGTCCGGGGAAAAGGCGAACCCCATCTGCTGCATCCGGTCGTGCGCTTCCTGGCGGGGGGAATGGAGGAGGGTGAGCGCTTCCTCCGGGCTTTGTACGCCGACCGCCCGCAGTACGCCACCGATCAGCAGCGCGGGGACAGTTTGCAGATTGAGACGCTGCGCCAGCGCTGCACCTTCCGGTTGGGCGATATCCAGCACGACAAACTCGAAGCCGTGGTCAGCCGCGGCGACACGCCAGACCTTTTCCGCCTCCAGACAGAACGGACAGACACCGGAAACGATCAATTCAATTTTCATTGCACGGGAATGACTCTGCCCCGCCCTCCGGCGCGAACAGTGAGGATCATGTTCAGGCCGAACAGCACGATTGCACCATAGGTAAGCGCTCCCCCGACCATCACCAGCATGTCGCGCCAGCCTAGCCATCCGGCGATCATCAATGGCAGACCGGCATTGGCTAAATATAGTTGCCAATCGGCCATCTGTTCGGAATACAGGGGGAAGCCGCCGAAGCGTGGCAATACGTGCAGGGCAATGCCATAAATCGTCATCAGGATGAAGCCGAGGAGCATGATGTGGCCATGGGCGCGGGGTACGTTGCCGGGGATCAGGCTCGGGTCTATCAGTCGAACGATCGCAATCAGGCCACCGAGCAGCCCATAGACCAGGGCGATGGAGACAAACAATCGGTTGCGTTTGTGCATGTAACCCTCCTCAGGAACCCAAAATTATCAGGCTGGTTAAATTGACGCGCATTGATGTATGTCAAATTTCACATATAATTCGCTCATGCCTTTAATCCAACAACACATCGAACAAATCAGGCAATGCACACTTTTTGCGTCACTCTCTGACGATGAGTTGAAGCAGCTCGTCAATCATGGGCAGGTGGTGGAACTCAATGCGGGCCAAACCATTTTTTCTCAAAGCGAACCCTGCCACCATTTCTACCTGGTGCAACGCGGCATGATCAAGCTCTACCGGCTCTCGGTGGATGGCACGGAAAAAGTCATGGACCTGGCTGCCCCGAATCAGTTATTTGCCGAAGCGGTAATGTTCGCCGGCAATTACCCGCTCCATGCCGCGGCAATCGAGCCCTCGACGGTGTTTGCTTTCGATTGCAAACATTTCATGGCCCTGCTGAAGGACAACAACGCGCTGAGCTTCAGCCTGATGACGAGCATGAGCCATTGCCTGAATGGCATGATCAACGAGATCGACCGGCTTACCCTGCACAGCGGCACGCAGCGCCTTGCCGAATACCTGCTTGAACAGGTGCCCGAAGGCGTGATGCAATCATCCCGCATACGCCTGTTGGTGCCCAAGCTGGTGATTGCCTCCCGCCTCGGCATTCAGCCCGAGACTTTTTCGCGCATCATGGCGCGCCTGCGCAGCGACGGTATGATCGAAACGCATAACGACACCATACTGCTGAAAGATCTTTGCGCATTGCGCTGTCTCGCTGCTTGCCCCGGATAAGCACGGCCTTACTCCACCGCTCCGCCCTGTTCCAGCCCCAGTTCCTGGATCTTGCGTGTCAACGTGTTGCGTCCCAGGCCCAGTAGAGTGGCGGCTTCGATGCGCCTGCCCGCGGTGTGCTTCAGCGCGCGGGTGATCAATGTTTTCTCGAAATCGCGAGAGAACTTGTCCATCACACCCTGCTCGCCGCGGCTGAATTCCTTGTCCGCTTCGCACCCTAATGCTTCTTGCCAGCTTCTTTCGACGGTTGCCGCCTGATCTTCAC
Organism: Gammaproteobacteria bacterium; assembly: GCA_018823025.1. GTDB lineage: Bacteria > Pseudomonadota > Gammaproteobacteria > Burkholderiales > Sulfuricellaceae > Sulfuricella. Next base: position 4,179 of record JAHJJI010000029.1, on the reverse strand, counting down.
GCAGGTCCGGCGGCAGATCAGCGATTTCAATGTTCTGACCTGGCGCCATTACTGTCAGCCAGTGGCAGACATTCTCCAACTGACGCACGTTGCCGCTCCAGCTGAGCGTGCTGAGATAGCGCATCGCGGCCGGTGACAGCATTTTCGGTTCAACCCCCAGTTCGCGCGCACTTTTTTGCAGAAAATATTTGGCCAGGAGCGGAATGTCCTCACCTCGTTCGCGCAAGGGAGGCAGGCGCAGACGGATGACATTCAGCCGGTGGAACAGATCTTCGCGGAACAGCCCCTGCCTGACGTGCTGCTCCAGGTTCTGGTGGGTGGCGGCGATGACGCGCACGTTGACCTTGACCGGCTGATGTCCGCCGACGCGGTAGAACTGGCCATCGGAGAGAACGCGTAGCAGCCGGGTCTGCAAATCGGGTGGCATGTCGCCAATTTCATCCAGGAACAAGGTGCCTCCGTCGGCCTGTTCGAAGCGCCCGCGGCGCAGGGCCTGCGCACCGGTAAAGGCGCCGCGCTCATGGCCGAACAGCTCGGATTCGAGTAGATCTTTCGGAATGGCGGCGGTGTTGAGGGCGATGAACGGCATCTCAGCGCGCGGACTGTGGCGATGCAGGGCGTGTGCTACCAGCTCCTTGCCGGTGCCCGATTCGCCATTGATCAGCACGGTGACATGCGATTGGGACAAGCGGCCGATGGCGCGGAAAATCTCCTGCATTGCCGGTGCCTGGCCGAGGATTTCGGTGACGGATTCCGCCGTTTCCGGCTTGGTCGATTGGCGTACGCTCTCGCTCAGGGCGCGGCGAACCAGCGCCACTGCCTGATCGACATCGAAGGGTTTGGGCAAGTAGTCGAAGGCGCCGCCCTGAAAAGCCGAAACGGCACTATCCAGATCGGAGTAGGCGGTCATGATGATCACTGGCACATCCGGCAGGCGTTCCTTGAGCTGTTGCAGCAACTCCAGTCCGGATGTGCCGGGCATGCGAATATCGCTCACCACTACTTGCGGAGTGTCGGTTTCCAGCGCGGACAGGGCATCCTGGGCAGTGGAGAAGGAGCGGAACTCGATTTGTTCCCGCGCTAGCGCCTTTTCAAACACCCAGCGGATGGAATGGTCATCATCGATGACCCAGACGGCTTTCATTTGTATACTCCTTCGATGTCTGTAAGTGGCAGCAGCAGCGTAAAGCAGGTGCAGCCAGGGCGACTATCGCATTCGATCGTACCCTGGTGCTGGTTGATCAGGGTTTGCGCCAGGGTCAGCCCCATGCCGCTGCCCCCCTCCCTCCCGGAAACCAGGGGATAAAAGATTTTTTCGCGGATTGCATCGGGAATACCGGGGCCATTGTCGATGATTTGTAACTGGATCGCCTGACGGTAGCGCTTTTTCACCAGCGTGACCTGGCGTGCAATGCGCGTGCGCAGGATGATTTCTCCTTTTCCCTGCATGGATTGCACCGCATTGCGCACGATGTTGAGCACCGCCTGGATCAGTTGTTCCGGATCTGCCACGAGATCTGGCAGGCTGGTGTCGTAGTCGCGCCGGATGGTGATGCCTTTGGGCGTTTCCGCCAGAGTCAGGCTGCGCACCCGCTCCAGCACCTCGTGAATGTTGGTGGCACGCAGGTGCGGCAGATGGCTGGGGGTAAGCAGCCGGTCCATCAGCTTCTGCAGACGGTCGGCCTCCTGGATGATCACCTGGGTATATTCTCGCAGGCCGGCACGAGGGAGCTCGTACTCCAGAAGCTGCGCCGCACCGCGCAGGCCGCCCAGTGGGTTCTTGATTTCGTGAGCGAGATTGCGCAGCAGTTCCCGGTTGGCTTGTTGCTGTACCTGCATGCGCTCTTCGCGGGCGATTTTCAGCTGCTTGTCGATCTGGTGAAATTCCAGTATCAGGCTAATGCTGCCGACATCCACCGGAGTGACGGTGCAGCTGACAGACAGACTGTGGTTACCGGGTGTATTCAGGAGAATTTCATGCTCGGTGAAACTGGCTTGGGTGAGCAGCGCAGACTCGATGGCTCTGGGCAGTGTCTCGGCATCGCCAAATACTTGCCGCAAAGGAATGCCGATAACATATTTTCGACTGAGCTTAAACAGGTTTTCCGCGGACGGATTAAGAAAAGCGACCCGCAAATCCTGATCGAGCAAGATCACGGCAGTGGTCAGGTGTTCCAGTCCGGCAAAGAGTTTAGTTATCACGGGTGCATCATCCCTGGGTAGTTGGCTACGAGTAAAGCAAGAGTCGCGCCAGGGATGGTAGGGGAGTTACTTTACGCCGGCCAGTTCCTTGTTCAGCGCCTCGACATTCTTTTCGTGCAAAGCGACATTGTCCTTCAGGCCCTGCACCCGATCCAGGTATTTCTGGTAGTTTCGCTCGCCGCCCAAGCGCGTGGCCTCGCCTTCGGCCAGTGCTTTTTTGGCCTCATCCAGCAAGTTCTGCTCGGTAGCCAGCTCCTGCTCCAGAATGCTGCGGCGCGTTCCATCACGCTGCTTCTGGGTTTCGCCATCAACGCGAGGGAAACCGGGCGGTGTCGCTGTTGGGGCGCGGGGCTTGGGAGCTGCCATCGTGGAAGGCGGATCAAGATTGAGTTTCTTGGCACCTTTTTTGGGGAAGTTGGTATAGGTTTTTCGGCCATTTTCATCCACCGACATATAGATATCGGCATGGGCGGCCTGCCCCAGGAAGAGCAAAGTAAAAAACAGTAGCGTGGTTCTCATAGGCAATTCAACGATTGTGATGGGTTCAGATTAAGGGATTAACCAAACTTTATCAACGTTTCGGAGATGAATAGGCTGACAGGCAAATAAAAAAGGGCGGGTTACCCCGCCCTTTTTAACTGCTGTGCCGAGAATTACAGGCTGTAATACATGGCGAACTCGACTGGATGAGTGGTCATGCGGAAGCGGGTCACTTCTTCCATTTTCAGTTCGATGAAGGCATCGACCCAGTCGTTGGAGAACACACCGCCACGGGTCAGGAACTCGCGATCCTTATCCAGGTATTCCAGCGCCTGATCCAGCGACGAGCACACGGTCGGGATCAGCTTCCCCTCTTCTGGCGGCAGGTCGTACAGGTTCTTGTCCATTGCGTCGCCCGGGTGAATCTTGTTCTGGATGCCGTCAAGACCGGCCATCATCAGAGCGGAGAAACACAGGTACGGGTTGGCGGAAGGATCCGGGAAACGAGTCTCGATGCGACGCCCCTTGGGGTTGGCTACGTGCGGAATACGAATCGAAGCGGAGCGGTTCTTGGGGAGGGCGTGTCCACGCCGGAGCGCATCGCCCGCGCCAAACAGGGCGAGCCCGACCCCGGCCTGCCGCTCTTGTACTTCAACCTCGCGCGCCACCTGATGCTCGCGAGTTCGGCCCTGGCCGACTTGCCGGCAAACCTGCAGGGCAAGTGGAACGAGGACCTCCGCCCGCCGTGGGACTGCGACTTGCACCAGGATGTCAACCTGCAGATGAACTACTGGTTCGCCGAACCGGCGGGAATGACGGACTGCGTCGAGGCGCTGTTCCGGCACGTCGAGCGCTTCGTGCCGCACGCGCGGCAGGCGGCGCGCGACCTGTATGGGTGCCGCGGCGTGTGGTTCCCGATCCAGACCGACCCGTGGGGGCGGTCCACGCCCGAGTCGTACGGCTGGGCGGTGTGGATCGGCGCGGCGGCGTGGCTGGCGCAGCACTTCTGGTGGCGCTGGGACTTCGGCCGCGACCGCCAGTTCCTCGCCAACCGCGCGTACCCGCTCCTCAAGGAAGTCGCCGCGTTCTATGAGGACTATCTCGTCGCGGACGAGCAGGGCGCCCTGCAAATCATGCCCTCGCAATCGCCCGAGAACCGCTTCGTCGGCAGCGGCAATCGCTTCCCCGTGTCCATCGGCATCTCGGCGGCGATGGATGTGGAGTTGGCGCACGAATGTCTCAGCCACGCTCTCGCGGCGGCCGAGGCACTCGACGTGGATGAGGACCTCCGGGCGCGTTGGCGGGAGATGCTGGGCAAGCTGCCGGCGCTGCAAGTTGGCTCGCGCGGGCAACTGCTCGAATGGGACCGGGAGTTCGAGGAGGTCGAGCCCGGCCACCGGCACATCTCGCACCTGTACGCGCTGTACCCCGGCGATCAGATTGACCCGCTCGACACGCCGGAGCTGTTCGCGGCGGCGCGGCGGTCGCTGGAGATCC
>JAHJJI010000028.1 GCA_018823025.1 Gammaproteobacteria bacterium | reverse complement strand
ATGATGTGTTGTTTGGCGTGGTCACACTATCTGAAACAATGTTTGAGGCGGGCGCTGACAAAACGCCACTGCAGCAGGCCACCGAATCAGCTTATCGCCAGATTTTTGCGCTGCTCGACGAACTGCACTACCCGTACTTGTTCCGCTTCTGGAATTACATCGCCGACATCAACACCCGCAGCTTCGGGCTGGAGCGCTACCTCCAGTTCAACCTCGGACGTCAGGACGCCTTTCTTGCTCACGGGCGTGATGTAGTAGGGAATGTCCCCGCCGCATGCGCGCTGGGTTCAGCTCACGGACCGTTGACCATTGCCTTCTTAGCTGGCCGCGTGGCGCCGCTGAACATTGAAAATCCGCGTCAGATCAGTGCCTACCAATATCCACAACAATATGGCCCGCGCAGCCCGACGTTTTCGCGCGCCAGCCTGGTGCGCCTGGGGCACGATGAAGTGTTGTTTATCTCCGGCACCGCCAGCATTGTGGGCCACGCAACCCTGCACCCCGCCGATGTCGTGGCACAAACCCGAGAAACCATGACCAATATCAAGGCCGTGCTGGCCGAAGCAAATCGTCTGGCCAGTCGGCCGGGGTTCGATCTGTCCAGCCTGCATTACAAGGTATACGTGCGCAACCCAGCCGATCTGGCGCAGATTCGCGCCGAGCTGGCGCACTGCGTGGGCGATGCGCTCAAGGCAGTCTATCTGCAGGCGGATGTGTGCCGCCAGGATCTGCTGCTGGAAATCGAGGCCACGGCCACGCGTCCGCTGGCGTCCATGTCCGGCCAACGGAACTGATCATGCGTGCCGCTTTGCGTGTGTTGCTGCATGGATACGATTACCTGGTGCTGTATCTTGGCCTGGCCTGGCTGGGAATCCTGTGCCTGGCATGGACGCCGATTGCGCTGATTGTTTACCCGCTGCTGTCCGAGCGCCGAGGACGAGCGCTGGGGCGTTACGTCACCATGATGGCGTTTCGACTTTACCTTGCCAGTCTTGGCCTGTCGCGTCGATGCAGCTTTGACATCGAGGCACTGGACGCCCTGCGCGATGAACCAGCGCTGATTATTGCGCCCAACCATCCGTGCCTGCTGGATGCGGTGATGGTGATTTCACGCTTGCCGAATGTCGCCTGCGTGCTTAAAGACGATCTGATGAATAATATTTTTCTCGGTGCCGGCGCACGACTGGCACGCTATATTCGCAATACACCGGTGCGGCGCATGGTGCAGCAGGCAACCCAGGATTTTGACTGTGGCAGCCATCTGCTGCTGTTCCCGGAAGGTACCCGCACCACCTCGTGCCCGGTCAATCCGTTCAAGGGCAGCATCGGTCTGATCGCGCTGCATGCACAGGTACCGGTGCAGACGGTACTGATAGAAACCGACTCGGAATACCTCAGCAAGGGCTGGCCACTGTTCCGCAAACCACCGATGCCAATCCATTACCGGCTGCGCCTGGGTAAACGTTTTGATCCACCGCAGCATACCCAGCGCTTCATGGCTGAACTGGAAGAATACTTTGCGCACGAGCTGGTACAAGGTTCGGCGTTTTACCCGACCCACTCTCTGCCCACGCAGACCGATCGACCGCTAGCATGACCGCTCCCTCGACTACGCATCTCGTCCTCATTCCCAGTTATAACCCCGGTGCCAAGGTCTATGAAACCGTGCGCGCGGCGCGACAATACTGGACCCCGGTATGGGTCGTGGTGGATGGCAGCAACGATGGCAGCGCCGAGGGTTTGCTGGCGATGGCAGCGCAGGATGCGGGTCTGCGCGTGATGATCTTACCGCACAATCAGGGCAAGGGTGCGGCGGTACTGCACGGCCTGGATCAGGCGGCAGCGGCGGGTTTCAGTCACGTTCTGACCATGGATTCTGACGGCCAGCATCCCCCCGAACTGATCCCCGAGTTCATGGCGGAATCCGCGCGCCAGCCGGCGGCAATGATACTGGGCATGCCGGTATTCGATGCCAGCGCACCGAGCCTGCGTGTAAAAGGGCGGCAAATCTCCAACTGGTGGGCCAACCTGGAAACCTTGTGGGCTGGGATCGGCGACTCGCTGTTCGGATTTCGCGTGTATCCGGTCGAAGCGTTGCGGCGGGTAATGCGCCGTCAGCCGTGGATGCGCCACTTCGACTTCGATCCCGAGGCCGTGGTGCGCTTGTGCTGGCGCGGCGTCAGGCCGGTCAATCTGCCCGCCCCGGTACGCTACTACCGTGCCGACGAGGGCGGCGTGTCGCATTTCCGCTACCTGCGCGACAACGTGTTGTTGACCTGGATGCACACGCGTTTGTTTTTCGGCTTTGTGTTGCGCTTACCCGTTTTGCTGGTAAGGCGTGCGCGGGAATGGTTTTGAGCCTGGTGGAACAGTGATGCCGATACGCGGCAGCCAGCGCCGCAGCAGCGGGCTGGTGATGACGGTGCTGAAAATCGCCATGATGACCAGAATGGTAAACATTTGCTGCGAGATCACCCCAAGGTCATAACCAACATTAATCACGATCAGTTCCATCAGCGCTCGCGTGTTCATCATGATGCCGAGTATCTTGCTTTCAATGCGACTCAACCCCGTTGCCCGCGCAGCAAGATAGGCACCGCCAAACTTGCCTAATGTAGCGAGAAACACGATCAGCACACACCAGCCCCAGGCTGCGGGACTGTCCAGGCTGCCGATATTGGTACGCAAGCCGGTATAAGTAAAAAAAATCGGCAAGAAAAACACCATCACGAATGGGCTGATGCGTGCGCGCCAGGTGGCCACGAAAGCATGTTCGTCATGCAACAGCACGCCCATCATGAAACCGCCGAAAATGGCAAAAATCCCAAGCTGGTAAGTGATCATGGCAGACATGAAAATCGCCGCCAGCACGATCCCCAGCAGGTTATTAGTCAACGCGCCGCTTCTGGCATCAAAGCGATGCAGGATGCGTTTCATCAACGGGCGTACAGCGAACCAGCTCACCACAAAGAATATCAGCACCAAAGCCACTTTCAGGGCAAAGCTGGCCGCATCAAAATTGGACAGCGTGAGGGTGGTGATCAAAGCCAGCATCAACCAGCCGATAACATCATTGATCGCCGCCGCGCTGATCGCGATGACGCCGATCGAAGTGCGTGTCATGTCGAATTCCATCATGATGCGGCCCAATATCGGTAACGCCGTAATCGAAAACGCGGTGGCAATGAACAGTGCCGATGCCCCCGGATGCGCACCGGGCGAAAGAATCGGCGCGCTGATCTGGCCGATGCCGTAACCCAGCGCAAACGGCGCAATCAGGCTCGCAGCAGCCACCCATAACATGGTCTTGCGGTGGCGGCGCTCGCTGAGGTGGGAAAAATCGAACTCCAGGCCGATCTGGAACATCAGCAGCACCAGGCCAATCTGCGACAGCATCTGCATCGGCTCGGGTGCGCCGGAGTGGAACACGTACTGAAACAGTTCGGGAAATAGCAACCCGAATAGCGACGGTCCCAGCAAAATCCCCACCACGATTTCACCGACCACCGCAGATTGACCAATGCGCAACGCAATCGCGCCGCCAATTCGTGCAGCGAGCACGATCACGGTGAGTTGCAGCAGGGTAAAAAACAGCAGTGCTTCGGTTTTGTGGGAGGCAACGTGAGCGACTGCGGTCATGGGTTTAAATTATGCCGCCGTTGATGGAGATTATCTGCCCGGTGATGTAAGCCGCCTGGGTCGAAGCGAGAAAGCCGATCAGGTCGGCAACCTCGACGGGAGTTCCTGCGCGTTTCATCGGCACCATGCGCGCAATCTCCTCGGTGCTGAATGCAGATTCGCTCATAGCGGTGTCGATAATACCGGGCGCCACCGCGTTAACGGTGATACCCCGGCTGGCGACTTCCTGCGCCAGCGACTTGGTGGCCGAATTGAGCGCACCCTTGGCTGCGGAATAATTGACCTGACCGCGATTGCCGGTCAGTGCGGCGATCGAAGACACATTGATAATGCGCCCCCAGCGGCTGCGGATCATCGGCATCATCAGCGGCTGGGTAACATTGAAAAAGCCGTTAACGGAGACATCCATCACCCGGTGCCACTGCTCGGCGCGCATACCGGGGAACACCGCATCGTCATGGATACCGGCATTGTTGACTAAAATCTGGATCGGCTGGTGTTCAACGAGTGGGGTCAGTACATCGGCCACCGCTGCGCTGTCGGTCACGTCAAATGCCAGCACCTGCGCGCTGCCACCACTGGCACAAAGTTCATCGGCCAGCGCTTGTGCGGCCTGAAGTCCGCGATGCGCATGAATGTAGACATGACAGCCATCAGCAGCAAAGCGTCGGCAGATGGCCGCGCCGATGCCGCCGCTGCCGCCGGTAACCAGAGCGTTTTTCATAGTGTTTCTCCTAACGCCAATACTGTCTAATCAAGCGAAATATCGACATGTAGGTTGGGTTAGGCGCGGCTTTTTGCTCCGTAACCCAACAAACCTAATCTTCCTTCAAAATGTGGGTTTTGAAGTTGGGTTTGTTGGGTTACGCGATAAGGCCGCTAACCCAACCTACATGTAACGTCTCATTAAAATAGCCAGTATTACTCCTAATGCGATGTTTACGTTCAAGTGGGTGTGAGCGCTTCGGCATCGACCACGACGGCGGCGCGGCCTTCCAGTAGCAAGCGACCCGCTGCACTGACGCTGAACTGGTAAAGAATATTGTTTTCGCTGCGCGTAATACAACTAGCTTCGACCAGCAGGTCGGCGGCGATGTCGTCCAGCCGGGGCACGTGTAGCTTGGCGCCGCGCACGCTAACCAGATAGCCAACCCGTGCGCAGGCACTGTCCGGTGGCGCCAGCAAGGCGCCATGCACGGCCATGGCCTGTGCTGCGTATTCGATACCGCAGGCGGCGCCAAGTCGGCCATTAGCCCGCAACGGGTTGTCGGCAGAATGGTGGCTGATCGCTCGACATTGAATGCGCTGCGGGTCCCAGTTCTCCACCCTGTCCAGCAAACACGTGCTGCCCTGATGCGGGATATGACGGGCAATCCAGGCGTGGTCTAATCCGGTTTGATTCAGCACGGCACGATTGCCACGGCGAGATGTGTGCTGTCGAGGTAATCCAGTACCACGCGTTGCTCTTGCCGCAGTGCAATAGCACGCAACAGCGGCAACCCGCGCGCGGCGGGAATGGCGATGCGCAAGGCCTCAAGAGCGGCATCATCGAGCCGGTCTGCGCTGGCGTCAGTCAGGCTGACGGTAATTTTCGCCAGCGACTGTGCGTTGCGTTGCGGCGCCAGCACCAGTGCAATGCCAAACGCATCGGGAATAGGGCGGGCGCTGTAGAGTGGCTCCGGGTAAGCGGTGTCGCACGCCAGCAAAACGGCGCGGGTGTTATCCACCACCACCTGGGAGAGCGCTTCAAGCAGACCCGCGCCAAAGCTGGCGTCGAAGGCGCTCAACACCGACGAGGTGGCCATCGCGCCGGTGGCGATACTCCAGTAGCCGGCGGCCGTGTTATGCACGGAATTATGAAAGCGGGTCGGGGAAATCTGCCGGTCATCCGAGGCAAGCATTTCACAGATGGCGTGACAGTTTTCCCCGTCGCCGCCCGACGAAGAAAACACGCTGGGCAAGCTGGCCGCATCGAGGCCGGCGGCAGCGATGGCTTCCAGCCCAGTCGCCAGGGTGAGTTTGACGATCGCGCCGCTGCGCCTGCGTTCTGCCGCGGGCAGCAACACGGGGGGCGGCAGGATGGTCTTGTGCGGCTGATAGGGTTGCGAACCGCCGAGAACCGCCTGACTGCCAGGCCAGTCGGCCAAACCGGGGCCGAGCAGGCCGATGCCTTCGACGTATGCAGTGAGAGTCGCGGTGAGTGTCATGGATTTGCCCGGCCAAAAATCAGGCTGCAATTGGTGCCGCCGAATCCAAACGAGTTGCTGAGCACGCGCGCCACCGGCTGCTCTCGATTTTCCAGCAGATAATCGAGATCCAGCGAGAAGTCGAGTTGCCGGGTGTTCAACCCGGCGGGCAGCAAGCCGTGTTGCAGCGCCAGCGCGCAAATCACCGCCTCTACGCCACCGGCAGCGCCCAGGGTATGGCCGGTTGCGCCCTTGGTGGAGCTGCATGGCGTGGCCGAGCCGAACACGGCGGCCACGGCTTTCCCCTCCGCCGCATCGTTGCTTGGGGTCGCGGTGCCGTGCAGGTTGATATAGCCGATTTCAGTCGGCTCCAAACCCGCCATTTTCAGCGCATCCTGCATCGCCATGCGCGCACCTAAGCCATCCGGATGCGGCGATGACATGTGATAGGCATCGCTGGATTCGCCTACCCCGAGTAGCAGCACCGCATCAGCACTCAAGTTTTCTTGGGGGTGTTCCAGCAACGCGAAAGCAGCGGCCTCACCAATCGAGATGCCATTGCGTTGCGCATCGAATGGGCGACACGCCTGTTCGGAAATCAGGCCGAGCGAATTGAAGCCATACAGCGTCGTCAGGCACAGCGTATCCACGCCCCCCACCACCGCCGCATCGATCAACCCCGCTGCCATCATGCGCCGTGCCGAACTGAACACCTTGGCGCTGGACGAACACGCCGATGACACCACCACCGCCGGACCGGTCAGCCCAAAGTAATGACGCGTAAAATCGGCGACGGAGAAGGTGTTGTGCGTGGTGCCATAAATAAAATCGGCGGGAAGTGCGCCCGTTACCGGGTCGCGTCGCCGATAGGCCAACTCGGTTTGCAGAATGCCGGAAGTGCTGGTGCCGAGAAACACGCCGATGCGCTGCGCACCATATTTTACGATGGCCGCGCGCACCGCCTCGGCAAAGCCATCCTGCATCAATCCCAGCAACGCGAGCCGGTTGTTGCGGCAATCGAAGTCTGCCAGGTGCGCGGGAAGCTGAACCGTATCCACCCCGGCCACCTCGCCAATGAAAGTCGCCAGATCCACCGTATCGAACGCGCACGGCGCCAGCCCGGCGCGACGCTGGCGCAGTGCGTCCAGAGTCTGGGCCAGGCCGCGACCGATGCTGCTGGTCGCAGTAAAATGGGAGAGCCAGAGCGGGTTCAAGGAAAAATCAGCCTATCGTAAGTAAATGAGGATTTTAGCAAATTTCAGTATTTGGTCTGGATTAAATCGATGCATGACGGACTTCACCGATTACACTCTCATCCAACCGGTTTCTCAATGACAGATAAGCCCCCAGCCCCCCCAGCACGAGACCGGCCAACACATCCATCGCCACATGCTGGCGTGTGGCGATGGTGGAGTAGACAATGCCGATACACCATATTGAATTGAAGATAAGCATCCACAGCGGCGCATTAAAGCGGCGCAACAAGTGCTGTAGCCAGATACCTGAAAAAACGGCTGTGGCGACGTGTAGAGAAGGGCAGGCATTGCCCGAGGCATCTATGTTTTTAAGGAAATCCACCTCCGGATACTGAGCCCAGTCGATGTGGGCTGCGGGCACTACCGTGGGCCAGAAGTAGAAGACAATCAGCCCGACAAGGCACGTCCCTGCCATGGCTAACCCGTAGCCATACAACTCGCGCCGCGTTGCCAGTAATGCCGGGGGCAGGGAAACATAGACCCACAGTGATAAATACATGGGCAAAGCCAGGGGCTGAAAGCCGATCACACGATCCAGCAAGGTAAAGGGCATCACTGTGGTCGGGTAGGCCGGGGTTTTGAGCAAGTAAAAGTAAGCACCGAAAAACAGGCTGATGAAAAGCGTCGTTCCGATGCTTTTGAGCGTTATCTGCATCGGTATTACCGCTGCAATCTGGCGATACCAGTGTGTCTGCGGACTATTCATAAAAGGGCTAGCCGCAAGGTAACAAAACGCAGATTGACTGCTGTAGCGGCGGCCATAACGGTTGGGAGCACTTCGAGAATAACCGGAGTGCCTTGGGGAGTGTGTGCCGCGTTGCCGTCGTGCAACAGCAAAATAGCCCCCGCCCGCAGTTCGTGTAACAGCTTGCTTTTCACACGCTCGGCATCACCAACCCGGGTATCGAAACCGCGCGCCGACCAGCTGGCAAGCCGAAGTCCCAGCCGTGCAAGCACCGGGTCTAGAAAAGGATTGCGCAAGCCGGCAGGAGCACGAAAAAACAGGGGGCGCCGGCCGGTAATCGCGGTGAGCGTGTCCTGGGCGGCCTGTAATTCACGCGTGATGCCGGCACGGCCCAGCAGTGAAAAATGATGGCGGTGATGCTGGCTGTGGTTTTCCACGGCGTGGCCGCGACGCACGATTTCACGGCACAAGTCCGGGTAGCGCGCGGCTTTTTCACCGATGCAGAAAAAGGTCGCCTGAACCGCGTAACGATCCAGCAACTCTAGCACCTGCGGGGTGACGACGGGATCCGGGCCATCGTCGATGGTCAGGGCGATTTCATTTCTGGCTGTGGCAGCGGCAGGCAGCCGTGTCCAGTTCGATCCCAGCCAGTGGCTGCGCGGCCACAGCCCGAGCAGCGTGAGCAGTGCGTGATTGGCCAGCACGGCGCCCAGCGCCCAGCGCCACTGCCCAGGTTCGGCAAAGACGAGAACCAGGGCCAGCACATGCAGCGCTAGGGTTGCACGGATAAACAGCGTAGGTTGCCAGCGGGCGCTACGCATAGACTTTGCCATGAGGTTTTTTGGCGAAAATCGCGGAATAAATCAACGCCAGGATAACGCCGGGCGCCACGGTGACTCCCATGGCCTGCAATATCGACACGTTGGAAAATGCCAGCAGGCCGAAGCCTGCGACGGTGGTGAGGTTGGCAAACAGCATCGAGGCCAGGGTGCGCGGCGAGACCAGGCAGTCCGCCCGATCAAAAAACAGGGCGTAATTGGATCCCACCGCGACCACCAGCAGCAAGCCGACCAGATGCAGAATGATCAATTGCTGGCCGAACACGGCCAATCCCGCCGTAACGGTGACGACCGCAGCCGCCAGCGGCGCGATGAGACGCACCACGTGCAGGGGCGAGCGAAAAACCCAGAGCAGCAACCCGATAATGGCAAACAGCCCGCCCAGCGACAACAGGATGGCTTCATGCAAGTAACCGGAATACAGGCGGTCGGCCTCGGCTTTCATATCCACAAACAGCACATTGGGTAAACCCGTGGCGCTCAATGCAGCGCGAATTCGGCTGGCGTTGATGTCAGCGCCCTCCGGGGCGGTCAACGGCAAGATCGCGCTCCAGTGGGTTTTTTGCTGGATGAGCAGCGCATCCACCGCCATCGCCATTGAAGTCTGTTCAAGGTCGGCCGCTTGCAGCAAGGGTTGGTTGCGCGCGGCGGCGACGTCGGCAAGGAAGGGGGCAAACAGCGGCGCGCGCACCGGCAGCCCCTGAACTGCTTGCGCGAGGCGCGTTTCCAGCTCGGCGGGGGTGGGCAAACTGGCCTGACGGGCGCGCTGCGTCGCCGTGCTGGGGAGATAACGGCTCGGGCTTTCAAATCCGGCGAGTTCGCCCTGATCAACCTGGGTTTGCAGTAGCGCGGAAACCTGTTCGGCAGATTGCAATACGGATTCCCGGCTCGCGCCGGAGGCCATCACCAGATAACGCACGTCGGACGCGCCCATATCGGCGCGCAGACTGGCATCCAGCGCCACATCGGCTTGCGATACCGGACTCAGCGAGGATATCTTGTCGTCCCACAAACCGGCGCGGTGCTGGACGAGAATGGCGCAGGCCGTCAGCAGCAGGATCGCGGCCAGCCAGCGCAGGGCGGCAGCGCGCTGCACCAGACGGGACAGGGCCAGACCGATAGCCGAGACATCGTGAACGTAAAACTTCATCGGCAGCAGATGGGGCAAAACGAAGCGGGTCACCGTTGCGGCGGCGATCAGACCGGCAATCGAATACAGGCCGAGCTGCGCCAGACCGGGAAAGCCGGACAACAGCAGTGAGGCAAAGCCGAATATCGAGGTCAGCACGCCGAGGCGGATGGTGGGCCAGAAGCGCTTGATCCAGTTTTGCTGGTCTGAACCGCGCTCGTCTGATCCACCCTGGTCCGATTGCACAAACAGGTAGATTGAATAATCCACCGCCTCGCCGATCAGTGCGGTGCCGAATCCCAGAGTAATGCCATGCACCGTCCCGAAACCCAGGCTAACTGCCGCTACGCCGGCCAGCGCTCCGCTGATGACGGGCAGAAATCCCAATGCAAGTGCGGTAAAGGAACGATAAACCAGTAATAACAGCGTCGCAATCAGCGCCACGCTGATAAGGGACAGGCGGCTGACCTGGCTTTTGATCGCATCGCGTGAAGTGACCGAAAATACGCCTGGGCCGGACATCACCAGTTTAGCGGCAGGGGTTGCGCCGGCCGCCGTGTCGAATGCCAGCCGAATGGCGGCCATGGCGCGTTGCTGGGCGTCGATATCCGAGCCGGATGCACGCGTTTGCATCAGCATCAGGGCGCGCGCGCCATCGCGCGATGCCCATGCGCCATCGTCCATGCGCGGCCGATTACCGCTGTTGAGCTGGCCGAGCAACTGCACCATTTCACCGCTCGGATCGCGTGGCAGCAGCGACTTGACCAGCAGCCCGGCAGGCGAGGCGAGCAGATCGATGCTGTCGCTCAGGGCAGCGTGCAACCCGTCCACACTGAAGCGCACAGGCGTTACCGCAGGGCTCAATAAATATCGGTTATCAAACAGGAATGCTCGGTCGCGCTCGGCGCTGACTGGTTCGCCATTGTTGACGCTGACAAAATCAGGATCGGCACGCAGCCGCTGGGCAATTTGTTTGGAAAGCCTGGCACGGATGGGTGCATCTGCACCCTCAATGCCGACCAGTATCAAGCGTGAAGCCAGCCCGTCACGAATCTGTTCGAGGAGCAGTTGTTGCTCGGGGGTGGGGCTGCGCGGAAAAAATGCCGACAAATCCGTCGTGAACTGGCTACGGCTGATGATAATGCCGCAGATGAGGATAAACGCCAGCCACAAGGCGATCGCAGTTCGTCCACGATGCGCTGGAGCCAGCTTTTGACTCACTGTATGACCAACTTTTCGATCAGCATCAGCGAACTGTCGCCATCTGCCTGGGTGATTTCGATGCTGCGCACGGCGTCGCGCACCCCGGCAATGCGGATGCGCTTGACCACTGCCTGCATTTTTTCATCCACCGGCAGGAGTTGCAGAGTCCAGCGCTCGACGGTGCCCTCCAGGCTCAACCGGTAACTGCGTTCCAGCGCCTTGCGATCACCCGCCAGGGTGCCGCGTATGCTGTCGATGAAAGCCGCCAGTTCCGGGTAATCCTGCAATTGCAGATGATGCTTCTGGCGGCCGCGTTCGATGATCAGGGTGCCGGCATCCACCGTCATGGATTCGGGTTTGGGTTTGAGGGTGCGTTTTTCCAGATGATCGGGGGCAGAGTAGAACAGTTCCCCGGAGGACTCCACCGGCTTGTCGAGCATGGCGATGGATTTTTTCTCGACAAAGCTGGCACGGCCGGAACGGTTTTGCGCCAGCCCCCGCATGAGCTGGTCGATATCCCAGTCGGCGGCGTGACCGATGGCAGGCAACAGCGCCAGCGCAACGAGCAGGCGCGGCAATAAAACAAGTAAACGGAACAGTGTCATCATGGTTGGAGAGGGGTTGTAGCAGGCACATGCTGCCAGAAATCGAAAAAGTTAAACCAATTATAAGGCGCCTTGCGGCAGTAATGGTCCAGCAGTGCAGCATAACGGGTAATCGCTGCTTCCACGGCGGCATCGCGCTGCCCGCGCGCAACGTCGGAAAAATCTGCCAGGGGTTCGAAATGGATGGCGTAACGGTTGCCGCCCAGATACAACCCGGTCATGAATACCACCGGACGCCGCAGCAATGCGGCCATGCGAAACGGGCCGACGGGCAGACGGGCATCTGCGCCGAGGAACTGAACCGGGTACAGCGTGTCGTTGCCGGGGGTGCGATCCGCCAGCATGCCCACGACACAACCGTCATCCAGGCGCTCACGCACCTTGAGCATGGAATCGATGTGCCCCAGGCCAATGATATCCTGCACCGCCTCCGGATTGATCGCTGCCAGCATGGCATTGATTTTTTTTGCATTGTCTTCGTGCATCAGCATGGAGACCCGCAAATCTGTCTGTTTCCGGCCAATCGCGCGGATCACTTCAAAGCTGCCCAGATGAGCCCCCATCAGAAACAGGCCTTTGCCGTCGGCAAGCAGGCGCTGTAACGCTTCCTCGCCGTGCACTTCAAATTCGAACAGGTTGAAGCGGCGATTGACCAGATAGACGCGGTCATGGATGGTGGCGGCAAAGATAAAAAAATGCCGGTACAGATCGCGCCAGTTGGCAGGTCGGCCTAACGCACGACCGAGATACAGACTGGAAGCGCGCCGACTGGCCGGGGCAAACAGCAGAAAATAAGCGGCGATCAGGTGTACTACGCTGCGCGCCGCGCGCCGCCCCAGGTGCAGTGAAATCCAGGTCATAACGCGCAACATCAGCATGTTGCTGCGCTCCGGCGTCTGCGCCCATGCGTTGTGGCTGGTTGTCGGATCAGGTGTCATACCGACGCTCCTGGCACGATAGTGCCGCTGGCGATTTTTCGCGCACCCGCCAGGATGTCGAACCGTATCGTTCCGGTGGCCGAAACGACATGCTGAATCAGCAGTTCATCGCCGGGACTCGCGGGGCTGAGAAACTTGACTGAGCTGATCTCGCACAGATCCAAAGCAATCCCGCTGGTTTCGGCGATTATTTGAAGCGCCACGTCCAACAGCACGACACCGGGGAGGATGGGGGTACCGGGAAAATGCCCGGCAAAAGCAGGATGATCCAGCGGAACCGTCCAGTGCGTGACATTATTCATGCGGATTTCCGTGCGCTGTGAGCCTGCAGCAAGGCCTGCAATGCGGCACGCGGCAGTTTTCCGGTACTGTTGCGAGGCAGCTCATCCACAAACACCAGGGGACGCGGCAGAAAAACCGGGTCAACACGCTCGCGCAACGCCGCCAGCAGGGTCGATGCCGCCAATCCTGGCGCCACCACGCACGCAGCCAGCCGGGTGACATGATCAGGACTGGTTTCATCGGGCATGAAAAAAGCACCATCCACCACGCCTGGCAGGCTATTGAGCTGGTGATCGAGGCTCGCCAGGGAATGTCGTTTCCCCGCGATATTAACCAGATCGGCCATGCGTCCGTGGAGTAAAAAACGCTCTTCGCTAATCGATTCGATGATGTCACTCATGGCAATCGGGGTCTCGACGTGGCCGCCGCAAGCGTGCACGCAGTCAGCCTCCACGGCCAATTTTATCCCGGGAAGCAGTTGCCATTCTGCGCTATGCGTGGGTCTGCGGGTGGCAATCTGGCCGGTTTCGGTACTGCCATAGATTTCCATAAGCGGCGCATTGCAGCGCGCCTCGATGTCCTGCGCGAGCTGGGCAGACAGCGGCGCAGTAGCAGATACCACCAGGGTGATTTCTGGAAGCGCCAGCCCCGCATCCAGCAAAGCGCGCAGATGCACGGGCGAGGACACCAACACTCGCGGCGTCGGCACAGCTGCCAGTGCCTGGCAAATGTCGGCAGGGTAAAACGGCTGCGCATGGCTGAGTGCGTTGCCGCTGAGCCATGCCATCAGTACCGTGGATTCAAACCCGTACATGTGTTGCGGCGGCACCGTGCCTATCAGTGTGCAAGGTGTATTGTGCAGCAACCCCAGGCGCAATGCCTCAGCCTGCACGCTGCCGACTAGCGCGCCCCAAGTCTTGAGATGCGGTTGCGGCATGCCGGTCGAGCCTGAAGTAAATACCACCGCGATGCTCTGCTTTACATCGATTTGTGGAATTTCGAATTGACCCAGTTGACCACCATCCATGACCGGGTATTTCAGTTGAGGCAGATCCACCGCACAGTGATCACTATCCGTCAGACAAAACACATCCGGTGCAAAAATCTTGATCTGGCGGACAACTTCAGGGGTATGGGTAGACGGCAGCAGGCTGATCTTGCCGGCCACAATGGCGGCGGCCAGACCTACGCTAAAGCGGTAGCGGTCGCTGCACATATTGAGCAGGTGGTTTCCTGCGGGAAACCGGGTAGCAAGCTGACGGACCTCGGCCAGGAACTGGCGCAGTGTAACGGCGCCATCGGCGCGCCAGGCAATGATGCTGTCCGGGGCGACGTGTGATACCAGCGGCAATGAAGACATGATTAAAGCGGTAACAACTAGCGTGGCCGCGCCGAAGTTTTCCTGTATGCCCGCACCGCATCGAGGATGTGCGTCTGCCGCATCTCGGGCAGCACCCACCGGCGTACCCAATATTCAGCAATGAACATCAATGCGACCAAAGGCAGTGTCAGAAAATTGGCAAAAAACGACCATGTCACCAACGGCGCCAGAAAAAACAGCCCGGTGGAAACCAGCGCCATCGCGGCAAAAAACAGGGTCCAGGCGACCGTGACCTGGCGTGCGTAAAGTTCATGCTGCGGCGTCAACGGCGCATGCACCGCCTCTGCGAAGCGCGTACAGAGCGGTTGCCGCCCGGCGATCAAGGTACGACCAAAAGTCATGAACAGGATGAGCTGCATACCCACATTTTGCAGCCAGTAAACCAGCCCGAAATGCTGCTCAAGCGCCGACCATCCGGCCCATAGCGCGACACACGACAGCATCAGCACACCTAGCATGATGACGCGCCGAGGAGAATTCCGGGCCAGCACCAGAGCAATCAATACTACGGGCGCAATGGCCACCAACGCACCCAGGTTACTGTTTTGCGCGGATTCGTTGGTGTAATGCGCCAGCAGCGGATAGCCGATCACCAGCGTGGCGATACCCAGCCAGCGCAAGATGCGGCGTGTCATTTAGAGGGTTCTCT
Organism: Gammaproteobacteria bacterium; assembly: GCA_018823025.1. Classification (GTDB taxonomy): domain Bacteria; phylum Pseudomonadota; class Gammaproteobacteria; order Burkholderiales; family Sulfuricellaceae; genus Sulfuricella. The sequence continues at coordinate 2,317 of JAHJJI010000028.1, read as the reverse complement.
GTGAGGCAATATAGTCGGAGAGGCTGCGCAACGAACTGAAAATATGCTGGTTGTCTGCGCTGTCGGTACGCAATTGCAGGCCATAACGCTTGGAAATTACCAGCGCGGCTTCCAATATATCAATCGAATCCAGGCCCAAACCCTCGCCATATAATGGGGCATCAGGGTCGATTTGATCTGCTGTGACCTCAAGGTTCAGACCCTCGATTATCAATTCAGCAACTTCACGTTGCAAATCGGCAGTACTAGAGACAGAAGGTTTTTGGGTGTCTTGCATGGTATTTGGTTACAACTTGCCGTTACGGTTTAATAATGGAAGCTGGGCACCCCTTATTTTGGGGTGCCCAGCTTGTACCAGAATGGTGCGCCCGGCGCGATTCGAACGCGCGACCCTTGGCTTCGGAAACCAATACTCTATCCAGCTGAGCTACGGGCGCATTGTGAAAATCAGGCGCAAATCATAGCTGTTTTTTTAGTCAACGTCCATGCCGGTCTTTTGCAGTTGACTGAATTACCGTTATAATTACGGGTTTTCGACATTAACAAGACAAGGATTTCCCCATGAGTGGCCACGAAATGGAAAAAACCACCGTTACGCAATTTCTGCTCGCCCTGGTAGGCGCGCTGATCCCGGTACTGATCGTTGCGTTCCTGATTTTCAAATTGGTCATGGGCATCATGGCCACCCACGTTGACGCTGTAGATGACAAAGCCGCCGCGGAAGAAATTGCCCTGCGCCTGAAACCGGTGGGCGAAGTTGCCATCGGCGAAGCCAAGCCTGATGCTGGCGGCGTGGTGGACGGCAAGAAAGTCTACGAAGGCCTGTGCCAGGCTTGCCATGCTACCGGCGCTGCGGGCGCACCGAAGACTGGCGACAAAGGCGCCTGGGGCCCACGTATCGGCCAAGGCAAGGATACCCTGTTCAAACATGCCATCGGCGGCTTTACCGGAAAATCCGGCGCGATGCCGGCTAAAGGCGGCAACCCGGCTCTGTCTGACGATGAAGTAAAGGCGGCGGTGGAACACATGATCGAACTGTCGAAGTAAAAACTCCTCACCCCCGATCCTCTCCCCGGTTGAGGAGAGGATCGGGGTGGAAGCTTGAAATGGATTCAAAATAAGGGCGACTTTTTAGTTGCCCTTATTTTTTCAGCATCGCCTTCATGGCCGCCATCGCGGCCGCGCCTTCCGCTTTCCGCACTTCCGGCGCGCTTTCCCGTCCGCTGATGCGCAAGTCGTCCTGCGCCAGTTCGGCGATGAAGCGGCTCGGCTCGCAAGCCTGCCATTCGCGGCCGCGCTTGCGCTTCGAGCAATAGCTCAGAGTCAGGCCGCGCTGGGCACGAGTAATACCGACATACATCAAGCGGCGCTCTTCCTCCACCAGACCGTTGTCGATACATTCGCGGTGCGGCAGGATGCCGTCTTCCACGCCGACCAGGAACACATGGGGATACTCCAACCCCTTCGCCGCATGCAGGGTGGACAGGCGCACCGCATCGAGATCCTGGCTGTCACGGTTATCCAGGATATTGATCAGGGCGATGGTCTGGGTCAGTTCGATGATGTTCTTGCCGTCCTCTTCGCCCTTCTTGGATAGCCAGGCAACGAAATCCCGCACGTTGTTCCATTTGGTTTCCGCCGCGCGCGGCTCTTCGCTATCGAACAGGTGCGCCTCGTAGCCGATCGCCTTGAGCAAATCCTCGATGATGGCTGCTGCGGATTCCCGTTCGGCTCGGAATTGCAGGTTGTTGATGAATTGGCAAAACTCCATCAGGGCATGGTACTGCCTGGTGCCGAGCTGGTTTTCCGCACCGGCCTCGAAGGCGGTGGCGAACAGGCTCTGGCGGCGCTGCGCGGAATAGTTGCCGAGCTTTTCCAGGGTTTGTGTGCCGATGCCCTTTTTCGGCGCGGTGACGGCGCGGATGAAGGCCGGATCGTCGTCGCTATTGGCCAGCAGGCGCAAGTAGGCGATCACATCCTTGATCTCGGGCTTGTCGAAAAACGAGCTGCCGCCGCTCAGCTGGTACGGGATGCGCTCGTTACGCAACTGCTGCTCGAACACCCGCGCCTGATGGTTGCCACGATACAGAATGGCGTAATCGGCGAAGCGGGTACGATGTTCGAACTTGTGCGCCAGCATCCGCATCACCACGCTTTCCGCCTCGTGCTCCTCGTCCTTGGCGGCCATCACATTGATCGGGTCGCCGAGACCGAGGTCGCTCCATAATTTCTTCTCGAACAATTTGGTGTTGTTGGCGATCAAGCTATTCGCCACGCGCAGGATGCGAATGGTGGAACGGTAGTTCTGCTCCAGCTT